>NZ_JBVIIM010000043.1:0-32956 GCF_055569765.1 Streptomyces sp. NPDC031365 | reverse complement strand
TTCCGAGGAGTCCTCCCCCCCCCCCACCCCCCCCACACCCCCCCCCCCCCCCCCCCCCCACCCCCCCCCCCCCCCCCCCCCCCCCCCCCCCCCCCCGGGGCCCTTCATCACGTCGGGGCGAGACCTCACGCCGGGTACGCGTGTGTCTGCGCCGCCTTGACCGCGGCCCAGACCGGCGCGCCCGGATGGAGGTCGAGTTCGGCCGCGGCGACCGTGGTGAGGTCGGCGGCCAGGGACAGCTCGCCGGTGAGTTCCGCGCGGATCTGGTCCCCGTGGGTCTCCAGCCCGGCGACCGCGCACTGCCAGAGGTTGCGGGCGCTGGAGCCGGTCGGCCGGTCCCGGTACAGGGTCACCGCGCCGGGTGGGAACGCCACGAAGGCGGGCCCGGAGAGGTTCTCCGTGGTGCTGACGGCGGGCCCCGCGTCGAGCCGCACGGTGTGGCCCTCGGCCCGCCCGCGGTACAGGTTGAGCCCGACCAGCTGGGCGATGTACTCGGTGCGCGGGTGCCGGGCGATCTCGGACGGTGTGCCCTCCTGCACGATCCGGCCGTGTTCCACGACCACCAGACGGCCGGCGAGCACCATGGCGTCCAGCGGGTCGTGCGTGACCAGGACGGCGACGGCCTCGAAGGCGGCCAGATGACGGCGGAGCCGGGCGCGCACCTCCAGCCGGGTGCGGGCGTCCAGGGCGGCGAGGGGTTCGTCCAGGAGCAGCAGCCGGGGGCGGGTGGCCAGGGCGCGGGCGAGGGCCACGCGCTGGGCCTGGCCACCGGACAGGCGCCGGGGCTTGGCGCCGGCATGCTCGGCCAGGCCCATCCGGTCCAGCCACTCCGCGGCCTCGGCGCGGGCCGCCGCCTTGCCGGTGCCCCGGCAGCGCGGTCCGAAGGCCACGTTGTCGAGGGCGGTCAGGTGCGGAAAGAGCAGATAGTCCTGGAAGACGACGCCCACCGGGCGCGACTCCGGCGGCGTCCGGTGCAGGTCCGCGCCGTCCAGCCGGAGATGGCCAGCGGTGAGCGGAGCGAGGCCCGCCAGGGCGCGCAGGGCGGTGGTCTTGCCGGCGCCGTTGGGGCCCAGCAGGGCGACGACGTCGCCGGGTGCGGCGGTCAGCGCGATGTCCAGGCGGAAGGAGCCGCGGTCGACGACGAGCCGCGCGTCCAGCCCTTCGGCGGCGGCTCCGGCTCCGGCTCCGGTGCGCGCCGGGCCGGTCATCTTCTCGGGCTTCTTCGGCATGATCGTCAGACGGTCCTCATCCAGCGGTCCCGCAGCCCGGCCAGTACGGCGATGGAGACCGCGAGCAGGACCAGACTGAGGGCGATCGCGGCAGCCGGGTCGTTCTGCAGGGCGAGATAGACCGCGAGCGGCATGGTCTGGGTGCGGCCGGGAAAGTTGCCGGCGAAGGTGATCGTCGCGCCGAACTCCCCGAGTGCCCGCGCCCAGGCCAGTACGGCACCGGCCGCGATACCCGGAGCGATCAGTGGCAGGGTGACGCGGCGGAACGCCGTGAAGCGGGAGGCGCCCAGGGTGGTGGCCGCCTCCTCATAGCGCGGATCGGCGGCCCGCAGTGTTCCCTCGACGCTGATCACGAGGAACGGCATCGCCACGAACGTCTCGGCGAGGACCACGCCCGCGGTGGTGAACGGCAGGGTGACGCCGAACCACGCGTCCAGCCACTGGCCCACGACCCCGTTGCGGCCGAGCGCCAGCAGCAGGGCGACACCGCCCACCACCGGGGGGAGGACCAGCGGGAGCGTCACCAGGGCGCGGACCAGACCCCGGCCGGGGAAGTCCGTACGGGCCAGCAGCCAGGCCAGTGGGACGCCGATGACCAGGCTCAGCGCGGTCGCCGTCGTGGCGCAGAACAGCGACAGACGCAGCGCCTCCCACACCTCGGGGCTGGTCAGCTGCCCGGGGAGACTGCGCCAGGGAGCACGTAGGAGCAGGGCGAGGAGAGGCACCAGAAGGAACGCCAGGCCCAGCAGGGCGGGCGCGAGGAGGGCGAGGGGGACACCGCGCCCGGGCAGGCGGGGGCGTGCCTTCCGGGGAGCTTCCCGACCAGTGGTCACGGCTTCAGGAATCCCGCCCCTGCCAGCACCTTCTGGCCCTGCGGAGACGTCACCAACTCCACGAACGCCCTCGCCGCCGACGGGTTCGGGGCGTTCTCGAGCCGGGCGATCGGGTAGTTGTTGACCGCTTCGGCGGACTCGGGGAATTCCACGCCCTCCACCTTGTCACCGGCCGCGCGCACATCCGTGCGGTACACGACGGCCGCGTCGGCCTCCTTGAGTTCGACCTTCGTCACGGCGCTCTTGACGTCCTGCTCGTAGGAGACGGGTGTCAGTTCGACGCCGCCCGCCGTGAGCGCGGTCCGTGCGGCGGCGCCGCAGGGGACCGTCCGGTCGCACAGCACGACCTTCAGACCGGATGCGGTCAGATCGTTGAGGGAGCCGATCCCGTGGGGGTTGCCCGGCACGGTGGCGATCTGCAGTCGGTTGCGGACGAACGTGCTGGGGCTGCCCGCCGTGTGACCCTCGTCCGCGACGCGGTCCATCGTCTCCGCGCTGGCCGCCGCGAAGACATCGGCCGGGGCGCCGTTGTCGATGGCGGCCGCCAGGGAGTCGCTGCCGCTGAAGTTGAAGGTGACCTCGGTCCCCGGGTGTGCCGTCTCGAACCGCTCGCCCAGCTCCGTGAAGCTCTCCTTCAGCGAGGCGGCCGCGAAGACGGTGACCGTGCCGGTGACACTCTCCCCCTCCGCTGCCGAGGAGGGGTCCGAGCCGGATGAGGAGCAGGCGCTCAACGCGACCACGGCGATGGCTCCGGCGCCGACGACCCGACGGGGCGCGTGTGTCCGTCGCGGGGAACGGATCATCTCGGGGACTCCCTCGGTGGGTCGGGGAAGAGCCCGCAGAGCCCCTCCGGCACATCGAGCATACTGGCGCATCTGCCAGGAGGAAGACCACTATTCCGTCGCATGAGCAAGGTGTGGTGTGCACAGAGGCTCGCATGTGCACTCACCCGGGCATGCGTGCCCGTTCAGGTGCGGTCGATATGGACGCTGGTCGACTTCACCCGGGCGATGGCCTCCACGCCGACCTCCAGGCCCAGTTCCTCGACGGCCTCGCGGGTGAGCAGGGAGACGAGGCGGTGCGGACCGGCCTGGATCTCGACCTGCGCGGCGACATCGCCGAGCTTGATCGCCGTGACAATGCCGGGGAAGGCGTTGCGGGCGGAGGTGTACGGAGTGTCCTCCTCGGTGGTGCCCGACCTGGCGAGCTCGACGGAGAACGCGGCGAGATCCCGTCCGTCGACGAGCCGTCGTCCGCCGTCGTCGCGGTGGGTGGTGATGCGCCCCGCGTCCGCCCAGCGGCGGGCGGTGTCCGGGCTCACTCCGAGCAGTCTCGCTGCCTGGCCGATCGTGTAGGACTGCATGCCGGTCACGATAAGGCGCGGGCCGGGGTCGCCGCGGGGCAGGGGCGACAGGGTCCCGGGTGACCCCGGTGGGCGTCCGGTCAGCCGACCAGCGCACTTCCGGAAGGTCGTCGAAGCCGACCACGCTCATGTCCTCCGGCACCCTGAGCCCACGGCCGGCAGCGCTTCGATCGCCCCCAGCGCCATCCGGTCGCCGGCCGCGAACAGCGCGGTCGGCGGCCGGGGATGGTCCAGCAGGGGTGTTGCGGCCCGCGAAGCCGGACTCCGGCTTGACGTCGCCGGGGACGACGAGCGATGCGTCGAGCGGAACGTGAACGTCCGCGCCTCGAGTTCCGCCCGGTAACCATCGAGCCGCGCGCGGGAACGGAGCAGCGGCGCCGGCCCGGCGATCATGCCGATCCCGCGGTGCCCCAGGGCGACTACGGTGAGTGATCCACCCCGGACACGCGTCGGGGCCGGTTCACAGGAGATCCTGCGGTCCGGCCCCTGTTCTGCCGGGCGGCCCCGTCCGCCTCGCCGTGCTCAGGCGGTGGTCAGGCTGGCGTCCCGGGAGCGCTGCGGGGCGATGATCCGACCGTCGGGCAGGAGTTCGCCGGTGTCCTCGAAGAGCACGACACCGTTGCACAGCAGGCTCCAGCCCTGCTCCGGGTGGTGCGCCACGAGACGGGCGGATTCCCGGTCGGCGGAGTCGGCTGAGGGGCACGGGGTCTGGTGCTGGCACATGGGTGGGATCTCTCGCTCTGTGGTGACCTGTGAGTCGGCTGTTGTTGCAGTTCCGCGGCGTGAAGCTTCGTTCATGACCGTCCCCCGTCGTGATAAGTCGGTCGGACACCAGTGTTGCCCCACGGACGACGATCCGCAGGGATTTCGCGGCACCGTTCCTCACAGGTTGATGACGCATCCCCCGCATGGACGGTTCACCTCAACTGCACTGTCACTTCGGGTGGTTCGCCGTGGCCGAATGGGGCTAGTCCACATGCGCGCACCCCGCCGCCCGGGGTGCCGGGCGGCGGGGTGCGCGGGACTCTCAGGCCGGCGAGCCGAGCAGGCGGGTCGGGGTGACCCGGTGGGTCAGCACCGGCAGCAGATCGGTGACCCGGTGCGGGCGGTGGGCGGCGATGCCGGGCGGTGCCGGGGCGAGCGGAACGAGCAGATCGGTGGCGGCCGGGTGGCCGATGGCGCCGTCCGCGGTGGGATCGCCGTGCAGCCACAGCGCCAGCATGTAGAGGCCGGGCACCGACAGCAGCCGGGGCTGGTACGGCTGTGACATGGCCTCGGCCTGACGCAGTGCCAACTCGGTGGACGCGATGTACGGGCCCTCGAAGAAGCGGGAGAACGCCCAGCCGTCGGCGGTGAGCACGGTGTCCGCGGCGGCCACCGCACGATCGCCGCTGCGGATCAGGAAACGCCACCCGGCCAGTCGCGTCGCGGTACCGCCGTCGACGGTGATCCGGTCCAGGACGTGCACGGGAAGGGGGAGCTCGGGTGCGGCGGGGCCCTGGGTGCCGAGCAGGGAGGGAGTCCGCGCCTCGCGGACCGCGGTCGGTGAGGAGAGTGCGGTGAGGACGGAACGCAGTGCGGGCGCGGGAGCCGGGGGGACATGCAGCGGCATGGTGGGTCGCCTCTCATTCGAAGGCACGGTTGCGCGAGGGCGGGGCGTGGCGGACGGCGCTGTCAGCTCGCGAAGGTCAGAGAGGCAGGGGCCGGGTCTGGGCGCGAGAGACGGGGGTGTGGAGTGCTGCACGCCACCTCTCGGCTGGATCGCTCGACCGTGGGCGCCAACCTTCTGCCTTGTGGGCGAAGTTTATACGACGCGTGTTCAGACGATGTTTCGGGTAGCTGTTTTCGATCCGGCGAACAAGGGTACTTCTGGCCGGTGAAACGCGAAAATAATCCCGATTCCAGACCGGGTGCACATCGGTGACCTCGGATAACGACCGCGAAGCGGTCGGCCAATTCTCGTCGGCGTTTTTCACGAGATCGCATCCGATGTGCCCCACGCGTTGTGTGCCATGCCCCGTGAATGTGCCACTGGTCACTATCGACCAGACTAGCGGCTGACGGACCCGTCCGGGACGTTATCGATCGCATCCGCGGGGCATCCTCCCTTGTGGACCGGGACCCCGGCGGCCGATCTTCGGTCCGCCCATCCGAGGAGGGACGCTGCGATGGGGGAGAAGGTCGTGGCAGGCCAGTTCGACCTGTCCGATCGTCAGCGCTACCGCGAGAAGCTCCGCAGCTGCCTGACGGGCCTGGAGCGACTCCTGGCGGAGAAGCGGTTCGACCGCCCCAGGAACCTCATGGGGCTGGAGATCGAATTGAATCTCGCGGGCGCCGACGGCATGCCGAAAATGTTGAATGCGCAAGTCCTCGAGCGGATCGCCAGCCGGGACTTCCAGACGGAACTCGCGATGTTCAATCTGGAAGTGAACATCGCTCCTCATCGTTTGGGTGGCCGGGTATTCGACCAGCTCGACGAGGAACTGCGCACCTCGCTCGCCTATGCCGACCGGAAAGCCGGTGAGGTGGACGCGGGCATCGTGATGATCGGCATCCTGCCGACACTGGACCGGGACGACCTGGTTTCCTCCAACCTCTCCGACGTCGACCGTTACGCCTTGCTCAACGACCAGATCGTGGCCGCGCGCGGTGAGGACTTCACCCTCGACATCGACGGGGTGGAGCGACTCAGTTGCACCTCGAAGTCGATCGCTCCCGAAGCCGCCTGCACCTCGGTGCAGCTGCACCTCCAAGTCACCCCGGAACGCTTCGCCGGGGTGTGGAACGCGGCCCAGACCGTCGCCGCCGCGCAAGTCGCCGTCGGCGCCAACTCGCCGTTCCTGTTCGGCCGGGAACTGTGGCGCGAGTCGCGGCCCCCGCTGTTCCAGCAGTCCACCGACACCCGCCCGCCCGAGCTCCAGGCACAGGGAGTGCGGCCGCGCACCTGGTTCGGGGAGCGGTGGGTCACGTCGGCGTTCGACCTCTTCGAGGAGAATCTGCGCTACTACCCGGCCCTGCTGCCCATCTGCGACGACGAGGACCCGCTCGAGGTGCTGGACCGGGGCGGCGTCCCCTCGCTCGCCGAACTCGTCCTGCACAACGGCACCGTCTACCGCTGGAACCGCCCTGTCTACGGCATTGCCGAGGGCGTCCCCCACCTGCGCGTGGAGAACCGCGTGCTGCCCGCGGGGCCCACCGTCACCGACGTCATCGCCAACGCGGCCTTCTACTACGGAGTCGTCCGCGCCCTCGCCGAGGAAAGCCGCCCGGTGTGGACCCGGCTGCCCTTCGAGGCCGCCGCCGCCAACTTCGACGCCGCCTGCAAGTACGGCATCGACGCCCGCTTCACCTGGCCCCGGCGTGGCCGTCTCGGCGGTCTGGGCGAGGTGGACGCGGTCACCCTCGTACGGGACGAACTGCTGCCGCTCGCCGAGGTCGGACTGGACGCGTGGGGGATCGAGCCCGCCGACCGCGATCTGTACCTCGGGGTGATCGAGGAGCGGTGCCGACGCCGGGTGAACGGCGCGACCTGGCAGGCCGCGACCTTCCACCGGGCCCTCGACCTGGGTCTCACCCGCGAGGCCGCCCTGGCCGCCACCACCCGCCGCTACCGCGAACTGACGGAACGGGGAGATCCCGTGCACGCCTGGCCGGTGGGACTGCCGGAACCGGTGCCCACGGGCTGACCGTGCGGCGGCCCCCCGGCCGGGCCCGCGGCCACTGCCCCCATACTTGATCGGACCGATCGGTGATGTGGAGGCAGGTGTGCAGGCGGAGGCGGGCCCGGGGGCCGATTCCCTTCCCGAGCGGAGGCTGTCGCGGACGACGCTCCGCAACGAGACACTGCTGGTGCTCGCGCTGTCGCTCGGCGCGAGCGGAGTGTCCGCGGTGATCAGCTTTGTCGGCTCGGTCACCAGGCCGGGCGGGCTCAAGGACCAGGCGGCCACCCTCAACGCCTCGGCCGCGCCGGGCCGTCCCTGGCTGGACCTGGCCTGGCAGCTGTTCGGGATCACCACGGCGCTCGTACCCGTCGCACTGGTCGCGCACTTCCTGCTGCGCGAGGGCGCGGGGCTGCGCGTCCTCGGTTTCGACCGCACCCGTCCCTGGTTCGACCTCGGCCGCGGAGCCGCGGTCGCGGCGGTCATCGGCAGCAGCGGCATCGCCTTCTACCTGGCCGCGCGCGGGCTCGGCTTCAACCTCACCGTGGTGCCGGAGGCGCTGCCCGAGGTGTGGTGGAAGTACCCGGTGCTGATCCTCTCGGCCCTGCAGAACTCGATCGTCGAAGAAGTCATCGTCCTCGCCTATCTGCTGCGCCGCCTCAACCAGCTGGGCTGGTCCCCGGGCGCCGCGATGGCGGGCAGTTCGCTGCTGCGCGGCTCGTACCACCTCTACCAGGGCATCGGCGGCTTCGTCGGGAACATGGTCATGGGCGTGGTGTTCGTGTACCTGTACCGGCGCTGGGGCCGTGTCGGGCCGCTGGTGGTCGCACACACGCTGCTCGACATCGGGGCGTTCGTGGGTTACGCGCTGCTGGCCGGCAAGGTGGACTGGCTGCCGACGGCGTGAACCGGCGGACAGGGGGCGTACGGCCGTGCCGTACGCCCTCCTGTCGTGCCGGGCTCAGACCAGCAGCTCGCCCTCGATGACCGTCACGGCCCGTCCGCTCAGCAGGGTGCGCTCGCCGCGCACCTCGGTGCGGACGCGGCCGGAGCGCGGCGAGGCCTGGAGGCCGGTGAGGACGGAGCGGCCCAGGCGCCCGGACCAGTAGGGGGCCAGCGCGGTGTGCGCGCTGCCGGTGACCGGGTCCTCGTCGATGCCGACGTTGGGGAAGAAGCAGCGGGAGACGAAGTCGTAGCCGAGGGCCCGGTTCTCGGCGCGGGCGGTGACGATCACACCGCGCTCGGAGTAGGCGGCGAGTGCTTTGAGGTCGGGCCTCAGGGCGTGCACGGTCCGCTCGTCCTCGACCTCGACCAGCAGGTCCCCGATGTTCGGGCCGGTGTCGAACGCCGTGATCGGCCGGGCTCCGAGTGCTTCCGTGACGCCCACGGGGACGTCGGCCGGGGTGAGCGGTGCCGTGGGGAAGTCCAGGGTGACGGCGCCGTCCTCGCCGGGGGTGGCGATGAGCACGCCGCTGCGGGTGGCGAACCGCACCGGTCCCCGGTGTGCGCCGGTGGTGTGCAGGACGTGCGCGGTGGCCAGCGTCGCGTGGCCGCACATCGCCACCTCGGTGGCGGGGGTGAACCAGCGCAGCACCCAGTCGGCATCGCCGCCGCCGGGCAGCGGGTGGGCGAAGGCGGTCTCGGCGTGGTTGATCTCCAGGGCGACGTTCTGCAGCCGGTCGTCGTCCGGGAAGGCGTCCAGGAGCAGTACCCCGGCGGGGTTGCCGGTGAAGGGCCGGTCGGTGAAGGCATCCACGATTCGCATCCGCATGCCCCGACCGTACGGGTGCCGTGAAGCGGCGGGCCAAGGCCAATCGGCGGGTCCTGGACCTGCTGCGGGATGCCTCACCCGCCGGGGAGGGTTGTCGGTCGCGCGTAGCCGATATATCGTTGAGACATCGCGACAGATCAACGATGGAATGGAGTGGTGGCGATGCACACCCACGGACACGAGCACGGACACGGTCACGGCGGCTCGCGGGGCGCCCGGGGCGACTTCGACAGGTTGCGTGCGGCGTTCGGTCCCTTCGGTCCGGGAGGCCCGGGCGGTCCGGGTGGCCCCTTCGGTCAGGGATTCGGTCACGGCGGCCCCTGGGGCGGCCGAGGGCGCGGGGGGCCGAGGGGAAGGGCGCGGCGCGGTGACGTGCGGGCCTCGATCCTGGCCCTGCTGAAGGACCGTCCCATGCACGGCTACGAGATGATCCAGGAGATCGCCGAGCGCAGCGGCGGGGCGTGGAAGCCCAGCCCCGGCTCGGTGTACCCCACCCTTCAGCTACTGGAGGACGAGGGGCTGATCGTCAGCGAGTCGGAGGGCGGCAAGAAGCTGTTCTCCCTCACCGAGGCCGGCCGTGCGGCGGCCGAGGAGGGCTCCGAGGTCCCCTGGGAGGAGGCCTCACGCGGGGTCGACTGGGAGGCGCTGAGTGAGATCCGGCAGGCCGGCTTCGGGCTGATGGAAGCCTTCGGCCAGGTCTGGAAGACCGGCAGCAAGGGGCAGCGGGAGAAGGCCATCACCGTCATCAACGAGGCCCGCAAGAAGCTGTACCTGATCCTGGCAGACGAGGACTGACGCGGCGGGTGGGACGTGATGGGGGCGTGACGCAAACCGGCGCGCGCTCCTCGGGGAAAACGCCCTGATCTCCTTCGCAAGGAGGAGATCGTGGCCGGGGGAGTCCACTTCCCGTGGGACGCGAAGATGCTTCCCGCCGGGGATGCCCCGGGCTCGCGGGACTGATGAGGTAGGGAATGTGCAACCCCATATCCCCCGGCAGCAGACCTGCGGGCTTCAGGAGCAGGGCATCCATCGCGCGGACGGCGATGCCGGGCTCGGCGCGGAACTGGCAGCGGTGGTCGCCGGTGCCCGCCGCAGGGCGCTCCGGGACGGGGACCAGCAGATCGACACCGCGCATCTGCTGCACTCGCTGCTGGAGTCCGACCCCGAGGTGAGGGCCGTCCTCGGCGAGGGACCCCGGATCGCGCGGCTGCTCGGCTATCTCGTCCAGCGCAGCATCGGCTACGGCCTGCGCTGGCAGGGCGCGGTGGAGGACTCCGGAGGCTTCCCCGTGGTGGCGGAGGCCGCGGGCTTCTCCCCGCTGGCGGCGGGCTGCATGGAGTACGCCCAGGAACGTGCCGCCCGCAGGGGAGAAGGCCCGGCGTGCGGTACGGACCTGCTCGCGGCCATCGTCGCGGACCCGCAGGCACGCGCCGTCGAGGTACTCCGGCGTGCCGGAATCGACCCCCGGGAACTGTCCGGCCGGCTGGAGGCGCCGTCCAGTCGGTGAGACAGGTGTCATAGGGGGTGACGCTCCTGTCGGTGCCTGTCATCATGTGCCGGTGCCTACCTCAGTCAGTTCCCGGAGCCACCATGGAAAGGGCATCGGGCTCAGTCTCGCCCTCCTGTCCGCCGTGGCGTTCGGGGGATCCGGTGTGGCGGCCAAGCCGTTGATCGAGGCGGGCCTCGACCCGCTCCACGTCGTATGGCTGCGTGTGGCGGGCGCGGCGCTCATCATGCTGCCGCTGGCGGTGCGCCACCGGGGGCTGATCCGCAGCAGGCCGGGGCTGCTCGCCGGATTCGGCCTGTTCGCCGTGGCCGGCGTCCAGGCCTGCTACTTCGCCGCGATCTCCCGCATCCCCGTCGGTGTCGCACTGCTGGTCGAGTATCTGGCGCCCGTGCTCGTGCTCGGCTGGGTGCGGTTCGTGCAGCGGCGGCCGGTGACCCGCGCCGCCGCGGTCGGTGTCGTCCTCGCAGTGGGCGGGCTCGCCTGTGTCGTGGAGGTGTGGTCGGGCCTCGGCTTCGACGTCCTCGGACTGCTGCTGGCGCTCGGCGCCGCCTGCTGCCAGGTCGGCTACTTCGTGCTGTCCGACCAGGGCAGCGACGGCGAGGAGGCCCCCGACCCGCTCGGCGTGATCGCCTACGGGCTGCTGATCGGCGCGGCCGTCCTGACCGCCGTCGCCCGTCCCTGGTCCATGGACTGGTCCGTGCTCACCGGCAGGGCGGAGATGGACGGCACCCCGGTCGCCGCCTTCGTGCTGCTGGGCTGGATCGTCCTCGTCGCCACGGTCGTCGCGTACATCACCGGGGTCGTGTCGGTACGCCGGCTCTCGCCGCAGGTCGCCGGTGTCGTGGCCTGCCTGGAGGCGGTCATCGCCACCGTCCTCGCCTGGGTCCTGCTGGGCGAGCATCTCTCGGCTCCGCAGATCGTGGGCGGCGCGGTCGTCCTCACGGGCGCCTTCATCGCCCAGTCCTCGGCCCCGGCGAAGGGCTCCGGGAAGCCGGTGGCCGGCGGCGGACCCGAACGGGAGTTGTCCACGCCCGGAACGACCGCATAAGGTGCTGCTCATGCATGCGCGAGCACTCGTTCTTCCGCCTCCGGCCGCCTGAGGCGGGCTCTCCGGTACATCCGCCCGGCCGGCCGTCGGGCGTAACGGTGCTGCCCGCAGACGAAGTCCGAGGATCCCGCCGTACCGGCCCTCACCGGGTCTGAACCGGGATCCTTTCCCGAACTTCCGCGCCCACGCCGTCGCGTGTGGTGCGTGTATCTGCGGAGAGAACACGTGTCGAACGCCGTCTCCGGCCTGCCCATCGGGCGAGGCCTGCTCTATCTGATCGTCGCCGGTGCCGCCTGGGGCACCGCGGGCGCGGCCGCCTCGCTGGTCTACCGGACCAGTGACATGGGGCCCGTCTCCCTGTCCTTCTGGCGCTGTGCCCTCGGGCTGGTGCTGCTGCTGGCGGTACGGGCCCTGTCGCGGGGCGTGCGGAGCGCCGCCCCCGAGCCGCTCGGCCGCCGGGTGCTGCGGGCCGGGGCCACCGGGGTCGGTCTCGCGGTCTTCCAGACCGCCTACTTCGCGGCCGTCTCCGCCACGGGACTCGCCGTGGCCACTGTCGTCACCCTCGGCGCCGGACCCGTACTGATCGCACTCGGCGCCCGGCTGATCCTGGGGGAGCGACTGGGGCGCGGCGGAGTGGCCGCCGTCGCGGGCGCGCTGACCGGGCTCGTGGTGCTCGTCCTCGGCGGCGGGGAGACGACCGTGGACCCGTGGGGCGTCCTGCTCGCCCTGGTGTCCGCGGCCGGATACTCGGCGATGACCCTGCTCACCCGCTGGTGGGGACGCGACGGCGCGGTGGACTCCTCCGGTGCGACCATGGGGGCGTTCGCCGTCACCAGCCTGGTGCTGTTGCCGTTCGCCGCGGTCGAGGGGCTGCTGCCGCACACCGAGGCGCCCGGCGTGCTGTTGTGCCTCCTGGCGTACGTCGCCTCCGTACCGACGGCGCTCGCGTACGGCCTCTACTTCGCCGGTGCCGCCGTCGTACGGTCGGCCACCGTGTCCGTGATCATGCTGCTGGAGCCGGTGAGTGCGACGGTGCTCGCGGTGGCCCTGCTCGGTGAGCGGCTGACCGCGGCCACGGTCGCCGGCACCCTGCTGATGCTGGGCTCGGTGGCGGGGCTCGCGGTGGGCGAGGCACGGGGTGCCCGGGCCCGCAAGGGGGAGCCGGCTGCCGTACCCGTGTGACGGCAAAGGGCCCTCCCGGAGGCGGGAGGGCCCTCGGGTCAGGGCGTTCGCCGGCTCAGGACATGCGCGCGTGCCTCAGCGTCACGCGCGCCGTCGCCCGCGCGGAGCCGCCTTCCGGCCGGAAGTGGTCCGTCTGACGGTTCACCAGAGCGGCCTTCTGCGCCGGATCGTCCACGACGTGGGCGCGGCACCGCAGCTGGACGGCGGCGTAAAGGCCCGTCGGCACGCCGTGCTCCGGCGGTGTACCGGGCTCCGCCTGCCAGGGGACGTGGACGTAGTCGTCGACCACGCTCAGGAGGACGTCCGGATGCGCTTCGATGGCGTGCCAGAGCGGGGTGGGCCGGGCCAGGCGGGTGACCGCCTCGCCGCGCTCGGCGTCGAACGCGAGGTGCAGCGGCTGGACGTACGGCGGTTCGCCCGGCGGGCCGTTGACCGCGAGCTGGCCGAAGTCGTGCGTGGCCGGCCACCGCTGCCACGGGTCGTCGCGGGGTGCGTCCCAGGGGTGGATCAGCGTCACAGGGCCGCCAGGTAGCCGGGCAGCGCGGTGCCGGGGGCCAGGCCCGGGTCGGCGAGCGGGGTGCCGTAGCCCTTGCGCAGGGGAACGACACCGGCCCAGTGGGGGAGGGAGAGGTCCTCGGGCTCGTCGTTCACGCCGCCGGTGCGGAGCTTGGCGGAGACCTCGGCCAGGTCGAGGCGGATCACCGCGGTGGCGGCCAGCTCCTTCTTGTCGGCCGGCCGGGAGTCGGCGGATCGCCCTGGTACGACATGGTCGACCAGGGCGTCGAGCGCCTGCCGCTTCTCCTCCGGGTCGGTCACGTCGTACGCGACGCCGTGCACCACCACGGAGCGGTAGTTGACCGAGTGGTGGAAGGCCGAGCGGGCCAGCACCAGCCCGTCGACGTGGGTGACGGTCAGGCAGACCGGGAGGCCTGGGTCGGCCTGGCCCGCCGCGCGCAGGGGGCGCGAGCCGGTCGAGCCGTGGACGTAGAGGACCTCACCGATCCGGCCGTACAGCGTGGGCAGTACCACCGGCGCGCCGTCCCGGACGAAGCCGAGGTGGCATACGTAGCCCTCGTCGAGTATCGCGTGCACCAGTTCCTTGTCGTACGCGGCGCGGTCGGCGGAGCGGGTGGGGACGGTGCGCTCGGTGGGCGGGTAGGCGGGCCGCTGCTGTGGTGGCTGGGTCCCCTGCATGGCGCTCTCCATTGCACTAGTGCATAATCAACTTTGTGCTAGGAGAGTATCGGATCAGTGGGCGGCGCGCAGCGGACATTTCCGGGAGCATCGAGCGCGCGGTGGGTGAAGGGGAGCTGCGGCCGGGTGAACTGCTGCCCCCTATGCGGGAGTTGGCGGAGCGGCTCGGGGTCAACCCGAACACCGTCGCGGCCGCGTACCGCACCCTGCGCGAGCGCGGGGTCATCGAGACCGCGGGCCGGCGAGGCAGCCGCGTGCGGCCCAAGCCGGCCACCACGGCGCGCGACGTCATGCGGGTGGAGGTGCCGCCGGGCGTGCGGGACCTGTCCGAGGGCAACCCGGACCCGGCGCTGCTGCCCGCGCTTGCCGGGGCGTTCGCGGCGGCGGCCGGGCAGGGCGACCGGGAGCCGGTGCTGTACGGGCATGCACCGGTCGAGCCGGAGCTGGCACGTCTGGCCCGGGCCGGGCTGGACGCCGACGGCGTGCCCGACGGCCCCGTCGCCGTCGCGTCGGGCGCCCTCGACGCCATCGAGCGGGTGCTCACGGCGCATCTCAGACCCGGGGACGGGGTCGCCGTGGAGGACCCCGGGTGGGGGAGTCTGCTGGACCTGGTCCCGGCGCTCGGCCTGCGGACCGTTCCCGTCGGCGTCGACGACGAGGGGCCACTCCCCGACGACGTACGCACGGCACTGGCGGCCGGCGCACGCGCTCTGATCGTCACCGACCGCGCACAGAACCCGACCGGCGCCGCGCTGAGCGACACGCGTGCGCGTGTGCTGCGGGCGGTGCTCGCCGATCACCCGGGGACGCTGCTGATCGAGGACGACCACGGGCACCACATCGTCGACCTCCCGCTCCACCCCCTCGCGGGGGCCACCCGAAGGTGGGCCCTCGTGCGCTCGGCGGCCAAGGCGTACGGTCCCGACCTGCGGCTCGCGGTGCTCACGGGGGACGCGGTCACCCTCGACCGGGTGCGCGGCCGGCAGCGGCTCGGGCCCGGCTGGGTCAGCCGGATCGTCCAGCGCGCGGTGGTGCGGCTGTGGAGCGACGGCGCGCTGGATCCGGCGGCCGTGGCGGCGTGCTACGGGCGGCGCCGGGACGCGCTGATCGGGGCGTTGGCCCGGCGCGGGATCACGGGGCACGGGCGCACCGGCATGAACGTGTGGGTACCGGTCCCCGACGAGACCGGCGCCGTCGCCCGGCTGCTGCACGCCGGCTGGGCGGTGGCCCCCGGCGCCCGTTTCCGGATGAGCGCACCGCCGGGCATCCGCGTCACCGTCTCGACACTGACCGACAACGAGATCGAACCCTTGGCCGACGCGATTGCCGCAGCCGTCGGCCGTGCCGGGGAGCCGACACGGACGTACGTCTGAGGTGTGGCGAGGGGATGACCGGCCGGCGCGGTCCCCCGGGGCCTGCATCGCCACCACGCGCGGGGAGGGGCGGCCGCCGCAGGCTCGGCGGTGCGCGGCGAAGCCACGTCCGCGGCGGATCCCCGCCGGAGCCGGTACCGCGGCACCGGCCGGCCGGACCACCGCGACGACGTCGGCCCAGGCGGCATGGCAGGCCCCGCGTCAAACGGCCGAACGTCCGGTACGAACGCCACACTTGCCGCGAGCGGTTCCCGGTATCCACCATCCCGCCGACAGCGGCGTTCCCCTCCCAAGTGCCCCGCACCGCCCCGATCCGCCGCACCGTGTTTCGGACGCGGACCCGGCCGTCCCCCGGCAGAGCCGGGGATCCGGGCGAACCTGGCCTCCCCCGCAGCGCCCCGGCCGCCGGGGCACGTCGGGCTGCCTTCCCCGGTGCCGTCGCCGGTGAGGGCGATTCCCGGCGGGGCGTGTGGCCCCGGCGCCGGTATGCCCGCTCATCGGAAGGCAGTGCCGCCGTGGCGGCTACGTCTGTCGTTTCGGCCTCATCTGCGTCAGTGCCGCACCCGCCAGCACGACGGCCGCGCCCACCGGAGTGGACCAGGTCAGGGTCTCGCCGAGGAGCACGATGCCGGCCGCGGCGGCGATCACCGGGACGAAGTATGTGACCATCTGGCCGGTCGTGGGGCCGACCTCGGCGACCAGGCCGTACTGGATGAGAAAGGCCAGACCCGTGCCGAGCGTGCCCAGCGCGGTGATCGCCAGCAGCGGTCCGACGGCGAAGGCGGTCGGGAGATCGGTGAACAGCGGTGTCACGACGGCGAGTTGGCCCGTGGCGAGCAGCAACTGGCCGCCGGTCAGGGAAAGGTTCGAGTGGCTGTTGCCGGCCAGGGTGCGGCGCACGTAGATCCAGCCGACGGGGTAGCTCAGAGATCCCAACAGCGCGAGCGTGGTGCCACGGGCGTCCAGACCCTCGAAGCCCTGCCAGGCGCCCAGCACGGTCAGCACTCCGAGGAATCCCAGGCCGAGCCCCGCCACCCGCACCCGGGTCGGCCGGTCCTCGGACAGCGCCACCATCGACAGCGCCATGCCCCACAGCGGCGAGGTCGCGTTGCAGATGCCGGCCAGCGTGGACGGGATGGTCAGCTCCGCGAAGGCGAACAGCGAGAAGGGCAGCGCGTTCAGCAGGAAGCCGGCGATCGCGAGGTGGCCCCACGTGCGCGCACCGCGCGGGAGCCGCTCCCGGCGTACCGCCATGACGACCGCGAGGACAGCAGTCCCGAGGGCCAGTCGTCCGAGGGTGACCTGAAAGGGGGCGTAGCCCTGGGTGCCGACCTTGATGAGGAGGAAGCTGAAGCCCCAGATGAGGGACAGCGCGCCGAAACGCAGCCGCCAGTCCAGACGGGGGCGGGCGCTTTCCGGGGCGGGGCCGACCGGGCCCGGGGTGCTGGTGGTCGCGGTGACGCTGCTCATGGACGCAACGATGCGGCACGCATTCTCGTAGCACAATCCAGATTTCGCACGCAGTATCTCGTAGCATCACTTACATGTTGAACCTGGAGCGCCTGCGCACCCTCGATGCCCTCGCCCGGCACGGTTCCGTCAGCGGTGCGGCCGCGGGGCTGCACATCACGACCTCCGCCGTCTCGCAGCAGATGTCCAAGCTGGAACGTGAGGTCGGCCAGCGACTGCTCGCCAAGAACGGGCGCG
Organism: Streptomyces sp. NPDC031365; assembly: GCF_055569765.1. Taxonomy (NCBI): domain Bacteria; kingdom Bacillati; phylum Actinomycetota; class Actinomycetes; order Kitasatosporales; family Streptomycetaceae; genus Streptomyces; species Streptomyces sp. NPDC031365. Next base: position 16,090 of record NZ_JBVIIM010000043.1, on the reverse strand, counting down.
GTGTCCGGCTCACGGACGCGGGCAGGCTGCTCGCGGAGCACGCCGCGCGCATTCTCTCCCAGGTCGAGCTCGCCCAGTCCGATCTGGAGGCGCAGCGCGGTCAGGTCGCGGGCGAGCTGCGGGTCTCGGCGTTCCCGACCGCCGCGCGGGGGCTGTTCCCGGTCGCGCTGGCGGACCTGCGTGACCGGCATCCCGCGCTCCGCGTGCGCTCCCGCGAGCTGGAACCGGAGCAGGGCATCCGGGGAGTGGTGCGCGGGGATCTCGATCTCGCCGTCGTACTCGACTGGTACAACAAGCCCATGCCGCTGCCCGACGGGCTGGTCAAGGCGCTGCTGCTCGACGACCCGGCCGATGTGGCGCTGCCGATCGGGCACCGGCTGGCCGGCAACCAGGAGGTGGACCTCGCCGAGTTCGCCGAGGACGAGTGGATCACCTGGGGCGAGGGCGAGTTCTGCCACGAGTGGCTGATGTTCACCCTGCGCTCCAAGGGCATCGAGCCGATCGTCGGCCACCGCGCCGCCGAGAGTCACACCCAGCTCGGCCTGGTCGCGGCGGGGCTCGGTGTCTGCATCGCCCCGCTGCTGGGCCGCAACCCCCTGCCCGACGGGGTGGTGACCGTCCCGCTCCGGCAGCGCGTGCGACGGCATGTCTTCGTGGTCTGGCGCGCGGACGCGGACCGCCGCCCGTCGATCCGGGCGGCGGTGCGGGCACTGCGGGCGGCGGGGGAGCGCGTCGGGGCGACCGGGGCGAGCCCCACGCCTCCTACGGCAGCGTCGACAGCTTCCTGAAGTCCCAGGACACCGTCTTCTCGGGGGTCAGGCGCAGCCAGGCGTGCCGACCGTCGTGGGGCATCTCGTCCAGGCCGAAGTTCTTGCGGGAGAACAGCGTCTCGGGCACGTCGAGTTCCGCGCGCAGCTCACCGGTGCGCGGTATCTCGCCCACGAACTCCACCCGCCCGGACAGCTCCGCCCCGCGCAGCTCGTCGTACTCCTCGCCCGTGTCGACCACGATCGCCACCCGGGGGTCGCGCCGCAGATCCGTCCAGCGCCTGCTGCGCACCACGGAGTAGAGCCAGAGTGAGGTGCCGTCCCAGGCGAACCAGAGCGTGCTCACGTGCGGAGTACCGTCGGCGGACACCGTGGCGACCCGGCAGGTGCGCTGGACGGTGAGGAAATCGTCCAGCTCTCCGGGCGTCATCATGATCTTCCGGCCCCGGCGCTGCGTGGCGGTCATACGGTCCCCTCTTCTCTCATGTCGTACCCGGCGCGGCCGGTTCAGGCGAGGGTGATCGAATCCCCGCTGACGGTGATCTCCACCGCGGGCAGCGGTTTGGTCGCCGGGCCGCCCTTCACACTGCCGTCGGCGATGGAGAAGTCGCTGTTGTGGCAGGGGCAGTTGATGACCCCGTCGGCAACGCTCTTCACCGCGCACCCCTGGTGGGTGCAGGTAGCGGAGAAGGCCTTGAACTCGCCCGCCGTCGGCTGGGTGACGACGACCTTGCGGTCGGCGAAGACCTTGCCCCCGCCCTCGGGGATGTCGGCGGTCGAGGCGAGCGGCGCGGCGTCGGCGTCGTCCGACGAGCCGCCGGCGGAGCCGGTGTCCACGGAGGAGCTGGAGTCGTTGTCGGAGCCCCCGCATGCGGTCAGCGCGACGGCGAGGCCCGCCGCTCCGGCCGCTGCCACGACGGTTCGCCGGGCGGGTCCTGATGCAGGGTAGAGCGATGCGGTCATGCCGATGTGTCCCTTCCGGGGCAGACAGATGATCTGGGGGGAGGTACGGTCAGCGGGCCCACGCTGTTCAGGGGATGCCGAGAGCTTGGCGGGTCCGCGGTCGGACGGGCGTAAATCACAGCTGTCGTTTCGCTGTCGGGCGCCGGTCTTCCCGCCCGGGCCGCCTCCGACGTGCGGCGATACGCCAGTAGCCTGGGACGATGCTCAAGGAAGTCACCGCGACCCGTTTCATCGCGCCGCTGCGCGAGGGCGGCTCGCTGCCGGGACTGATCGAGGCCGACGACCTCGGGACCTACGTCCTGAAGTTCGCCGGTGCCGGACAGGGCCGTAAGACGCTGGTCGCCGAGGTGGTCTGTGGGGAGCTCGCCCGCCGGCTGGGGCTGAGGGTGCCGCGGCTGGTCACCGTCGAGCTCGACCCCGTACTGGGGCTCGGCGAGCCCGAGCCGGAGGTACAGCGGCTGCTGAAGACCAGCGGCGGCACCAACCTCGGCATGGACTTCCTCTCCGGCGCCCTCGGCTTCGACCCGCTGGCCTTCGAGGTGGGCCCCCGGGAGGCCGGGCGGATCGTCTGGTTCGACGCGCTGGTGAACAACGTCGACCGCTCCTGGCGCAACCCCAACATGCTCCGCCGGCGTGGTGACCTGTGGCTCATCGACCACGGGGCGACGATGATCTGGCACCACAACTGGCCCGGTGCCGCCGCCTCCGCCGCCCGGCCCTACGATGCCTCCGACCATGCGCTGAGTACCTTCGCGCCGGACGTCGCGGCCGCCGCGGCGGAGCTCGCACCGCGGGTCACCGAGGAACTGCTGGCCGAGGTCACCGCGGAGGTCCCCGACGCCTGGCTGGCCGGAGAGCCGGGCTTCGGCACGCCGGACGAGCTCCGGTCGGCCTACGCGCGCCCGCTCATCGCCCGCGCGGCCACCGTCCACCGGCACATCCACGGTCTTCAGGGGGACCAGTGAGGGACCGGCACGTCTTCGAGTACGCGCTGCTGAGGGTCGTACCGCGGATCGAACGCGGCGAGTGCGTCAATGCCGGGGTGCTCGTGTACTGCCGCCCGAGATCCTTCGTCGCGGCTCGTACCCATCTCGACGAGGCCCGGCTGCTGGCTCTCGACCCCGAGGCCGACCTGCCCGGTGTACGGGCGGCGCTGCGCGCGGTCGAGGGCGTCTGCGCGGGTGGGGAGGCGGCGGGGCAGGCGGCACGGGACGACGCAGGACGGCGCTTCCGCTGGCTGATCGCACCCCGGTCCACCATCGTCCAGCCCGGCCCCGTGCACACCGGGCTCACGGCCGATCCGGCGGCGGAGACGGAGCGACTGCTCGACCTGCTCGTGCGCTGACCGGGGCCAATGACGCCCGGGGCGCCCGAGGTCCCCGGGATCCGTCCGCCCTCTCCTGGCCGACCGCCGGCGCCGGCCACGTCGCTGCCGCACCGGCCCGGCACGCATGTCCGTCCGCACGACCCGCAGCCGCCGGAGGACCGTCAGGACCGCCGCCGGAGGACCGTCAGGACCGCCGGCGGTGCACCAGGTGTCCTGCCGCGAGTGCGGCGCCTGTCACGAACGTCGCGCCGATGCCCAGGTCCCAGCCGCTCGGGCCGGAGTCCGAGGAGCCGCCCAGCCCGCCCGCCACACCGCGCGTCGGTGCTGCGGAGGCGGGAGTCGTCGGCGCGGCGGGTGTGCTCGTGGGTGCCGAGGGCGCGCGGGTGGGAGTCGCGGACGCGGTCGTGGGTGCGGTCGTGGGGATGGCGGTCGTGGGCGTCGCCGATGGTGTCGGCGACAGGGCGGACGGCACGGGGCTGGCTGGGGCCGGCCGGAAGGTGGACGAGGTGAGACCGCGCCGCGGAAGCGCCTCGCAGGCCACGCCGTCGTCGGGACCAGGGTCCTCGTCGAGCCGGTGCGGATCACTCGGATCCGTGTCGAAGAAGGTCTGAGCGTCCTCCTGGTAGGTGAAGTCGCGGCAGTCCAGATCCTGGGCGTGAGCGGTGTCGGCCAGCGGCACGATCGCGGCGAGCGCGATCAGCGTGCCTATGGCACCGGTGCGACGACGCATGGAGCGCCTCCTTTCCGACCACGGGTGGCTCGTGCTTCGACGCTAGGGGCCGCAGCGCGACGGGGCGCGCAACGCTGGGCCGATCGGGTGCTCGGGGTCCCCGCGGGAGGAAACCCGGGACTCGCGGTGACGCGCGGCCGGGGAGCTTCTCCGCGCGGGGAATGGATCACACACGCGCGGTGTGCCGTTGACACCGGGTGCCAGGGCTTCTAGCGTCACGTCTGCTGAAGGTACTAAGCGGTCGCTCACTCGATGAGTCCGGCCGCAGGAGCCGCATCCAAGGGCGAGGAGAAGCAGCAATGTCCACCACTGAGCAGCGGGTCGCGGTCGTCACCGGCGCCGCACGCGGCATCGGCGCCGCCACCGCCGTACGACTGGCCGCCGAAGGCCGCGCGGTCGCCGTGATCGACCTCGACGAGGCCGCCTGCAAGGACACCGTCGAGAAGATCACCGCCGCCGGTGGCAAGGCCCTCGCGGTCGGTTGTGACGTCTCCGACGAGGCACAGGTCGAGGCCGCCGTCGCACGCATCACCGAGGAGCTCGGCGCCCCGTCCATCCTGGTCAACAACGCGGGCGTGCTGCGCGACAACCTGCTGTTCAAGATGAGCGTCTCCGACTGGGACACCGTCATGAACGTGCATCTGCGCGGCGCCTTCCTGATGTCGAAGGCCTGCCAGAAGCACATGGTCGACGCCGGATTCGGCCGGATCGTCAACCTGTCCTCCTCGTCCGCGCTCGGCAACCGGGGCCAGGTCAACTACTCCGCTGCCAAGGCCGGCCTGCAGGGCTTCACGAAGACCCTCGCCAAGGAGCTCGGCAAGTTCGGCATCACCGCCAACGCCGTCGCTCCCGGCTTCATCGCCACTGAGATGACCAAGGCCACCGCCGACCGGGTCGGCATGGGATTCGACGACTTCAAGGCCGCCGCCGCCACCCAGATCCCGGTGGCCCGCGTCGGCGAGCCCGAGGACATCGCCAACGCGATCGCCTTCTTCACCGGCGAGGCGGCCGGCTTCGTCTCCGGCCAGGTGCTGTACGTCGCCGGCGGACCGCTCGACTAGGAAGACCGGGAACATGACTGCTGTGGAACTTTCGGGCAAGGTCGCCCTGATCACCGGCGCGAGCCGCGGCATCGGCTACGGCGTGGCCGAGGCGCTCGTCGCGCGCGGCGACCGGGTGGTCATCACCGGCCGGGGCGAGGACGCTCTCAAGGAGGCCGTCGAGAAGCTCGGTGCGGACCGGGCCGTGTACGTCGCCGGCAAGGCGCACGACGAGGCCCACCAGGCCGTCGCCGTCGAGCGCGCCATGGAAGCCTTCGGCCGCGTCGACTACCTGGTCAACAACGCCGGCACCAACCCGGTGTTCGGGGGGATCGCCGACCTCGACCTGAACGTGGCGCGCAAGGTGTTCGAGACCAACGTGATCTCGGCGCTCGGCTTCGCGCAGAAGACCTGGCACGCGTGGCAGAAGGACAACGGCGGCGCGATCGTCAACATCGCCTCCGTCGCGGGTCTCGCGCCCTCGCCGTTCATCGCCGCCTACGGCGTCAGCAAGGCCGCGCTGATCAACCTGACCCAACAACTGGCGCACGAGTTCGCGCCCAAGGTGCGGGTCAACGCCATCGCCCCGGCAGTGGTGAAGACCAAGTTCGCCCAGGCGCTGTACGAGGGCCGGGAGGAGGAGGCCGCCGCCGGTTACCCGCTGGGCCGGCTCGGTGTGCCGTCCGACATCGGCGGCGCCGCCGCGTTCCTCACCTCCGACCAGTCGGACTGGGTCACCGGCCAGACCCTGGTCGTCGACGGAGGCATCTTCCTGAACGCCGGCGTGGCCTGACCCCGAAGCCCGCGCGCGTTACACGCGCACACGCGCACACGCGCGCGGGCCCGATCGGGACGGTCGCGGCACGGGCGCCCGTTGGCGAGAACGGCGTCCGTGTCGGCCCATCCGGGCCGCGACGGCGACTGACAACGTAGTCATCGGGAAGTTGATCTCAAGGGCCGTACCAAGAAGGGTCAGCGGGCGTGTCACTGCGGTATGGTCTGCCGACCCTTGGTATGGCAGATCGAGGAGCGTGCGCGTGTTCAACCGGAACCGATGCCTGCGGCGGGTGGCGGCCATCGCGTCCATATCGTCCCTGGTGACCGGATGCGGCTTTTTGTCGCCCGACGACCCGGACGACGAGGGACCTATCGTGGTGGGAACCACCAGCTCGCCCAGCACGCTGGATCCTGCCGCCTCCTGGGACAGCTCCTGGGAGCTGTTCCGCAACATCTACCAGACCTTGCTGAGTTACCCGGTAGGCGCGAGCACTCCTCAGCCGGACGCCGCGGAGAGTTGCGAGTTCTCCGACAGCTCCAACCGGGTGTTCCGCTGCGAGCTGCGCGAGGGCCTGAAGTTCTCCGACGGTGGCACGCTCGACGCCAAGGCGGTCAAGCACTCGATCGACCGGATCCGGCAGATCAACGTCAACGGTGGTCCGGCCGGTCTGCTGGGCAGCCTCGAGAGGGTGCAGGCGCCCAGTGAGCGCGAGGTCGTCTTCTACCTCAACAAGCCGGACGCCACCTTCCCGTTCGTGCTCGCCACCCCCGCGATGTCGATCGTCGACCCGGACGCCTACCCGGCGGACGCGCTGCGCGAAGACGCCGGCATCGTCGGTTCGGGGCCGTACGCCCTCCAGTCGTACGAGGAGGGCAAGAAGGCCGAACTCGTCCGGAACGACCGCTACAAGGGCTATGCCGAGCGGAAGAACGGCGCGGTGACCGTCCGCTACTTCCAGGATTCCGCCACCATGGTCAAGGCGCTGCGCGACGATGAGGTCGACCTGACGTACCGCGGTCTGGCCGCGGGCGACGTCATCGACTTCCAGGGCAGGGCCTCCAAGGAGGAGGACATCCAGCTCATCGAGGGCAGCGGGACCGACATCAACTACCTGGTGTTCAACCCGAAGGACCCGTGGGCCGGCAAGAAGGCGGTGCGCCAGGCCATCGCGCAGATCATCGACCGCGCGGCGATCGCGCACAAGATCTACAGGGACACCGTCGATCCGCTGTATTCGATGGTCCCCAAGGGGCTGTCCGGGCACACCACCGGATTCTTCGACGACTACGGCGATCCCAGCGTCGACAAGGCCCGGGAGATCCTCACCGACGCGGGCATCACCGAACCGGTCCCGCTCACCCTCTGGTACACCACGGACCGCTACGGCTCCGAGACCGGACTGGAGTTCAAGGAACTCGAGCGGCAGCTTGAGGCGTCGAAGCTGTTCGACATCACGCTCAAGAGCCGCCCCTGGAAGACGTACGTCGAGGGCTACCAGAAGGGCGAGTACCCGGTGTTCGGGCGCGGCTGGTCCCCCGACTTCCCGGACGCGGACAACTTCATCGCTCCCTTCGTCGGCAAGCAGAACGCGCTCGGCACGCCCTACGAGGCGAGCAAGATCACGACCGAGCTGCTGCCCAGTTCCCGCCGGGAGAGCGACCGCGGCAACGTGGTGAAGCAGTTCGAGGAGGCTCAGGAGATCCTCGTCGAGGACGCGCGGCTGCTGCCCCTGTGGCAGGGCCGGCAGTACGTGGCGGCCAGCCGGGACATCTCGGGCGCTGAGCGGTCGATGGACCCGTCCACGATCATGATGGTGTGGCAGCTGTCCCGGAAGACCAGCTGGTAGCGCCGGGGGCACCCGGCCGAGGGGCCGGGTGTCAGTGGTCGCCTGTAGGTTCTGTGGCCTGGAAGTGACCGCACACGTAAGGACATTGACGTGACCGACATCGCCATGCTGCCCGAGTCCTGGCGCGGGGTTCTGGGCGACGAACTGCAGCAGCCCTACTTCAAGGAGCTGACCGAGTTCGTCGAGGAGGAGCGGGTGAAGGGTCCCGTCTATCCGCCCCGCGAGGAGGTCTTCGCGGCGCTGGACGCCACGCCGTACGACAAGGTGAAGGTGCTGATTCTCGGTCAGGACCCCTACCACGGCGAGGGCCAGGGCCACGGCCTGTGCTTCTCGGTCCGGCCGGGTGTCAGGATCCCGCCGTCCCTGCGGAACATCTACAAGGAGATGCACGCCGAGCTGGGCACGCCCGTTCCGGACAACGGTTATCTGATGCCCTGGGCGGAACAGGGCGTGCTGCTGCTCAACGCGGTGCTCACGGTGCGCGCCGGTGAGGCCAACTCGCACAAGGGCCGGGGCTGGGAGCGGTTCACCGACGCGGTCATCCGCGCGGTCGCCGGCCGCCCCGACCCGGCGGTCTTCGTGCTGTGGGGGAACTACGCGCAGAAGAAGCTGCCGCTGATCGACGAGAGCCGGCACGTGGTGGTCAAGGGGGCGCACCCCTCGCCGCTGTCGGCGAAGAAGTTCTTCGGCTCCCGTCCGTTCACGCAGATCGACGAGGCGGTGGCCGCGCAGGGCCACGAGCCGATCGACTGGACCGTCCCGAACGTGGGATGACGTCGCGCTGCCGGGTGCGGAGCGCTACATCCGACCCGCGCCCGGCCCTCCGGGTGTCACGGAGCGGCTTGCCCGGTATCGCCCCTGCCGGCGGTTAGCGTCGGTGGCGACAGTCGGCGAGCGGTGCGGAGGACGTGGTGGCGGAGCGACAGGGGCAGGCGGCGCCGGACGCCGTACTCACGCGCATCGGGCAGGTCGTGATGCTGCACCATGCGGGAGACCGCGAGGAGGCCCGGCACCGTTTCCTGGCCCTGTGGGCGGAGATCGGCGAGCACGGCGACCCGCTGCACCGCTGCACGCTCGCGCACTACCTCGCCGACACCCAGGACGACCCCGAGGACGAACTGGCCTGGGACCTACGGGCGCTGACGGTGGCCGAGGAGGCAGCGGACGACCGCGTCGGCGCCTACGGGGGGTCCCCCGCCGTGCGTGCCCTCTATCCGTCGCTTCATCTCGACCTCGCCGCCGACTACGCCCGCCTCGGCCGTCCCGACGTCGCTCGCACGCACCTTCACCGGGCCCGGGGCGCGGCCCGCACCCTTGCCGACGACCGCTACGGCGAGGGCCTGCGGGACGCCATCCGGCGGCTGGAGACCCGGCTGGACCAGGACGGGACGCCCGGCGACCGGCGGCCACCGGGACAGCGCCCGTAGGGAGTCGTCCGGCAGGCACCCGTCCGCGGAACGGAGGCCGTATGCCCGTACCACCACGGGCCTGTTGAGTGGACCGTACGCCCGTACCACCACGGTCCGCTCAGCGGCCGTAGGTGTCCTCGCAGATGGCCGCCTCCGGGCTGTCCGCGCGCCAGCCGCCGTACTCCCGGCCCAGCGCGCAGACGTTGGGCCCCCCGCCGGCGTCGGGGCGCATGGACCGCGCGACGTCGGGGAGGCCCGACGTCGGGTGTCGCGGGAATACCGGCCCGTCCGGCTCGGGAGAGGTGGGACGCGTCTGCCCGGTCCGGCCGTCGGAGGGCGTGGTCCGGTCCGGCTCGGTGGTGGGGGAGGCGCGGTGTGACGGCGCCGCGGGCGTCCCGGGGGACGACCGGGGCGTGCCGACCATGTTCAGCGCCTCACTGGCCGGTGCCTGCACGATCTGCGTCTCGTTCCCTCCGACCGCGCGTCGCTCGGTCCCCTGGGGCGGTGCCGTCGCCGGGCCCGGGGCTACGGGGCGCTGGACCGTCACACAGCCCGAGAGGGCGGAGACCGCCACGGTCACCAGAAGCGTTGCTGTGGTCGTCGTTCGATGCACCCGCGTCACTCTGCTGGCTTCGGGCGCCCGGGGGAGGACGGACAGGCGGAGCATGCCCCGCACGGGTGATCTCCCGCCCCGTACGGGGGCCTCGGTGGCGCCGTGGGTGACGTCAATCGCCGGTGGAGCCGTCGATCCGCTCACGGATCAGATCGGCGTGGCCGTTGTGACGCGCGTACTCCTCGATCATGTGGGTGTAGATCCAGCGCAGGCTGTACGGATCCACGCTGTAAGCGTCGCGGCCCCGCGACGGATCGTCCAGGGCGAAACCGGCCGCGTTGCGCCGGGCGACATCGATCTCGGCCTGCCAGATGCCGTACGTCGTCTGCCAGGTGTCCGCCTCGGTCAGGTGGAACTCGCCGTCCCGGTCGGCCTCGCTGTAGTAGAGGGGGCCGGCGTCCTCGTCCGTGAGCACCCTGCGGAACCAGCCCCGTTCCACCTCCGCCATGTGACGCACCAGGCCCATCAGGGACAGCTTCGAGGGCGGCACCGAGGCGGTGCGCAACTGCTCGTCGGTCAGCCCCTCGCACTTTCGGACGAGGGTGCTGCGGTGGTAGTCGAGCCACCCCTCCAGCATGGTCCGCTCGTCGGCGTTGACGGCGGGTTCACTGCGCTCGGTCGTCATGCCGTAGATCCTGCCCGGCGGTGATCCCCGTCACCAGGGCCTTCGGCGCCGAGTATTCCCGTCAGCAGTTCCCGCAGACCCGAACGCACCTCTGCGAGGCTCGGTACGCACGCGCTGAAGGAACCGGCCACGCAGGAGAACAACAGGCCGTCCGCCCAGGCGATCAGTGACAGCGAGTGACGCACGGGGTCCGTGGAGCCCAGTTGCGCGACGAGGGCGGTCAACTGATCGCGGAACCGGGCGCCCGCCGCGTCGAAGTGCGCTCGCAGCTCGGGGCGGCGGGTGGCTTCCAGGGCCAGTTCGTAGCGGGCGAGGGTCAGCTGCCGGTTACCGGTCAGTGTGCGGTGGGCGGCGAGCGCCAAGGCGTCCACCAGGGAGCCGGCACCGGCCTCCGGGCCGGGCATCTCGTGCAGCGCGAGAACCCGCGCCTCCCGCTCGGCGAGCCGTCGTACCGCCAGCTCCAGCAGGGCCAGGCGGGTACGTGCCAGGTTCGAGGTGGACCCCTGGGGGAGTCCGGCCGCCTCGTCGACCGCCCGGTGGGTGAGCCCGCGCATTCCGCGTTCGGCGAGCAGGGCGAGGGCGGTGTCGGCGACGAGATCGGCACGGGCGGGGCCTGCGGTGCGTACGGACATGGAGGGCAACCTACCCGTCGGACTACATCTGTAGTACCTTGGAGCAGAAGTACTACAGATGTAGTTCGCGTGCGAGGAGGGTCCATGGCGGGCATCGAGCGGGCGATCGTGATCGGCGGGGGGATCGGCGGCCTGACGGCGGCGGTCGCCCTGCACCGGCGTGGTGTGCGGGTGACGGTGCTGGAGCGGGCCGGGTCCCTGGAACCGGTCGGCGCGGCCATCTCCCTGTCCCCCAACGCCCTGCGCGCGCTGGACGTCATCGGGCTCGGCGACGACATCCGCGCCCTGGCTGCCTGGCAGGGCGACGGAGGGCTGCGCGCACCCGGCGGACGCTGGCTGGCCCGGACCGGCGCCGCCGCCGCGGCCGAGCGCTTCGGTGGCCCCCTCGTCCTGCTCCACCGTGCCACTTTCATCGACCGCCTGGCCGCGCGGCTCCCGCCCGACGCCGTCCGCACGGCCATCACCGCCAGGCTCCTCGACCCGGGTGCCCCCGGCGACCCCGGCCGGCCCGCCCGCGTCGGCACCCCGGACGGAGAGCTGGAGGCCGACCTGGTGGTGGCCGCTGACGGCATCCGCTCCGCCGTGCGCCGCGAGCTCTTCCCCGGTCACCCCGGGCCGGTGTACTCCGGGTTCACCACCTGGCGGGTGGTGATCCCGCTGCCCGGCGTGGAGTTCGCCTCGCACGAGACCTGGGGCCGCGGACGCATCTGGGGCACGCACCCGCTCAGGGACGGCCGGGTCTACGCCTACGCCGCCGCCCGGGCTCCCGCGGGGGAGCGAGCCCCGGACGACGAGCGAGCCGAACTGCTGCGGCTCTACGGCAACTGGCACACCCCCGTCCCCGAGGTACTCGCCGCGGCACGTCCCGAGGGCGTGCTGCGCCACGACGTCCACCACATCGCCGAGCCGCTGCCCGCGTACCACCACGGCCGGGTGGCCCTGGTCGGCGACGCCGCGCACGCCATGCCGCCGACCCTCGGCCAGGGCGGCAACCAGGCCATCGAGGACGCGATCACCCTCGCCCTCATCCACGCTCGAACGCCTTCGCGCGGCGGGACCTCCCTCAGGGACGTCCTGCCCGGCTACACCGCGGCCCGCCTGCCCCGCACCACGGCGATCGCCCGCAGGGCCGTGCGGGTGGCCCGCCTCAACATGATGACCAGCCGTGCCGGCATCGCCGTACGCGACAACGCGCTCGCCACGCTGTCGAAGGCCGCGCCGGCGCTGTTCCTGCGTGGCTTCGACGGCATCGCCGACTGGCGCCCGCCCGGCGGCACCGCCCGCTCGGACGAAGCCGCCAGTGGGGGACGCCGTATGCTCGCAGCGGACCACGGCAGGCAAGGGCTAGAGGAGAACACCCCGTGAAGGTCGGCTGCATCGGACTCGGTGACATCGCGCAGAAGGCCTATCTCCCGGTGCTCGCCGTCCAGCCCGGAGTCGAACTGCACCTGCAGACCCGCACCCCCGCCACCCTGGACCGGGTCGCCGAGGGCCTCCACATCCCGCCCGGCCGGCGCCACGCCGACCTGGGCTCCCTGCTCGCCCAGGACCTCGACGCGGCCTTCGTGCACGCGCCGACCGAGGTCCACCCGGAGATCGTGACCCGGCTCCTCGAGGCGGGCGTACCGACGTACGTCGACAAGCCGCTCGCTTATGAACTCGCCGACTCCGAGCGGCTGGTGGCGCTCGCCGAGGAGCGGGGCACCAGCCTCGCCGTCGGTTTCAACCGCCGCTTCGCCCCCGGCTACGCACAGTGCGCCGACCATCCGCGCGAGCTGATCCTGATGCAGAAGAACCGCGTCGGGCTGCCGGAGGACCCGCGCACGATGATCCTCGACGACTTCATCCATGTCGTGGACACGCTGCGCTTCCTGGTGCCCGGCCCGGTCGACGACGTGACCGTGCGCGCCCGCACCGAGGGCGGGCTGCTGCACCACGTGGTGCTCCAGCTCTCGGGGGAGGGCTTCACCGCGCTCGGCGTGATGAACCGCCTCAGCGGTTCGGCCGAGGAGATCCTGGAGGTCTCGGGACAGGACACCAAACGGCAGGTCGTCAACCTCGCCGAGGTGATCGACCACAAGGGGCAGCCGACCGTGCGGCGGCGCGGGGACTGGGTGCCGGTGGCGCGTCAGCGCGGCATCGAGCAGGTGGTGCTCGCGTTCCTGGACGCGGTGCGCGCGGGCAAGGTGCTCACTGCCCGGGACGCGCTGGCGACTCATGAGCTGTGCGAACGGGTGGTACGAGCGATCCACGAGCGCCCCGCCTGAGACGCACCACCTCGGTGACACCCCAGATCCCGAGGATCAGCAGCGCCGCATGCGGCGGCCAGTCGCCGAAGCGGACGTAGGGCGTGGTGCCGTGCGCCAGTGGCACCTCGTACACCTGCGCGGCGGTGGTATCCGTGCCGAGCCACGGACCGACGCGCTCGCCGCCCGGTCCGTACACGGCGGAAACACCTGTCAGGGTCGCGTGCACCATCGGGCGGCCGGTCTCCGCGGCGCGCAGCGCGGCGAGCGAGGCGTGCTGCTCGGGCGCCCAGCTCCGCTGGAACGTCGACGTGGAGGACTGGGCGAGCAGCACATCGGCGCCGTCCTCGGCGAGATGCCTGCTCATGTCGGGGAAAGCCGACTCGAAGCACACCATCGGACCGATCCGCAGGCCGCCCCCCGCGTCCATCACCACCTGCTCGGAGCCCTGCCGGCGGTCCTCGCCGGCCGCCTCGCCGACGGAGGTGGCCCAACCCAGCAGGGAGCGCGCCGGGACGTACTCGCCGAACGGAACCAGCCGCATCTTGTCGTAGCGATCCCCGGTCGGGCCCTCCGGGCCGATCAGCACCGAGCTCTTGTAGATACCGGGTTTGTCCGAGCGCCGCGCGTCCACATTGACCAGGATCCGCGCGCCCGTCTCGCGGGACAGCGCGGCCAGCCGCCGTGCCAGGTCGGGCCGGTCCCCGAGGTCGAAACCGACGCTGCTCTCGCCCCAGACGATCAGACCGACGTCCTGGCCGGCCAGCTCGCGCGTGAGCCGCTCCTCGCGGTCGAAGCGGCGGTCGGCACTGTCGCGACCGGCGACGACGCCCGGCTGCACGAGAGCGATCCGGACCCGGTCGCCGGCCTCCGGGCGCGGTGACCACACCCAGGCGGCGGAGGTGACGGCGGCCGTGGCGACCAGCCCGGCCACGGCAGGCACACGGGCCTGCCGGACCGCGACGAGCAGGGCCACCGCGACATTCAGCGACACCACCAGGAAACTCGGCAGCCAGACCCCGCCCACCGACGCCAGCCGCAGCGCGGCGTCCACCTCCCACTGGCTCGCACCGAGCACCCCCCAGGGACCGCCCAGCCCCTGCCAGGAGCGGACCAGCTCGACCGCCAGCCACCCCGAGGGCACCACGACCAGCGCGGCCGCGACCCGGGTCCGCGACGGCACCCCACCCAGCAGCCGCCGCACCAGCCACCCCCACGGCGCCCACAGCGCGCCCAGCAGGGCGGCGATGACGAACGTGAACACGTGCAGGTTCGGCAGCAGCCAGTGGTGCATGGCCAGCATGAAGCCGAATCCGCCCCACCAGCCGTCGAAGGCAGCCCGTTTGCCCGTCGGCGCGCTACGGGCCAGGAGAATCCACGGGACCAGTGCGACGTAGGCGAACCACCACAGGGACGGGGCGGGAAACGCCAGAACGGGCAGGGCACCCACGACCGCGGCGGCGGTCGAACGGCGCCAGGGGGAGGCGAGCCAGTGGCCGAGCGACTTCATAGGCGCCTCCCTACCCCGTGGTGCCTCCAGTGTGCGTCCCGGACGTGATCCGGAACAGTGCACGCCGGCTCAGTTGATCACAGGGGCCGCCCGCGGGGTGTGAACGCGGCGCCATTTCTCGCGTACGACCACCTCGCTCAGCCGCCAGCCGTCGTCCGTGCGCAGCATCGCGAACGTGCACCGGCCGCCGCACAGGAGTTCCGGCGCGGCGGACTCGCCGTCCGGCCCGGCGCGCCCCATCGGGTTCACATAGTCGGCCCGCACCTCGGCCGTGTCGCCGCGGTCATGCTCCCAGACCTCGAACCGCACCCGGCGGTTGACGATCAGATGTTGCCGTACGGGGAAGACCTCGAGGCTCCGCGCAAGCCATTCGGCAACCGTCCCGGCGCTCCCCTCGACACCGCCGGCCGAGCGGTAGTCCGCCCGCCCCTCCGGCGTGAACAGCCCTCGGTACGCCTCCCAGTCACCGTCGTCCACGGCCACCGCGTACTCGGTGACGAGTCCGTCCAAGGCCAGCTGGTCCCTCACGGTCGCGAGCTCCACACGCTGGGTCATCGGCTCAGTGTTGGGCATGGGGTGGGCGGAGCCAAGGGGCGTGCGCGGATATTCACCGGCCCACGACGCGGGCGGCGGCCGAGTCCGTGCACCGTGAACGAACAGCCGGCCGATCAGCACCCGAAATCCGAGGTGCGCGCCCACCACACCGATTCCACCGTCACCGCCTACCGGGCCTACCGCCCGGAAACAGGCCGCACCGCGGCCCGAAGCGGCCGCTTCCCGTCGTCCTGGAGCCGGGAGCGCATGACATGAGTCATCAAGCCGCGTTCACAAACTGCGAGGGCGCGTGCTTGAGTGCTTGGCTTCATCACCTCCGCTGGGTGAGCCTGCCGGAGTGTGGATCATGGAGCTGTGATGAAGTGGATGAAGAAGGCGGCTCCGGTCGAGCAGTCGGAGCGTGAGCCCGAGCCCCCGGCGTACCAGCAGGCGATGCGGAACCGGCTTCTCGCGGCCCCCGTGGTGCCCGCTCCTGAACCCTGGCGGCCCGTCTTCGAGTGCGCATACGGCGTTCCTGTCAGCGGGCTTCTCGGGATCGGCTTCGCGACGCATTACGACAGCGGCCACGATCTGGTGATGGTCGTCTCCCACGACGGTCACGGTCTCTTCGACGCCGTCACCGGGGAGAAGATCGCCAGGGATCGCAATCCCGGCCCCGAGGACAGCACCCCCGACGCGGTTGCAGACCTGTCCTGCCCAGGACTGGGGCCGATCGCCGGGAGCCGCGTACGTATCGCGGGGCTCTTCGGCGGAGGGCTGCATACCACCACCGGGGACGGCTGGACCCTGGAGGTCGTTACGCCGGCCTGGCCGAACGACCGTGTCCTGCTGTCCAGCGACGGCGGGCTGCCCCACGCCGGTCCGCACGGAGAGCAGTGGTGGCACATTTTCCACTCCACATACTCGGAACTTCGAGCCTTCGGCTTCTCTCCTTCCGGGAATACGATCGCCGTGGCCCTCTCTGTCAGCCTTGGGTGAGACGTCCCGCTCTGCGGGGTTAGCCTGAGAGGGCACGACAGGAGAACCGCCCCATATGCCAAGCACTGAGC
>NZ_JBVIIM010000042.1:0-51923 GCF_055569765.1 Streptomyces sp. NPDC031365 | reverse complement strand
ACCCACGCGCCAGCGCGGCGGCGCAGCCGACGCGCAGCACACACACCACAGCCGCCCCCAATCCCCGAAGCCCACCACCCCACCCACCCCCGCACTGGCCGGCGGTTCGCGGCAGGTAACTCCCCTTTGTGCAGGAGGAGTTGGGAAAGCAGAGAGGGCAGGGGGGAGGGAGTTGTGGCGGAGGCTCGTCTTTAGTTAAGAGGCGCTCGGGAAAAGTGGCCTCTGACCTGCGGCTTTGTGAAACCTAATGTCGGCGGCCACCGACATTAGGTGTGCTTGGATGTCGGTCCGTACCCACACTCAGCTTAGAAACATGCGTCTATGTACAACTCTCCGATGAGACATGCGAATAGACGCAAGTATTGCCCTCCAGGCTCAGCGGTCCGCAGCGCCGATCTCAAGAAGGCTTCCCTCACCGGATCACTACCCGGCGAGTTACATACGGACGCCGCGTCGGCAGCTAGCCGCGCGTGCGGACATGCCATCGCACGGGGGCGCGTAGGCCAGCCTCTGCGCCGATGTCGGCGACCGCCGACACAAACTTGCGACGAGTAGCAACTCTCCCGCGTGTAACATGCGGATGGTCGCAACTTTTGCCGTACAGTGCGCAGCACCTGTACGCGAAAGGATCATCTACATGGACGCAGCGGCAGAGGGTCTGCGCGCATGGCGCGCGAGCCCTCGACCTCAACCGCCCAAGCCTGTAAGGCCTGTTGAGAAGGATGGTGGCACCGATCTCGCGCGCCGGATTGCGGAGCAGTTCGGCAAGGGGCCCGTCCACGAGGTCAAGACGGTCGTCTACCGGCGCCCTCCTCACGACATGCTCGGCGAGGCCGGCTACTCCCTCGTCAGCAACTACTTCCTGCGGCGCGTCCTGCCGTACTGCCTGATGCACAACATCATCAGCAAGCTGCAGGCCGCCGTGCTGTCGAACATGATCGGCAGGCAGAAGAAGGGCAAGATCGAGTGCACACACGCTGAGATCGCAGCCGAGCTCGGCGTGAAGCGGACCAGCATCGGCCACGCCCTCGACGCGCTCTGCGAGAAGAACCTCATCCGCAAGGTCAAGAGGTCCTCCTACCAGCTCAACCCTCGCGTCGCGTATAACGGAAACGGCCAGGAGCAGCACGACTTCCTCGCCGAGTTGCGAGCACTCGTCCTCGACTCCAAGTTCCCCGACGAACTCGCACCCGAGCTCACGTTGTTCTCCCGAACCGAGCTCGGCTGACCGAAGGGATCCCATCGCCATGATGACCACCACGGACTTGCTGGGCATGCTGCACCAGCTGCAGCTGACCCCCACAGCGATCGATGTCCTCTCGGTGATGGTCGCGCACCAGGACCCCGGGGGCTCCGTCGGCATGAAGCAATCCGAGATCGACGAGATCCTCGGCGTGGGCCAGGCCTCCATGAGCCGCGCCATGGGACTGCTGGTCGACCGCGGCATCGTGCTGCGCTCCGGCGGCGGCCGCGGCCACCGCTACGCGCTCAACCCGGCCGTGGCCGGCTACGAGTCGCAACACGAGCTGGAGAAAGAGATGACCCAGCAGCTCGCCGTCGGCGGTCCTCCCCCGATCAAGGTCCCGGGCTACGCCAAGCGCCCGCCCAAGCCCGGCAAGGGCGGCCTCCACGCGGTCGCCTGATCGCTCTGAGACGCAGTGATGCCCCGGCCGTACCGCCGGGGCATCGCCGCACCTGTACGCGAAAGTGCGTCTCTCCAGTATGCCCGCCGGCCGTGTTGTCCCGCTTCCGGAGACGACGGCAGCAGCGTGAGATAGGCCTCTGAGGTCATCGGCAGCTCCACTCACCGTGGGAGTGCTGCCGGTGGGCGCTGCGCGGCTATGGAGCGGGGGCAGGGCGCAGCAGGTTGGGGTTCTCGCGGCCTCCTGGAATGCGGATGATGACGACGAGGCATGGTTCGGATTCGCCAGGACGTTGGACGGGTTCGATCCAAATACTGTCGAAAAGGTTGGCGGCGCCTTCGGCGTCGACGGTCTTGTCCAGGGCGAGCAGGATGGCGAAGCCGGCGTTCGCGTTTTGATATTCGGTGGCTTGGGCGACGTATTGGCGTAGTGCGGTTTCGCTGGCGTCGTCTTCTTCGATCTTGCATTCAACGTTGAATTGCACGGCGCCGAAGGAGACGAGAATGTCGGTTCTTCCGCCTGCCTTGTCGATCACTTCTGAGTTGATGACGCCGAATAGCGCTGAGAACTGCAGCACTTCCCGGTAGTGCTGGTGGAATAGGGCTTCGTCTACTTTCTGCTTCTTGCCGTCTTTATCCCGTTTGCGGAGGTACTCGGTGTAGGAGCCGCCCATCTTCCGGCCGATGTCGTAGCAGAGGTAGGCGTAGCGGATCGTGGTCTCCAGGAGAGCGGTAAACTCGTCGGCGATGCCCGGAAGCCAGTCGCGCGAGCCTTTGAGTCGGCTGAGGAGTCCGGCCCGGAGGCGGCCGTACTTGGGATCGGCGATGGCCGCGAGGACGTCGTCGTGGGTACGCAGGCCGAGCTCCAGGCGGTCGAGGACGTGCTCCGGCGTCTGGTCAACGAACGCGGCGAAGTCGTCCTCGAGTTGGTGTGCCAGCCGCTGCCAGCGTCGCGCTTTTCCCCGATCACCCGCCTGCTGATCGGTGGAGTTCTCGCTGATCGTGGTGCGTTGGAGGAGAGCGGCGTGGAGTCGCTGAGCCGCGGGATCGTTGCGGAGTTCCTCGTCGTGGGTCAGCGCGTGCTGGAGGAAACGCTGCCGGTGCTCGTTCTGGAGGAAGGCGTCCTCGATGACGGGCGCTACCAGGGTCTCCACGGCGGCGGCCGCTGGGGTGTCTGTGAGGACGGCGACCGTGTTCTGCGCGGTGTACGCGCGGAGAAGTGAGGTGAGGATGCCGTGGCCGCGTTCGTACCAGGGGTCATCGTGGGCGAGGTGCGCGGCGGCGCCGTCGAGCAGGACGGTGAGTTCCGACCAGGCGATTACGTCGTCCTGGCGTGGTCGTGCCCAGGCCGGGGTGCGGGTGCGGTAGCGATAATCCCGATAGAGGTGGAGGGTGTCGCGCAGGGTGGATGCGGCGCTGTGGACGCGTGCGGGGGCGTCGGGGGCGGACAGGCCGAGGACGGCTTCGATGGCGGCGTGGTAGAGCTGAGCGTCCAGGCGGTCGGGGTCGAGGGCGATCAGTTCGGCCAGCCGGTCCTGGGTTTTGCGCAAGTGCTCGGCCATGGGCGTGTACTGATCTTGTTCCAGAGCCTGGCGCAGGTCGCCGAGGGCGAGCTCGAAGGCGGCGTCCCGGCAGGTGTGGTCGAGCATCAGGCAGCGTTCGAGGGCCTCGCGGAGGCCGGCGCCGGGATGGTGGGCGTCGAGGACGCCGAGGAGGCGGGGCAGGCGGGTGGCCATGGCCTCGGGAAGTGCAGCCGGGTCCTCGGTTGCTTCGTCCATGGCACCGAGGAGACGTGCGGCCTTGGTGACGCCGGCCAAGGTGAGCTGGACGAGACAGTCCGCAGCTTCCACCCCGATGAGGGCCGCAGCGAGGTCGTCACCGGCGTCCTGGGCTTGCTGGAGGCGGGTAAGCAGGACGCGTGTCAGTGGAGTGCCGAGTTCACGTGCCAGGGCCGGGCGGCTGGCGAGGGCGTCGGTGGCGCTGGCCATGGCGGTGTGGTTGTTGTTGGTCCTCAGGCCGTTGAGGACGGCGTCGTACAGCGGCTTGCACGCTTCGGTACCGAAGGCGTCGAAGTGATGCGCGGTCGCCTGGATGAGGTGGGCCAGGAAAGGGCCCTGGGCGAGGTGGTCCGCGGCGGCGAGAACGGCGTCGAAGCCTCCGAGGTCCTCCACTGTCGGGCCGGCGCGCAGTTGGAGGCGGGAGGCGTGCGCGGCCCACTGGGCCAGGCGCTCGTCGATGACGTGCACGATGCCCTCCGCCTCCCTCGTCGTTGCTGGTTAATCCTGGTGGCCTTCCTAGAAGAGATGGCGTTTGTCAGGACCGGTCACGGTACGGTCCTCGGGGTAGAACTCCCAAACCGCGTCGTCGATCGACGTGATCACAATCTGGATGCCGGGGTCGTCTGCCGCGGTCTCGTAGAGGGTCTTGATGCACTGGCGCGCGTTCTCGTGGGAGAGCTCCTCGGCTGTGGGCGCGTCGATGAGCAGCAGACCGGGGTGGGACATGATGCCCCGTTTGCGTCCGACTTTGATCATGCCGACGATGGCCGCGATACGCATGCGCAGGCGGTCGGTAGGGCTGAATGCTTTGAAGGGGTGCTTTTTGCCGGTCTTGCGGGCGTTGAGGTGTCCCGCCAGGTTGAGGTCGACGCTGGTCAGGTTGGCCACGCCCAGGTCATGGGCGATGGCGACGATCTCGTCGTTCAGGTCGGTGAACAGGGCCTTGCTGTGGTCGGTGACCACCTCCGACAACGCCTCGGCGGCCGCCTCCAAGATGGCGTCGCTGTCGTCGGAGTCGTTCTCGGTGTCCGACGGGCTCGTCGTTGCGGTGACGTAGTCGCCGACCACCTCCGGCAGGCCGGTCCCGTTGCCGGTGGCGACTGCCAGAGCGCCGCGCAGCTGGTAGACGTCCTCCCGGGCGGATTCGAGTCGGGTGTACCAGTTGCCGGAGCGTGCCGCGGTAAGGCGGGCGTTCACCAGGTCGTACGCGGCACGGCTGTTGTCGCAGGCGGCGACAGCCGTCTCGACAGCCAGCCGGGCTGTGTCTTCAGCCGTGCGGGAGGCGTTCACCCGATCCTCCAGTCGGCTGAGCAGCGCTGCCCGCGCCTCTGGGTCGTCCTTCACCTCCGGCAGGGGGCTCGCGCACACCGAGCACCGGTGTGCGCTCTCTTCCGCGGCGCGCCGGGCGTCGTCGATCTCGTGGTCGCAGCGCGGGCAGGCCTCCGGCTCAAGCGCTCCCAGAAGGGCTTGGGCCGCACGGCTTTGCTGGGCCCTGCGGACGGCCCGTTCGTCCTTGAGACGGGCCTTGCGCGCGAGGTCGTGGCTTTCTTCAGCCTCCTGGAGAGCCGCCTGGTCGTGGGCGAGCCTTCGTGCGGCGGCATCGACGTCGGCGAGCAGGCCCGTCAGGTCAGGCTGGCCTGCTTCCAAGGCCGCCACCTTCACCTCGGCAGCCCTGAGCGCCTGGCGCAGCGGCTCGGTTTGCTGCTCGCGGGCTTTGGCATCCTCGCGCGCCCGGCGCTGAACGCGGTTGCTCTCCTGGGTGTCCTTCTTGCGGGCCGTGTTGATCTGGGTCAGCTCGGACGCGTAAGGGACGTCGAGGAAGAGCTGCATCAGCTTCACGGGGAGTTGGTTGTACGACGTGGGGCCCAGCAGGATGCTGCTGTTTCCTGCGTTCAGCGCGATGGCATAGAAGTAGCTTGCCCAGCCGTGCACTTGCTCCGCGCTGTCGCGGTTGCCGTCGGCGTCCTTCGGGGCGCCGGCCTCGGCCGCCCACAGGGACAGTGGTCGAAGGCCCAAGCGATCGAGCATGAAACGGTCGATGAGTTCCTTGACGCCGCCGGGCTCCGCAGTGGCCGCCACGCGTACGCCGGGACCGGTCTCCTGGGAGCCGTCGAGGGCTGTGAGGTGCTCGAGGGTGTCGGCGCTCAGGAGCCGGCAGCTGGGGCGCTCGGGTTTGTCGAAGGTCAGGCGGATGGAGGCCGCGACGCCGGCGACCTCGATATCTGCGCGGACGTAGGAGAACCAGTCCACTGTCTCCGACCGGCGGAAGGCTTCGAAGCCGTCGCCACGCAGGGCGTAGCTCAGCGCCCACAGAAGGCTCGACTTGCCGGCATTGTTCAGGGTGCTGGCGATCGCCCACGGCCCCGGCCCCAGCGTCATGTCGACGGTGAAGGGGCCGTCGTTGTCGTCCGTGTCGGTCTTGATGCCCTCGCAGTACAGCCGGTGCACGACCAGTTGCCGTCGCGCGGGCAGCGGCCTGGTCAGCTGAATGCCGTGGGCAGACAGGGCCTCACGGACCCTCTTCACGTCAGCGGACGGCACACGGGCGGCGATCTGTTCATACAGCTCGCCGTCGGACGGCACGGGCAAAGGCTGTGTGGTCACGCGGCGTCCCCCTGCTCTGCTTCGGCGCGCAGCCGGGCCAGGCGCGCGCGGGCCCGGTCGGCAATCGACGGGATGAACTCGTTCAGCGGGGTCTCGGCGTAGTCGCGCTGTAGGTACTGCCGTTTGCGCAGCGCCAGGGCGGAGTGCCCTGTGGCCTCGGCGAGCGCCCGGACGAGGCGGGCGCGCTCGGTGTACCAGGCCAGGACCGGGAACTGCTCCGTTGCCCGTTCGGCGAGATCGCGGCCCTTGGCCGTGAGGTAGTAGTTGTCCTGCAGCACCCGCTTGGCGGTGCGCCTCGGCACGACCACCACCAGGCGCGGGACGGCCAGGATGCTCATCGCCAGGTCGATGTACTCGAACGCCCCGAACAGGTAGCGCAGCATCGGGATGGCGCAGATCTCCGGCTCGTCCGAGTCCAGGATGCTGCCGGCCAGCTCCAGGTTGATGGCTTCCTTCTCGCGCTCGTAGTCGTTGAGAAGCTCATCGGCCAGGTAGTCCGGGTTACGCAGCCAGAAGTCGAGCTTCTGCAGCCGGCCCTCAGCGCGCAGCACAGCCACCGCATCCTTCGGCGCGGCCTGCTGCTCGGCTTCGTTCAACGGATCGGACACCGCCGCGATGAGCAGCAGAAGCCGAATCGCGTCGGAGAAGCGATCCCCCTCGTCATCATCCACTCACACACCGTAATGACCCGTGGTGTGATTGATCAATGCCTCTGCATGGGCGCTCCTGCTCGACGGGACGGTTAGTCGGCGACAACGGCCTGGTCCCCAGTTGTCAGTTACGGCGGCGTCGGACGCTGCGCAGCCACTGGCCCAGGGCCGAGCGCTGGTCGTCCTCTCCTGGTCCCGGCGGCGGGAACGGAGGAAGCGGTGGCGTCGGAGGCCGTGAGAGGCGCGAGGCTCCGCGTGCGGCCCGGTGAGCGCGGCGTAACCGCCCGTACTGCTCTTCCAGTTGTGGTTGACGACTTGGTCCGCCTGGCGTGAGAACCGCTCGGCTGATCGGGGTGGGACACTTCGTCGGTACGTGGCGATCTAGGGAGTTCAGAGCATGGTGGCAGGTGCCCTCGACGGACCGGTTCCGGAAGCAGCCCCACGTGGGCAACAGGTCCTCGAGCGCCTGAACCAGGCAATCGACGCCCAGCTCCCCCTGGCGCGCAAGAGCATCGCTCGGGCCCGACGGCGGAACCCGGATGCGACACCAGCACAGGTCATCCGCGACCTGGAGTGGAAGTACATCAGGGCCCTTGCCGGGAGAGGCGCCGTAACTGGAGCAGCTGCCGCCGCGCCCGGCCTCAGCACGGGATCCGTCTCGGCAGGTGAGGCTCTCTCGTCTCTTCAGCTGAACACCCTTTTCGTGGTCTCGATCGCCGAAGTCCACGGAGTCGACGACGAGGACGAGCGCCTGCGAACGATCGTGAGGGGAATCGTGCTCGACGGGATCGGCTCAGCCACCATTCCCAGGATCGCCGCGCGTACCGGACCGCACTGGGGACGGCAGGTGGTCGCCAAGGTTTCTGTCGCGAGGCTGCATCAGCTCAACGGGATCATGGGAGAGAACTTCTTCACGAAGTACGGGACCAAAGAGGGAATCGTTGTGCTCGGCCAAATTGCACCGCTCGGTTTCGGTGCCGTGATTGGTGGTAGCGCCAACGCTGCCCTCGCCGCTCTGCACGTGGGGGCCGCTCGTCGCGCATTCGGCCCTCCCCCGACGTCGTGGCCTACGCCGAGGCACGGTACGCCGCTCACGTCCGAGGACTCGCTCGGCTGACCCCCGGAGTGCTTGCAGCGCACTGGGGCCGACGCTGGTGGCGGAGCCAGCCACGACGCCGAACGCACTGGCGCCCCGGCGTCGGAGGGCGGGCGCCGTATCCGGACGACTCCAGCCTGCCGCAACAGATCTGGACGACCAGGGCCGACGTCCCGGGCGTGAATCGTGAACCCTACGGCTGGTGGTGCTCCCGCCAGGCGCGGCACAGGTCGTTGAACTCCTCCTGACGTTCGGCAAGGAGATCCTGGGGCCGCTGCAGGTGGCAGTCCAGGATGTGCACACCCTCCTGGAAGGGCTCGAAGCCGATCCGCTCCCATACGCGGCCCAATTTGGCGGCGGCTTCGCGATGCTGGTCTTCGGTCAACTCGCGGCCGTCGGCAGATCCCGGCTCGCACGCCACCGCGACACAACCTTGCGAGAGGCGGCGGATAGCGGCACCTGCCAATACCGGGCCCAGACCCAGTCCGCGCCACGGTGGTTCCAGGATGACCCGGTCCATGACGAGCAGGTCACCGACGGGGTGCGCAAGCGCGGCCTCGAAGGCCGGCTCCCATCGGCCGTCAGCAACGTCCAGCACCACCTCGCCGATGCGGGAGACGTCCCCGGTGTAGGAGTCCATCGCCTCGAAGGGATGGTCCGGGCCGAACATCCGCACCCGCACGAACGACATCCTGCCCACCGTGACGTCCTGCACCGCGTCCAGCGACTCCTGGTCCATCTCGCTGTAGGCGGCCAGGTCCTCCGCCAGGACGTCCGCGTCGATCCGGGCGGACACCGTCCACACCTCCAGCGTGTTCTCGAACTCGTACGCCTGGACGGGGTGTTCGTGATGGTAAGCGAGGCTAATCAACGATGGATCGACGGGCAGCTGGGCAATCTGGGGAGCCAAGAGGGTCACCGTGCCAGCGTAGTTCTGTCCGGCCGGCGCATGCCGGGGAACAGCGCGCTCTCACCCTTCGGCGAGGCTCGCATGCAGCACCCGTGGTTGACGCACGACGCTGATCTCTTGGCGTCTCGACCTCATGGCCGGTCTCACTCCGCGCCGACGAGGCTGAACACGTCGGCGTCGGCGCCTTCGCCGATTGTCATCAGCCCGACCAACAGCCTTGCCGCGGCACACTCCGCCACGGGTTGCCCGGGCGAGCCCCCTGCCGGATCGGACCGTGCCAGACTTGTCCGGGATGCCAAAGGCTTGCAGCAGATCTCGCATCCTGCGGCCGGGGCCGACCAACACGGGTCATGGACCGTGACAGTCGGCTGACCGTGACTGGGAAGGCGGCATGGCGAAGAGGTTCGAGAGTGCCGGCGTGGTGCTGGGTCCGGTCGGCGGCCGGTCGGCGGCGTTGTGCCGGTTCGCCGGTCACGTCAACGCAGAGCGCAGCGAGGCCACCCTCGCTGTGGTCGACGCGGCCCTGGCCTACGCCGAGGAGCTGGATGGCCTGGTCGACGTCCGCGAGTTGCTGGAGCTGTGGAAGCTGGCCCACCTGTGGGGCCACCCGGAGGTTCCCAACTTCGAACGGCCTCCATTGAGCGCAGTGAACACGGCGGTCGCCGGCCACCTGCAGAGCCTGCTGGAACAGTTAGCGCCGGAGCATCTGCGGGAGCTGGGGATCGCGCTGTCGGTGAGCGGCGAGATGGTGGCGGTGGCGCTGGAACTGGTGGAGGAGGCGGCAGCCGGACGCCGTGAATTCCAGGCGCGGACGATGGCGGAGTACGAGGCCGAGAGGCGGCTGGACGACGACCGGGTCGGCGACGCCGTGGACGTGCTACTGCTGGAAGCCCCCGGCGACTGGCCCTGGTCTGGGACGTTGCTGACCTGATCGCGTACGCGGCAGAGCTGTCGGCGGTGGACGTGCTGCCCGCCCCTCTGCTGTGGCAGGCCCCCGGAGCCGACCACATCTGTGCCAGCTCGCGAGTCCCCGTGCCGGGAACCGACCTCCTGGTGTGGACCAAGATCGACCCGGCGCCGTTCGACTCACGCCCGCTATGGAGCCAGGCCGCGAGGCTGGGACTATGGCGCTGGTCGCTCGACTGGCAACGCGCGGACGGCACACCCGTGCTCTACACGGGCGGGCGTGCCCCGAGTCCGGCCGCCGCACGCTGGCGAGCCCAATGGGCAACGCAGAACCTGCTCACCGACCCCTATCGGGCCAAGAGCCCCGTGACGGGCGATCCACTGATCACCCCACACTGAACACAAAATCTGCGACGGCGTGACTGACCGACGAGGACGCTGGTGCGGTGGTCCCCCGCATGGAGCGTCGGGCGTGCGTCCGGGGGGTGGGCGTCGTACGGTCCGAGTGCCCGGCTCGGACAGGACGGCCGGAATTTGCGGTCCCGCGTTCCTTCGCACGTTGCGCGGGACCGCTCCCTGTCCTCGAGGAGGAAGAGGCGCGAGCGCTCGGCTGATCGGACCTGGGTCCTCGCCACCTGTGTACCTCAGCCGGGCTCGCGCCCGGGGTGCCGAGAAGCTCGGTCACACGCTGCTCGGCGTTCACGGCCGTCTCTGTGTACACGGCGATCAGCGGTAACTTCCGCCGTTCCGGGGGGTGGCTCATGCTGTGGATTCCCTTGCTGCGACGGCTGGTTCGACTGCTGCGTGCCTGCTGCTACCGGACTTCGACGGAGTACGAGGCGCCGGGGAACTCCCATCCGTCGGTGCCTTCGCCGATGTCCTCGACGATGACGTCGTCGATGAAGTGGTCCTCGAACTCGTCGTCGGTGAGTTCGCCGGCGAGCCAGAGCTCCTCGATCTCGTCCCAGTGGCCCCGGCTGCCGTCGATGCGCAGGGGTGCGGCGTCCGGGGTGCCGCGCGTACGTTCGTCGTCGCCGGTTTTGACGACGCCGCTGATCTCGTACTGGCCCCGCTTGATGTGGTCGGGGATCAGGTCGGCGGGGACGATGGCCGTGTTCTCGTACGCGGTGTGGATGATGTCGCGGTAGCTGCGGCGGATGTTGTACTCGGCGTCGGACAGCCAGTTGATGAGGGTCTTGGTCGTCACGTGGAGACCGGCGTCCTCCAGGGCCTGCTGCCCCCGGTGGGTGGCGGTGAGCTGGCTGAGCTGGGCGTGCCAGTGCTTGGCGGTGTACGAGGACAGCCGGTGGCGGGGGGTGACCTGGGAGCGCAGGAGATCGTTGAGGGCGGCGCCCAGGGAGTTGCCGCGGCCTGTGGGGCCAGCCATCAGTCGTCACCTTCGGGGATGATCTGGCCGGGCTGGACGAACTTGCGCTTCACTTCGCCGAAGCCGGTGCCGATCCGGTAGGTGGACGGGGGTGTGCCGGGCGGAGTCCAGAAGATGGCCTGGTCGACGTTGCGCAGCGCGACGAGGGTGTGCCCTTCCTGGACGGCCTTGAAGGCGACAGTCCAGTGGCGGACGGAGGCCTCGGCGACCATGCTCATGCGCCAGTCCGGGCGCCAGAACGGGGAGCGCTGTTCGGCGCGCTTGGGCCACAGCAGGCGCAGCGCGATGGACAGCCGGGTCTTGTACGCCTTGTAGGGGTCGCCGCCGACCTGGACGAGCTCGGTCCGGGCCTTGCGGGTGGCCTCGTAGAAGGGCTTGAAGAGAGTTTCGTTGGCCCTACCGGTCCAGGAGTCGTGAATGGTCGGCATGGCGGCGAGGTGGCCCGCCCGGACGAGTTTCTCCAGCTGCTTGATGTGGGGGGTGGTGACCCAGACGCGGCCGTTCTCGTCGGGTCGGTCGATGATCCGCCCCAGGGGGTGCGGCATGTCGGTGCGGTTCCACTCCGGGATGTCGATGAGGTAGATGCCGGCTCCGGCTTTGTCGTACGCGTCGAGCGGGCCGGTGTGCAGGAGCTTGTTCGGGGCAAGGGGGACGGCCGAACAGGCGGAGGGGAAGCTGCCGTTGCGGTCGATCAGGCACAGCACGCCCTCTCCGAAGGAGTCGGGCACGTCGAGCTGGTCGCGCCGGACGCGCTTTCCGTTCGCCCGGATGTGGGGAACACGGGTGGCGGTGACGTCGGGGTGGACCCAGCGGGGCTCGCCGTCCATGTGCTCGCTGATCAGAGTCCACGGGGCGCTGTCGCGGGCCTCGGTGCGGATGACGGGGATCGGGTGCATCTTCGAGCGGCCGACCGCGTCCTTGAGGATCTTCAGGGCCGGGAAGACGTGGCCCTCGGGCTCGTCCTCCTCGTCCCCCGGCGCCAGACCGTCCTCGCCGTCTTCCTCGTCTTCCGTTACGTCATCCTGTCCCTGGCCGCTGGCTGCCGGGGCGTGCACAGGGGCACCGGCAGCAGCGCCCTGACCGGCGCTTCCGGCAGTGTCGGCGGACATGGGCGTGGTGAAGGGCCGCAGTGCGGCGGCGAGGCGGTGCCCTTCGTGAGTGTCCGGCATCTCCGATACCGCTGCGGCGGCCTGGAGCAGCGACGGCAGGATCTCCTTGAGGGCGTCCTGGTCGCCGCCTGCGACTGCGGTCCGCCATGCCGCCAGCTCGTGGGTGAGGGCGGCGGGGATCCCCTGGTGTCCGCCGGATGTGTAGGGAAGGGCGGCTTCTGCCAGTTCCAGCGCCGCGGTTCCCGTTCCGCCGGTGCCGGGCGCGAGACCTGGGCCCGCCGGGCTGTGGGCGCGGTCGGTGGGTCCGGTTCCTGCGTCGAGGAAGCGGGCGTGGAGCAGGTCGGGCTGCAGGTATGCCGAGCCGATCGTGCCGAAGTCGCGTTCAGTGACCGTCACTTGGACCTTGCCCAGGTCGGCGGTCGCGGTGAGCGTCACAACGACGTCGGCGTCCAGGAGTGCCAGGATCGTGGGGTCGTCGCTGTCCACGACGGCGAGGACCGGTACGTGCAGGGTGCGTGCGAGGCCAGCCAGGACCTGGGAGGCATCCGGGAGACGCTCTCCGGACAGCGGGAGGCGGGCGCTGTGGGCGGCCTGGAGGCGGTCCACGACCACGAGGGCCAGGCCCTCCATGTGCGGCGCGGTTTCCGCGATGTCCTCGGGCGTCAGGTTGGTGCCGTCATCGATCATCAGCAGGTCGCCCGCCTGGACCACCTGCCGGGCGACCTGCTGCTCCTGCTCGGTGAGGCGGCCCTGCTTCAGGCGCGGGTAGTCGCCGCCGGACTCGGCGGAGATGATCCGGCGGAAAATGTCGTCCCTGTTGGGTCCGGACGCCGCGTAAAGGACCGTGTGGCGGTCGACGAGCGCGGTCTGCCGTGCGGCGGCAAGACCCAGCAGGCTCCCGCCGACGTTCGGGGCGGCCGCCACGAGCGTCAGCCGGCCCGGCTGCAGACCGCCCGTCGCGGCGTCCAGGCCGGGCAGCCCGAACAGGGCTCCGCCGACCGGGCCGTCGGTGAGTACGGAACCGATGGCGTCGCCCAGCGTGGCGAGCCTGCGCGGCGCGCTGCTGCGGTCCTGGTTGCCTTGGCTGTTCACCGCACCTCCTGCGGTCGCCGCGCCGGGGTGCGCGGCCGTGTCGGATGAGAGGGCACTTGAAGCGGGGTCGGCGGGGAGCAGTACCGCGACCGGCGTGGTGTTGCGAAGGAGGACCTGCGGTTTGCCCTGCGCTGCCAGCGTCACGAGG
Organism: Streptomyces sp. NPDC031365; assembly: GCF_055569765.1. Taxonomy (NCBI): domain Bacteria; kingdom Bacillati; phylum Actinomycetota; class Actinomycetes; order Kitasatosporales; family Streptomycetaceae; genus Streptomyces; species Streptomyces sp. NPDC031365. The sequence goes on along the minus strand of NZ_JBVIIM010000042.1, from coordinate 38,601 downwards.
TCACCGAGGTCCTTCTGTGCCGAGCTCAGCACGTGGGCCGGGAAGGCATCGGTCTTCCGGGCTGCCGGGAACCGGTCCAGCGGAGCAAGCAGAGCGCGCACCTTGTGCTTGGTGATCACCGTGGTGCGCCCCTCCTCTTCGACGAGCTTGACCAGCGAGTACAGGCTGTTCCGCGCTGCGGTCGCGCTGATCGCCCGCTCTTCCTGCGGCGACTGACTCACTCACCCTCCTAAAACACTCAACTCCCCAGCATGATATCAGAATCCACTCATTCAATTGAGGAAAGTCACTATGTTTTTTGAGAATCTCACTCATTATTGGCAGCCTTGTGATGTGAGTTGACGGGCCGGGTTGCCGCAGGGGGCGATCAGCAGCCGACAGCACGGAGGCCGGGCCCCGGCCTCCGCTCCACACCGTCCGCAGACGATCACACCCGCCGAACCGGCGGGCTCAGCCCCCCGTCGCCGACTCCTGTTCTTCGGGCGTTTCCCTGTACGCGAGGTGCCCGACGGCGGAGTGCGCCTTGCTCGGCCTGCCGTGGAGCGCACCCGCGAGATCCTTCGCCGCGTCGGAGGACTCCGTGAAGCGCTCGAGCAGCTCGTCGAGAGGGTCGCCCCGGAAGTCGCTCCTCAGCAGCCCCTTGTCCTGCAGGCCCTGCACAGGCCGCGGTTCTGGAGGGCACGACCGAGTTCGACGACGAGCCCGAAGAAGAGCTGCGTGGCCCGGGAGGCCAGGCCGCCCGCGTCCGGCTCGCTCTCGGCCTGCAGGGTGCAGAGGTGACCCGGCCAGCACTGCGAGGACGATCGCCTCCTCCTCGAGGAGCTTGGCCGCCAGGGACTGCTGGCACGGCGCACAGCGGTCGATACACGCGCTGGTCAGTGCCGACGCGGTCCGCATGTCCGGCGCGGTCTCCACGCCCCACCGTGTGGGGTCGGTCGGCTGAAGGTCCGCGGCCGACGGGCCGCTGTCGTGCTGGTGGAGGGCGCTGGCGGCGCCGGGGCGGGTTCGGGTGCGGAGTGATCATTGGCGCGTTGCGCCGACGCGGCGGGTGGAAGTTCGGAGCGGGTCCGGGTTGAGGCGCACCCCCTCCCCGCGTCGCTTCGCGCCGCGTGAGTGATGAGGTTTGCAAACTAGGAATGCCATGATGAGCGCATGGAGAAGCTGGGTAAGCATCAGGTCACCGCGAAGGTCCGTCTGGAGACGCGGGAGCGCCTGACGGAAGAGCTGAAGGCGCAGAGGAAGTACCGGGCGGAACTTGAGAGCGACGATCGGTGGAGTGTGGCAGGCCTGAGTCGTCAGGATGCGAAGAAGGTGCGGGCCTCGCGGCGGGGTGAGCTGGAGCGGCTGCGGAAGGCCGGCGAGCTGCTCGACACGGTCGATGTGCTCGCCATACACGGTATCGAGTTGGAGTTGAGGGCCCGCGGCTGGTGGGACCGGCGGTGGCCGCCGGTCCCGGGAGAGGCGATGGACCCAGGGCGGTGGCCCGGGTCGCGCGATGGCGGCTACCCCAAGTCGGTGCCGCTGCGGCTACCTCAGCCGCTGGCGCGGAAGGTGTACGCGGCCTGCTGGCACACGTCGGCGAAGTCGATCGAGGCGCTGCTGGCGTGGCGAGACCGGCACCCGGGGATGGTGCCAGCCCGGTTCTATGACGACCTGGACGACTTGCCGGACCCGCTGAGGGAGTACGCCCGGCTCGCCAGCGACGTGACCACGGTTGGTGATGTGTGGCGGGGCGGGTTGGATCGCGGGATCGACGCCGCAGCCGCGCTCCGTGCCAGTCTCCGTACCAAGTTTGCAAACTAGAAAAGCACTGGTCACAGCCCTAAGCGCGCTTGCGTGGTGGGCGTCGAACGGCTACCGTCCTCCTAGGAGACGGCGATGCCGAGGACGCCGCCCAACCCCCGTAGAGGAGACGCAGCGTGACGGAGCAGCAGCTGACGCCGGACCAGAAACCGCAGGAGCCGGTCTGGTACCCCCGCTGGAACAAGGTCCCGTGGTCCCTGGCCTCCAAGACCCAGTTGAGCCGGGCCGACCTCCCCCGCGAGCCGGTCGGCCCGGTCCGCGGCTACGTGACCGGCCGCGACTTCCGCGACAAGGGGACCGAGATCGCGCTGTACGCCGTGAAGGAGTCGCGGCCGACGAAGGCCACCGGCGGGCAGCTGGCGGCCGCGGAAGCGCGCCGGTCGGCGACGGTCCGGGTGTGCACGGACTGCGGGGCGAACTGCCAGCTGCCGCTGTCGGAGCGGCGCGGCCGACACCTGTGCCCGATGTGCTGGCGGATCGCGACGGTCGTCGACTACCAGATCGAGCTGCGCGAACGCCGTGCGGAGAACGCGGCCTGGGCACGCGGTCTCCTCGAGGGCGGCCCGCTGGCGGTGGTGTGGGTGGAGGTGATGGAAGCCGAGCCCACACCGTCCGGCCGCAAGAGGCCACCGCTGGCGGCCCGGGTGCACGCCGTGGACGAGAACGGCAAGAAGCTGCTGAACATGCTGGTCCGGCTGGCCGGACCTCGTATGCAGGGCGCCCCAGCCGACGCGCTGACGCCGGAGGACGGCAGGCGGAAGTTGGAGCGGGCCTTCAAGGGCCGCCGGCGCGCGGCCTGGGGCCCGCTGGGAGACGTCATCGCGAGGTTGGGCGAGCTCGGTCACCCCGTCCAGTTGGAGCCCGCGCCGTCACAGTCGCCGATCACATGGCACTCCTACCGGCGTACCTGGGACAACTCCGTAGCCGGTCGATACGCGCAGTGGCGCGGCGAGCTGGACCCGGCCACCGGCGCACTGCGCACACCGTGGTCTCCGGGCACGGCCGATCGACTCTGGTTGTGCCTGCGGCGCATGGCGGACACCGTTGATGCGGGCCGTCCTGGCACTAGCCACGGCGTCCGCCAGACGCCCTCGCAGCGCCCCAGGGGCGCGTACGAGGTGCGGGTGGCGGTGACGGGTCCGGCCGGGGCTGGCGAGGCTCTGGCGCAGCTTCTGACCGCTCAGGAGGCCCTGGAGCCCGCCTCCGTCGTCGGGCCGGTCCCCAGCCGCGAGGTACCGGACGCAGTCGTGACCTACATGGCGGGCCGCCCGGACGTCTTCATGCCCACCACTGCAGTACAGGAGGGCAGCGATGCCTGAGACCACCATCCGACCCGTGCCGCGCGGCACTGCCTTCTCGCTGATCCGGGCGACTGCACTCGATGTGGCAGCTCACCATGATGAGGAAGGCCAGCCGCCCGCCAACTGGGAGATGTACAACTCCCTGACCGCCGCGCTGAAGTGCTGGCACGCTGCCGACTCCCTGCGGGAGGACTCGCTGCTGCTGACCGAATGGCTGGCATGCGAACTGGTCGCCTACGTGTACCAACAACTCGGCCAGGACCGGGACCGGTTCGACGACTGGCTGCGTGACCACGGTGACGAGGTGAGCCAGGCCCAGCAGCACGCGCACCCGGCCGGCCCCACCACGGTGGAGATCATGTCGGTGGTTGCCGAGGACTTCGCCGCCCGCCCGGCCGGGCCTGGCTCACAGGCGCGCCTTCTCCGGATCGCGGCGCCCTATCTGCTGTACCTGCGAGAGGGCCAGGAGGTGGAGGACGCGCGGGAAGTAGCCCTGACCCTCGCCCTGTGGGCGGGCCAGCAGCTGGCGGTGCTGATGGGCCACGACGGCGAACGGATCAAGTCCTACACGGACACGCGTACTCGCTGAGAGCCGCACGCTTCACCTCGGACTGCTGATTCGGGCAGCGTCCGTTCACGGCGTCTCTTCCGTGTCCGCCTCCATGTGCTTGGCGAACTTCTCGTGTGCGCTCTGCTTGCTCATCATGAGCGGGCCGGAGATCTCGTCCCAGGAGAAGCCGCCCTTCCTGGCCGCGCGCACGGCGTCCCTCTGCCACGCCTCGACGTCCATCAGCAGAGTGGTGGCCGCGTAGGCGGCGAGAAGAGGACGTGCGGGTTCGCTGCCGTTGTTGAAGGTGCCGGTCAACTCGTCGAAGGCAACGACCAGGTCGCTGGTGAGCCGCTGCAGGCGTTGCGTCAGCATGCGGGACATGCTGATCTCGCAGTGCCGCTCCCACTCCTGCTTCAGCTGTACGTCGCATGCGTCGGGGTCGGCGAAGTTGACCGGGCGACGGGCTCCCCGCCACCCGCAGTAGCAGATGACGCGCAAGCCCTGCGCCTTCCGTCGTCCCTCCTTGCCGTCGTACTTGTAGGACCACGCCCAGTTCACGCGCCGCGCCCAGGTCTCCTCGGCATCGTCGAACGTGTCCTTCTCGCCGTCCGTTCCGTCCGACAGCACGGCCACCACCCATCCCTCGTGGTCGCCGCCTTCGCTCTCGTTCTCACCCTCCGCGTACAGCCAGCCCATGACCCCTCCTCGACTCGATGACGACCAGTGGAGCCGTCAGGCAATCCTGACGATACAGAAAACGTCAGGAGTTCGTGACGATTCTGAGGTACAGGGCTCGGCGTTCGAACGGCAGTACCGTTAAGGCGTGGCGCAGAAGGACGAGACGTACGACTTCCCGCAGGACCTCATCGAGGCCCAGGACGAGCTTGACGAGGTACGAGGCGAGCTGAAGCCCCTGCTCAAGAAACAGCCCTGGTCCCTGGAGCCGCTGCCCGCGTGGACCACCCCTGATGGTGCATGGCGCGCCTCCTCCCGCCCTGCTTCCCCGGGCTGGGATCCGGCGGACCAGCAGCGCATCGCCGCACTGCGGGCACGTGAACTCGAACTCGTCACCCTGATCCTCTGCCACAGCTTCTGGAAAGGGGTCGACGGGTACGAACGTACGGCGGCCCGCGACAAGCTCAAGCACCACCGCCAGCAGACGAAGACGGCCGCGTCCTAGACCTCTGCGGTCCCCACCCGGACAGTCCCCGTGCGGCAAGATCCGCGAGCCGGTCGAAGGCCTCGCCGGTGCCTCAGGACGTCGCGTGCGCGCAGTCCTCGCCGGGGAGGATGGTGTAGATGAACGTGGCGCAGTAGTCGAAGCCGTCCGTCCCGGTGTTGACCCGGTGGTAGGGGCCGCTGCTTTTCATGTAGATGTGGACGTCCCGGCGCGCGGCGACGTCGGTACTGCTGACGCGCCAGGAGATGTCGAGATCTCGGCCCGTGTAGCGGGGGTTGTCCGTGTCGCGGGTCGGAAGGACCCACCACGTGAGGTCACGGCCCTGGGGGTCGGTACCGCGGCACCGGAAGGTGATCGTGTTGCCTGGGTGCAGCACCGCTCCGGTCCGAAGCGAGACCCCGTGCTCCATGGGGTCCGGCGGGAAGCTGTCGATGCAGTTCCCGAGGCTGTCCGTGACGCTGTCGATCCGCGCGAAGTAGTCCCCGGTCGGGTCCTGACTGCTCATATAGATGGTCACCCTGTTCCGGATCTCCCCGGCGATGCCGCTCAGGAGTTCCTCTTCGAAGGGAAGCAGATCCCGGCTGTGGGCCACGGAGTTGCGCAGTGCTTCGAAGCGGCTGAGCAGCCCCAACGTCTCGCTCTGATTGCCCAACGCGGGCTTGAAGTCCGCCCAGTACTTCTTCAGCAGGGCGAGGATGTCGAAGAACTGGGCGTACGCCAGCTCGCTGCTCGGTACCGAAGCGACCCCGCGTCGTGTGCGTCGGCCGGCCTCTTCATCCCGGATCCCCCGGATCTTGACCGCCCGCTCCTCGGGGAACACGTGGGAGACCCAGTCCTTGCCCAGCTTCTTCGCCAACACCGTGGCGATCAGGCTCCGCAACGCCTTCTCACACGTCGCCAGCGCCTCCGCCGGCTGCATCTGTGGCATCGGTTCCTCCACCCCGTGTGACCTCAGGACCATCATCATCCCGAGGCGCACGCCTCACGTCACCGGGTTATCCCCCTGCGTGACTCCCAGGCGTTCCGTGCTCTCGTGGCACGAATGGCCTGGTCTGGCGGTCACTTGTGGTGACGACGGCCAGCAGCAGGCCTCGGTGCACAGCGGCACGCCGTGGTTCTCCGGTGTCGTGCCGGGCACGGACGGCCCATTGTCAGACCCTGCCGGTAGCGTCGTGGGTGTCACAGGACTCTGATCACGACGAAAGAGCCCTGGAACTGCGGACTTTGCTTGGCGGCTGCCGCATCCCAGGGCTCTCGGCGCGTCCCGGGTCCCCCACCCCTCGTGAACGGGCAGTAGGAGAAACCCTTGACTGGCATCTTTGAAGCTACAGCACAGGTAGGACAATCCCTCCGACCTGCGGAAACGGACACGAGCGCGGTTGCTGGGCTCAGCGAAGCGCTCGATACCGACGCCGCCGTCGGTCCGGTGGAGATGCCGGCAGGCTGATGACCGTCTTCCCCATCACCACCGGCCTGTTGCTCATCCTCATGGTGGCGGCGGTCGTCGGCGTCGCCGTGTTCCTCTTCACGAAGAAGAGCAGCATGGCGGTCCCGCCCACGGGGGACCTGGGCATGGCGATCGGCTCGGCCGCGACCGTTGCCATGTTCCTCGTGGCGATCGGACTTGCGTCGGCGCCCCCGAGTTCCGCAGATCCGCCTGACGGGCGCGCCGTACCCACGTGTTCGTCTCTTTCTTCCGGGTGTTGAAGGGCACCTTGGAGGTCGTTGCCGGGCCGGCGGTCGGATGACCGTCGGCCTGGCAACATCCGCCACTCCGCAGGGGACGATATCGACGCGCAGGGTGATGGTCGCGTCCCTCGCGCCCGAGTCTCACGGCTCGGTGGTTCACGTACTGCGCAGCCGGGTCACCGTCACCACGGCGTGCCGGGTCGTCCCGGCCAGAACCTCAACCACCAGTCCGGGAGCGGCGGTGGTGTAGGGCTCCCCTTCCCGGGTGTGCATGCCGCGCGGCGGGCCGCTCGCCGCGAGGTGTACCGCGACCTGAGCGGCGAGCGGCGCCTTCAGCGACTGCGTAAGCGCCACACGCCCGTCGGGGAGCCGGACCGCGAGTGCCCGCGGTCGCGCGGCCGGCCCGGTGTAGCCGACGATTTCGGCTTCCACGGTCTCGGCATGCCTGATCTTCTTCCAGACCCGACCTGTGGTCCTGTAAACGGAGGTGGCCTGCTTGGCGACGATGCCCTCAATTCCTTGCTCCGGGAGTTGTTGGTACCAGGTCATGGCCACCGTGGGGTCGTCGGTCATCGGGACCAGCTGGATCGGCGGCTTGACGTCGTACGCGTCCAGCAGGTCGACGAGTAGGGCACGGCGGTCGTCGTACGGCCGTCCTCGGACGTCGCCGTGCTCGGGGTGGAGAAGGATGTCCCACGCCACGAAATGGGCGGGCAGGTCCTCGGCGAGGCGGCGCGCGCGGGCCGGGGTGGACAGGGCGCGCGACTGCGCGGCCGGGAAGTCGATCCTGCCGTGGGCGTAGATCACTGCTTCGCCGTCGAGGACCAGCCGCGGCGGAAGCATGTCGAGGGCAGCGAGGGCCAAGTCCAACCAGACCGGCGTGACGTCCCGCCCGGAGCGGGCCTGGAGCCGGACGGTGTCCGCATCCCGCCAGATGACGGTCCGGTGGCCGTCGAACTTCATCTCGTACCGCCAGCCCGTCCCGACCGGGAGGGTCGGGACGAGTTCGGCGAGTGCGACGTCGACGGGAAAGTCCACACGATCAGACTCCGGCCGCCGCGGCGCCCGTGCATGTGCAGCGGCGCTACCCGAGGAGGAGCGCCACCGCCTTCGCGGCCAGTGTGAGCGGCGTGTCCTGGGCTGCCAGGACGGTGCCGTAGGCGATCGCGACGTGCTCGATGGTCCTCAGTGCGGTGGACAGCACGCGGGCCTGGTGCTCGGTGAGCTCGTTGCCGGCGTCGAGAGCGAACGAGGTGAGGGTGATCGTCGCGAGGACGACGAACGCCGCAAGCACCGCGAGGTGATCGAGGGTATGGGGCATGTCTGGGCCTCTCCGGGCCGGACGGTCGCCGGCCTCACCCCTTCCGCCGAGAACCAGGCCGTATTACAGGATCAGAACGCGAAGTGAGATGGAAGTCACACGCGTAGGCCTCGGGCCGCTGATTCAAGGCCGTCCCGCTCCTTGCGGTCGCTGAGCGGCGTGGGACAGCATCAGTTCACCCGTTCGCACGCTTGTACGAATCAAGGTTATGGTGGATACCTGGAGAGGTCGAAGGTCAGGGAGGGGCACGCGAAAGACGGGAGGTGCGAGGACGTGGATTTACTCATCTGCGAGTCGCCTCCGGATACGCCGCCCGCTACGGAGCCTCTCTCCCCGACGCCCTCGTGCAGCGCGCCGCCGAGCGCGGGATGACAACGCTCGCGCTGACCGACCGGGACACCGTCGCGGGCACGGTCCGCTTCGCCACCGCCGCCGCGGCAGCCGGTATCCGCCCCGTCTTCGGCGTCGACGTCGCCGTGGCCCCGCTCACCCCGCCAGACCCGGCCGCCGTACGGTCGCGTACACCCGTGCGCGGCGGCGCGCACGTGATCGAGCCGCCGCTGCGGATCACCCTGCTCGCGCAGAACGCGGCCGGGTGGGCGCGGCTGTGCCGCCTGGTGTCCGCCGCGCACGCCGAGGCCGACGGCGCGGCGCCGGTCGTGTCCTGGCCAGTACTACGCGAGTACGCCGACCACAACCTGGTGGTGCTCCTCGGTCCCACCGCCGAACCGGTACGTGCCCTGTCCGCCGGTCGCCCCGACGTCGCCGAGCGGCTGCTCGCGCCGTGGCGGGAGCTGGCCGGAGAGCGGCTGCGGCTGGAGACCGTGTACCTGGGCCGGCAGGGCACCGGCGCGGGATCGCTGCGGCTGGCCGCGCGCACCGTGGGCCTGGCCGACCAGCTCGCCGTACGCGCCGTGTTGACGAACGCGGTCCGCTACGCCGACCCCGGACAGCACCGGCTGGCTGACGTGCTCGACGCGGCCCGACTGCTGCGGCCGGTCGACCACCGGCACCTTGACGGCGGGGAGCGCTGGCTGAAGGACCCGGCCGCCATGACCGCGGCCGCCGAGCGGATCGCCCGCGCCGTCGGCGACGGCGCCGCCCGCGCCGTACGCCTGCTAGCCGAGACCGAGGCCACCGGCCAGTCCTGCACCCTCACCCCGGCCGATCTCAGGCTGGGCAGACCGCACTTCCCCGAACCGTCCGTCGTGGGCGCGACCGGCGGGCAGGGTTCGGCGATGCGGCTGCTGCGACAGCGATGCGAGGCCGGGATGGTCGCCCGCAGCCTGGACACGGACACCCGCGCCGTACAACAGCTCGACTACGAGTTGCAGGTCATCGGCCGACTCGGGTTCGAGGCGTACTTCCTGGCCGTGGCCCAGGTGGTCGCGGATACCCGGGACCTGGGAATCCGGGTCGCCGCCCGGGGCTCAGGCGCCGGGAGCATGGTCAACCATTCATTGTTCGTCGCCACGGCCAACCCGCTCGATCACCACTTGCTGTTCGAACGGTTCCTCTCGGAGCGCCGTACGTCGCTGCCGGACATCGACCTCGACGTGGAATCCGAGCGGCGCCTGGAGGTGTACGACGCGATCATCAAGCGGTTCGGCACGGAGCGGACCGCGGTCACCGGCATGCCCGAGACCTATAGGGCGAGACACGCCCTGCGGGACACCGGGCTGGCCCTCGGGATTCCGCCCCAGGTCGTGGGCGAGATCGCCAAGAGCTTCCCGCATATCCGGGCCCGGGATATCCGCGCGGCCCTGGCGGAGTTGCCGGAGCTGCGGCAACTCGCCGCGCAGGCAGAGAAGTTCGGGTCGCTGTGGGAGCTCGCCGAGGGGCTGGACGCGCTGCCCCGCGGCTATGCCATGCACCCCTGCGGGGTGATCCTGTCCGACGCGTCGCTCCTGAACCGGCTGCCGGTGCAGCCGACTCCGGCCGGCTACCCGATGGTGCAGGCCGACAAGGAAGACATTGAACTCGGCGGCTACGGCCTGCTGAAGCTGGACGTCCTGGGTGTCCGGATGCAGAGTGCGATGGCGCACGCGGTCGCGGAGATCCGTCGTGCCACTGGGCAGGTCCTCGATCTCGACAATCCCGATCACGTCGATCTGAACGACCGGCTGGCCTTCGAGCTCATCCAGGCGTCCGACAGCGTGGGCTTGTTCCAACTCGAGTCGCCTGGTCAGCAAGATCTATTGTCTCGGCTGCAGCCGAGACACATGCAGGACGTCGTGGCCGACATCTCGCTGTTCAGGCCGGGACCCGTAGCGGGCGGGATGCCTGCGCTGTTCATAGCGGCCCGGCACGGCGCGGCGCCGAGGTACGCGCACCCGGACCTGGAGCCGATCCTCGCGGATACGTACGGCGTGGTGATCTGGCATGAGCAGATCATCGCGATCTTCGCACGGCTGACGGGCTGCGACCGCGCGGCCGGCGAGTACGCCCGCCGCGCCCTCGCCGACCCCGAGCGGCTGCCGAAGGTCGAGGACTGGTTCCGTCGCACGGCTGACGAGCGCGGCTACAGCACGGCCGTGCTGGACGAGGTATGGGAGACCGTCTCCAGCTTCGGCGCCTACGGATTTTGTCGCGCGCACGCTGTCGCTTTCGCTGTTCCCGCACTTCAGAGTGCCTTCTTGAAGGCCCGGTTCCCGGCGTTCTTGTACGCGGGGCTCCTGGAGCACGACCCCGGGATGTGGCCGCGCCGGGTCCTCGTCGCCGACGCCCGCCGCCACGGAGTGCCGATCCTGCCCGTCGACATCAACTACTCCCGCGCGGCACACGTGGTCGAGCAGACCGAGCAGGGCTGGGGCGTACGGCTCGCCGCCTCCACCGTGAAGGGCATCAGCGAAGCAGAGGTCGCCCGCCTCGTGGCCGGCCAGCCCTACACCGGCCTGCAGGACCTATGGCAGCGCGCCCGCCCGTCGTTGCCGATCGCGCAGCGCCTGATCCGCATCGGCGCGCTCGGCCCGCTCGCGGGCGATCTCACGCGGCGGGATCTGCTGCTGCAGGCTGCCGAGCTGCACCGGCAGTCTCGCGCCCGCTCCGCCACCGGCGGGCAACTGCCCCTGGGCGGGGAGCTGGTGACCGCCGCCCCGAGCGGTCTGCCGGAGATGACCAGCCGGGACAAACTCGCCGCGGAGCTGGAGACGCTGCAGATCGACGTCACGCACCACCTGATGGAGCACCATTTCCGGCTGCTCACCGAACTCGGTGCCACGGACGCCACACACCTGCGCTCGATGATCCCCGGACAGAAGGTGCTCGTCGCCGGAGTGAGGGCATCCACGCAGACCCCGCCGATTGCGTCCGGCAAGCGAGTCATCTTCGTGACGCTGGAGGACGGCTCCGGCCTGGTCGACATCGCATTCTTCGAGGACAGCCACGAGCGGGTCGCGCACACCGTGTTCCACTCCGGCCTCCTCGTGGTGCGCGGGACCGTGGAAGCCCGTGGCGCGCGCCGCACGGTGGTCGGCGAGATGGTCTGGGACCTAGACGAGGTGGCCCAGGCCCGCCGCGACCACGGCCCCCAAGCCGCCCTTGATCTACTCGGTCGCACCGGTCCCGCCCCCACCCCGGCACAACCGGCGCCGCCGCAACGCACCCTTGCCGACGGCACCGCCGGAGCCCGGCTCCACCCGTACGCCGACCTCCAGCCCGCCGGCACCCGTTCGGCAGACCTGCGGCGGCTCGGCCACCGCAGCCAGGGAAGCGCAGGGTGATCGCTATGGGTCGCCGCATCCTCCATCTGCGCTTCGGCATCCCGGCCGACTACGACGCCGAACTCCCCGAGCGGCTGCGCCGCCTGTTGGAGGACATCGCGCCGCGTGTGCAGATGGTCGAGCCGGACATGGCTGTGCTTGACCTCACCGGGGCAATTCCGTACTGGAAGCGTGACGCCCGTGGACTGACCGAACTGGTCCAGTTGCGTGCGCTCGCGCATTTCGGCGTGCCCAGTGCTGCGGGGTGTGCAGGCAACCGGATGCTCGCCGTGATGGCCAGCGCCCTCACCCCGCTCGGCCGGCGTACCGTCATCGACGACTCCCCCGAGGCTGTCATGGCGTTCCTGCGGCCTCGCCCTGTAAGGGAGTTGCCGGGCGTGGGCGCGAAGACGTCCGCGATGCTCGGCGAGTACGGCCTGCACACCATTGGCGACGTCGCCGACGTTCCCCAGCTCACGCTGCAGCGTCTGTTCGGCGCCCGTGCCGGACGTGCCCTCCACGAGCACGCCCAGGGCCGCGACACCCAGGTCGTTGACCCCACCCCGACGCCGGCAAGCATCAGTACCGAGCACCACTTCGCCCGCGACGAACTCGACCCGGCCGCCCACCGGCGCGTCCTGCTCGCCCTGGCCGACGACCTTGGCACCCGTCTGCGCGGCTCCGGTCAGGTTGCCGCGGGCGTGACCTTGAAGGTCCGCTACGCCGACTCCAGCAGCACCCGGCGCAGCCGGACCCTGTCCGAAGCCACCCAGCACACCGTGCTCCTGGCCCGCACCGCGTACGCCGTGTACACCTCCCTCGGTCTCCAGCGCGCCCGAGTTCGCAGCATCGCCTTGCGCGCGGACGCCCTTCGGCCCGCCGACCAGGCCACCCGGCAGCTCACCCTCGACTCGGCGGCCGACAAACCCCTCGCGGTCGAAGCCGTCGCCGATCACGCCCGCGTCCGCTATGGCCGCCAGGTGCTCTACCCCGCCACCCTCGCCATCAGCTCCCGGCGCCCGTCAGCCCGGCATCAGGACGGAGGCGGACCCACAGAGGACGCGCGTGGACGTCGTGCGACGTAATGGCCCATTGCTTGGGTGCCGATGCCGGATCCACTTGGTTTCTGCGACCATCTGCCCATGGTCGACAGCTGGGATCGTTCAACGCTGCGCGCACTGGTCGGCGAGGTCGTCGCGGGGCTTGGCAGCCTGACGCACCGGGAGCTGAACCCGGCCTTCGCACAGCTGGGGATGCCACCGGTCCCTGATGACGCCGACAGCAAGCGCGAGCGGATCGAGATGAGTCTCAGCCAGGTACCCGACGCCGAGCTGCCACACATCACGCAACGCCTCCTGGAACAGAGCCACCTCCACCTGAGTCCGTCGCGGCGCTACCGCCTCGAGGACCTGCTGTGGGAAGAGGACGCACCGCCCGAGATACCCAAGAAGACCCGCCGTGAACTGGCGCGCGCCCTCGACCTGTCGGAGTTGGCCCAGCGCCACGACCGTTTCATGCGGCTACTCGAACGATTCTGGATAGCCGAGGACTCGGGCCTCTCCTTCACGGAGCTGGAGGGCATGCTGTTGAACGGGATGCGTCCGGTGACGCTGAGAGACCGCATCGAGCGGCACGTCTTCCGCAACCCCGGGGACTGGTCCACGGAAGACCTTTTCGACAACCTCGGGGCGTTCGAAGCCGGAGACGCCAGGCTCGCCCGCTTCCTCGAGGGCCTGGTATCAGCGGACGTCCTCCTTGACGAGCACCTCCAGGAGAAAACCGTCAGCACGATCAACGGTCATCTCCGCGCTGCTAGAGTCGAGTTGAGAGTGACCGGCAACGATGGCGGCTATCCCGTGTTCACCCTGGTGTCGACGCGACTGCCCGGCAACCGGCGGCCGAAAAACATCATCTTCGCCTCGTTCACCAAGCCCGACATCCGCTTCCAGTCCTCAGTGGACAACGACATCGAGATCGTCGGAGGCAACCCGGACGACACCCTCGTCTATGACCGTGAGATCCCCATCGAGGGCCTGCGCTGGCGTGATCTGCATGCCTGGTGGCAGGACACCCGCGAGATCAGCAGCGACACCGAGGCCAGAGGAGACCTGTACCAACGACTCCTCAAGAGCCTGCCGGACAACTCGGACGGCCAGAAGAATCTCTTCATTGCCTACCACCAGATCCTCGGGCCCTCGCCGGGGGATCCCGCTCTTCTGCCCGAGGTGTGGCTGCACTGGGACCATAGAACTGTTCAGGAGCGCGGCCCCGAGGCGTTGCTGCGCTCCCGCATGGATTTCCTGCTGCTGCCACATGGACAGCGTGTCGTCCTGGAGGTCGACGGATCCCAGCACTACACCCGCGACCGCGGGCGCACTCCGGATACAGGCAAGTACGCGGACATGGTTGCCGCTGACCGAGATCTCAAGCTCAGAGGGTACGAGGTGTTCCGCTTTGGGCACGACGAACTCAAGCGTCTCGATGCCGCCCAGACCCTTCTGCGGCATTTCCTCCCGGACATGTTCCGCCGCTTCAAGGTAAGCAACTGACGCCGGGGTCGGTGCAGGATGCTAGGTACAGGCCAGCGCGCCAGTCCGACCGATACCCGCGAGGGCTGCTCAGACAAACGGCAGCTGACCGAGCGGCCGGCCGCGATCGGCCCGCGCTTCCAGCAGAGCATCCACGTCCGGCTCCCTCGTGAAGGCCGGGCCCTCCCAGTACGCCGGGACCGCCACGGGTGTCAGGCGCACCTCGGTGCCGTGGACGCGCGCGGTGTCGAAGAGGGCCTGCAGCAGTTGCAGGCCTGCCAGGTCGAGGGCGCCGAGGCTGGCACGCCACGTCTGGGTCTCGGGGTCGTACGAGGCGATTCCGCGGAGCCTGTCGAGTTGCTCCTGCCATTGAGGATCGGCGGCCGGCGCTGTCCGGATGGTGGCCTCCAACACCCATGCGCCCTCAGGAGCGTTCGGCGAACTGGTCATGCAGGGGACGGTAGACGTCGCCACTGACAACTCACCCGGTCAGGTGAATCCGGAGTCTGAACAGAACCCTGGCGCCCACGAACACGTACTGCCAGACGTGGACCCGATCCGAGAAGTGCACCTGTCCGAACCCGGCCTGCTCGTCATCGACGTCGCGGGCGCCGACGAAGCGACTGTGATGGCTTTCCAGGACGCCGTCGCCCGGACGTGGGGGACGGCGGCGGCCGAGTGTGCGACGCGGGATCCGGGTCAGCCCGGCGTACGGATCCGCCTATACACCGATCTCCGACAGGCGCTTCCCGGGCCCAGGGACGCGGAAGAGTCCGGGATGCAGTGAAGCTGGCTCCGTCACTACGGGGGGAAGCGGCGGAGCCAGCCTGGCTCTACGGTGCCATACCGGCGTGCGACGTGCTCGCTTCCTGAGCAGAAGTCGCCTCCGCAGGAGTTGCCTGAGCACCTTCAGGGGGTGAGTTCGTCCAGGAGGTGGGCTCCGTTGTTGCGGACGTTGTTGACGGCGGTGGAGACGGGGCGGGCGTCCAGGTGCCCGCCGGCCGGCTGGCCGAGCAGGGCCCGCAGCTCGTCGGGGCTCTGGTGGGCGGGGTCGAGCCAGGCGTCGTAGTGGTCGGGGGTGAGGGCGAGCGGCATGCGGGGGTGGATGCGGCCGGCCGTATCGGTGGCTTCGGTGGTGATGATGGTGCAGGTCATCAGC
Organism: Streptomyces sp. NPDC031365; assembly: GCF_055569765.1. NCBI lineage: Bacteria > Bacillati > Actinomycetota > Actinomycetes > Kitasatosporales > Streptomycetaceae > Streptomyces > Streptomyces sp. NPDC031365. Next base: position 23,369 of record NZ_JBVIIM010000042.1, on the reverse strand, counting down.
CAGGCGGCCGGGTCGTCGTCCTGCTTCACGGCCGGGTCGCGCCAGTACTCGTACAGACCGGCGAGTGCCATCACCTGGTCATCCTCGGGATGGATGAAGTACGGCTGCTTGCGCACCTTGCCGGTGGCGGGGTCCTTGGCCTGCTGCCACTCGTAGAAGCCGTCGGCGGGCAGCAGACAGCGTCGGCGGGTCAACGCGCGACGGAACGCGGGCTTTTCGTGCACCGTCTCGACCCGCGCGTTGATCATCCGGGCGCCGATCTTCACGTCCTTCGCCCACGACGGAACCAGGCCCCAGCGCAGCGGCCGCAGTTGCCGCTGCACGTTGCCGGAGTCCTCTTCGTCGCGGGGTGTGCGCTCGAGGACGGCCCACACGTCGTTGGTCGGGGCGACGTTCCAGTTTGGCGCGAGCGTCTCCTTCGCGGGGACGTCGGGCACCTGGAAGAGCGGCGCCAGTTCCTGCGGGCTGCGAGTGGATGCGTATCGACCACACATACCGCCACTCTTGCACTAGCAGGGTGTGGAGTGGCGTCGAACCGTGAGTGTGTGCCGCCGAAGGCTGATCAGCGGGCTGCTGCGCCCCCAGACGTCATCGATGTCGTCCAGACCTACAAAACGCAGAGACGCCATCCAGCAGTCCGAACGTCAGCCCCACGAACTGATCGTCCAGCCGTATCGTGCCTAGCGTCAGATCTGCTTGCGCGAGACCAGGCCCTGGTGGCCGTCCTCGTCGTCGGCTGGCTCGCCGAAGTGGGCAGTGTCCCAGTGAAGCAGGCTGAAGCAGAGCTTCTGGAAGCGCTCGGCCAATTCCCACACTTCGCTGCTGTTGATGAAAGTGATCTCGGGACGGTCACTGCGGTGGGCTCCCTTCAAGGTGAGCCACTGGTAGGACTCGTCGTCGTAGATCCAGTAGCCGTGCAGGTAGCGGTTGCGTAGGCGGAATCCTTCCTCCGCAGCGTCCAGGGCTTCGGCGAGTGACGTCTTGCACGAGGCGGAAAGAGTGACCGCTTCCAGCTCCTTTCGGCATTGCTGTACGAGCTTGCCGCCGGTGGCGACTGCCAGTTCGCTGTAGGCCTTCTCAGCTTCGACGAGGTGCACGTAGATCCCGTGCAGGATGTACTCGGCCTCCGCGGCCTTCCGGGCCACGAGCCCCAACCCCAGGGTGATTGTGAGTTCCTCCGCGTCCGCGCCGCTTATGAGATGGGGGATGGGCGGCTCGATGCCGAGGGGGTGGGCGCTGCTCTCACTCACGCGGTCTCCGGGGTGTCCGAGGGTGCGGTCCACTTTGAGGGAGCCGCCTACAGATCATCAGCACTGTCGGGATCGGCGTGACGCCGACGAGGTGAAACCCGCTGGATTTTCGCCGACTTCGTCTGGCAGGGGCGGCAGGACTCGAACCTGCGGCATCCGGTTTTGGAGACCGGCGCTCTGGCCAGCTGAGCTACGCCCCTTCGGTAGGAGTCAGCGTGGCATGACCGACCGGCTCTTCTCCAAGGGATTTCTGCTCAGAGAAGCCGCAGGACGCCGACGACCTTGCCGAGGATCTGCGCCTGGTCGCCGGGGATCGGTTGGTAGGCGGGGTTGCGGGGCATCAGCCACACCTTCCCCTTCTGACGGCGCAGCACTTTGACGGTGGCTTCGTCGTCCAGGAGCGCGGCGACGATGTCTCCGTGGTCGGCGCTGTCCTGGCGGCGGACGGTCACGATGTCGCCGTCGCAGATCGACGCGTCGATCATCGAGTCGCCGGACACCGTCAGGGCGAATAGGTCGCCGTCGCCGACGATCTGGCGGGGCATGGCGTAGACGTCCTCGACCATCTCTTGGGCGAGCAGGGGTGCGCCGGCGGCGATCCGGCCCACGAGCAGCACGTCGACAGGTGCCTCGCTACGGTCCCCCAACTCGGGTGCCCACGACGGCCTCACCCGGTAGGCCCGGGGACGGTGCGGGTCGCGGTAGAGGATTCCTTTGCGCTCGAGGGCCATCAGCTGGTGGGCCACCGACGACGTGCTGGCGAGCTTCACGGCCTGGCCGATCTCCCGCATCGACGGGGGGTAGCCCTGCCGGCGGACGGTCTCCGTGATGTAGCGAACGATCGCTGCCTGGCGGCTCGTAAGTTCCCCTGCGGCGGCCTGAGGGCCCAAGGGGCGGCCTCGGCGTGAGGGCGCGGTGTTTTCCATCCCGGCCACCTCCGTACAAGATCCTCGCGGAACGCGACCTTAACTCGCCATCCAGCACAAATGGAACACCGTTTCGACTGGGTGGCTAGGTGTAGCGCGCGGTGTAGCGCGCAAGTCGCGACACCTGTGGGGCTTCCAGCGCTACAGCCATGCGCCCTACGGTCCTGGCGTGGAGATCACACTTTCGACTTTGTCGGTGCTGCCTTCCCTCGCGTAAAGGAGTGTTAGCGCGTTAGTCGTGACGTGCGAGCTTGGCCGAGGAGACGAGCAGGATCACGGCCAGCACGGGGATGAGTACCAGGTCCGAGAACACGCCGACCAGCAGGCCGCCCAGCATCGCGCCGGCGATCGAGCCTGCGGCCATGACCAGGGTGAAGCGGCGGTTGGCGCCCAGCACCGCGAAGCTGCCGTCCCGGCTGTATCGGGTGAAGGCGACCAGCATGGTCGGCAACGACACCAGCAGGGACAGACTCCCGGCCGTCTTGATGTCCACGGCGAACAGCAGCACGATCGTCGGGATCAGCAGCTCGCCGCCGGCCACGCCCATGATCGCGGCGACCACCCCGATGCCGAACCCGGCGACCATGCCCAGGGGCACTTGCGCCCACAGCGGCAGCGACAGCGTCCCGAGGGTGGTGACGTGGGTGACCAGCAGGGCCGCGGCCATGAGCACCATCAGGGCGGCTAGCACCTTATAGAGGGTGGAGCTGCGCATCCGCACCGCCCACGTCGCACCGGCCCAAGCGCCGATCAGGCTCCCGGCCAGCAGGTTGACCGCGATCGTCCAGTGCGCGGCCAGTGCGGAGGCGGGGACCGCTGCGAGCCGTGCGGGCAGCGCGACCAGTACCACGACCAGGCTCATCGCCTTGTTCAGGATGACCGCGGAGAGCGCGGAGAACCCGAACAGGCTGATCAGCAGCGGCAGGCGGAACTCTGCGCCGCCCAGGCCGATCATCCCGCCCAGGACGCCGATGGCCGCTCCCGCACCGAAGACCAGGGGCATCGGGTGGGTGGAACGTGCGGGAAGGATGTTCTGGTCAGCGGCCATGACGGGCATCCTCCCTGGTGGCGGGACCTGTCCGCCAGGGCGCGGGCTCACGCTCGGGGGAAGGCACCGGTCATCGGCCCGGCATTCGTCCGGACCTCCCAACCGCTGACCAGAAAGTGGAGTCAAACTCCGGTATTGCCCTCGGCGGGATGAAGCGGACGTGATCAGCTGTAGTCGCGCAGTACGACTGCCCTCTGTCTCCGGCTCAGTGAGTACGTCCGGCGGAATGCCCATCCGGAACTCAGAGTTTGGAGTTCCTGTTCGGTGAGGGCTCGGTGGAACGGATCGGTGTCTGGCTTCCTGCACTCGCCGGGCTGGTCGACGTACACGAGCGCGTAGAAGGTGCCGGAGGGGCGCAGCCAGCGTCCGATGTCCGTCAGCAGCCGCTCGTACTGGAGGTACGGCAGCGCGTAGCGGCAGGTCACGAGGTCGGCGCTGCCCGGTTGCAGACTGTGGTGAATGGGATCGCCGTCGATGTCCCAGTGTGCGTACGTCACGCCGGCCGCTCCGGCCGCCGCAGCCTGCCGGAGGGCTTCGGTGGAGAAATCGAGTCCGATCGCGTTCAGCCCCCAGGCGGCGAGTTGCCGGGGCCACTGGCCGTTGCCGCACGCCAGGTCCACGGCGGACATCCCGGGCCTCGGGGCGACGTGGTCGTAGAAGAGCTGGGCTTCTTTGTGGCTGACTACGGTGGGCCGGCCGGTCTGGTACCAGTGGTCCCACTGCTCGGGCGACAGGCGCGCTCCGCTTAGGCTGCCGGTTTCGTGCCCTGTGGCATCGGCGGAGGCCTGCGAGCGGGTCACAGCGACACCTCGCCCGACATCAGCTGTGCCCGGACGGTCTTGAGGCGGGCGTCCGCGGAGAGGAAGCAGCTGACCGTCGCGCCCAGGAGGCGCGCGTACTTCAGGCCCCTTCCCTTCTCACCGTCGATGGCGGCCTCGCTGAGCGGGACGTCCGGGCGCGGGTCTTGCACGTCGATCAGCAGTGCCTCGTCCTCGGCCACGGCCAGTCGTACGGTCATTCGCGCGAGCGTCTCGTCGGCGGGCCGGGCGTGGACGACGGCGTTGTACGCGAGCCGGGACAGCACCTCGATCGCCGTGACGATGTCACCGGGCCACCTCAGTAAGGTCAGGCGCATGCGGGCATCGTCCCGGAGTCGGCGCAGGCTCGCCGGGGTCATGGCGTAGGACTGGGACCATTCACGGTCGACGGGCGCGGTGAGGACGGAGTCCGGGGCGTCGGAGGGCTCGTTGACGGGCAGGAGCGTTCGGTGGTGCCCGGCGTGTGGGTAGGCGGCGAAGGCGGGCAGGCTCAGCAGCCACTCGCGCAGTTCCCTCTGTTCTGCAGGCGTGGTGGCTATCTCGTGCTCGGCCGGTACGACCAGACCGGCGGCCTCACCAGTCGCCAGGAGATGTTCGACGGTGCGCCAGCCGGTGCGGCTTCGGGCCGGGATATGGATTGGCGCCAGATCGTACGCCTCATGCGCGACGGTCCACCCCTGCTGTTCGGCGAAGTCGCGCAGGAATGTGAGCGTCTGGACAGCGATCCGGGAGTTGACGCTGGTCGTGTAGAGCACGACCTCGGCTCCGGCTGGGGCGGCGTCCTTGGCCGTCTGGGGCGGGCCGGAAGCGATGGGTGTCGGATAGGTCATGCCGTCAGCTCCAGAGCCTTCAGGTGATCGTTTTGGCGCGCTGCAGCCGACGGAGGCAGGTCGCGGTACGCGGGGAAGGTCACGGGGTTTCTCCTCCGGCAGCGGCCGTCTCGATCTCCGCCCAAATGACGGAAGTGCCGCTGTGCTGGAGGCAGTGACCGAAGCGGTCGGCGGTTCGCATCAGGAAGGCGAGCACATCGAGGCGGACCGCTTCGCTGAGCGCGTCCGGCACCGGCGCGGAGATACGCAGACCGGTGTCGCTGGCTTCCGTGCGAACAGCCTCGGGATCGTCGTCGTCCAGGGGCACGCCGAGCGCCGTGCTGAGCATGGAGGCGATCGCGGTGGCCCTGGTCGTCGGCGAGCTCACGGATCTCCCCTGTACACACGTGATCACGTAACGTATATCTGATGCATTAGCTTGAACCTGATGCATTAACTTGTCAATCGAGAGCCGCAATCCCGGCACTGAGACAGCCGCCGACCAGTACGGAGTCCTCGCATGGGCAACGCCGAGCCGCCGCCGCACCAGGTGGTCGCAAGCGACCTGCGGCGTCGACTCGCGGAAGGCGAGTGGGAGGTCGGCGAGAAGCTGCCCTCCCGGGCGCAGCTCGCCCAGCACTACGGCGTGGGTCCCAACGTCCTGCAGAAGGCCACGGAGCGTCTCATCGTCGAAGGACTTCTCGAAGGCCGCGCGGGGTCGGGGACCTATGTGGCCCCGCTGCGCGAGCGGCGCCGGATGATCCGTTCCCGGCACCGCGAACGCCGCGGCAGCAGCCCGTTCCGCGCCGACATGTCGGAGATCGGCAGCAGCGGTACCTGGGAGGCGTCCTCCGAGGCCCGCACACCCGCCCCGGAGAACATCGCCCGGCGCCTCGGCATCGCGCCCGGCGAGCCGACCGTGCGCACGGCATACGAGTTCCTCGTCGACGGCAAGCCCGCCCAGCTTTCCGTCAGTTGGGAGCCCATGGCCATCACCGGCGACACCCCCATCCTGCTTCCCGAGATGGGCCCGCTCGCCGGCAAGGGCGTGGTGGAGCGGATGCGCTCCATCGGCATCGACATCGAAACCTGGCTCGAGATCCCGCGCCCTGCCCGGGCAACCCCGGAGCAGGCCGACCTGCTCGGTATCAGTGCCGGCGACCTGGTGTTGGCGATCGAGCGGACGTACTACGCCAGCGACGGCCGCGCCGTGGAGACCGCCGACATCGTCGTCCCGGACCGCAGCTGGGAAGTGGCCTACGAGTTCGCCGTCGACCCACCCGAGCCCGCCTGATCATCATCACGGCAACGCCCGGGGTGGTGCCTTGAGGAGCACCCACGGCCGCCAATACCGCTTCGTGCGAAGGCTACTGGCCGAGCAGGGATGCGAGCGCGATACGCAGTTCGTCGAGCTTGCGGTAATGGAGGGCGGCCATTCCGGCGTCGCGGGCGGCCGTCACGTTGGCGGCGGTGTCGTCGATGAACAGGCATCGGTCAGCCGCGGTCCCGAGACGTTCGGCGGCGATGCGGTAGACCCGGGGATCGGGCTTCGCAACGCCGATGCGGGCGGTGTTCACCACCGTGTCGGCCACGGCGTCCAGTCCCTGGCGGGCGAGGTCCTGCTCCAGCCGGGTGGTTCCGTTGGAAACCAGGGCCACGGCTGCGACGGTACGGACCTGGGTGAGCAGGGCCACGAGTTCCCGGTCCACGATCGGGACGAGTTCGGACCAGGCGGCCACGGCAGCGCGGGCGCGTTCCTGCGACCCGCAGGCAGAGGCAAGCTCGGCGGCCACGGCGGACCGCCATTGCTCATCAGTGATTTCCCCGGTAATGGCGGGGTGGATGCGGGCCGGCGCGAAGGCCGCGGCAACGAGGGCACCGGCGGGCAGTCCGTGGGCCTGCTCGATCTCGTCGTCAGCGGGCCAGTGCCGCAGTACGCCGTCGATGTCGCAGAGCACGGCGGCGTACGGCACGGGAGAGCCGGCCGGGCAGTTCTCAGTCATGCCCGCAGTCTGCTCCGCCGCGCTGAGCGGGGAACGCTCATCCGTTCAGGACGACGGGGCGCATGGGTGCACCGTTTTCGAGGACGCCGGTGACCAAGTCGGCGAGACCGAGCGGGTAGACCGTCTCGGCCGTGGCGCGCAGCTCGGCGAGGGTCCACCAGCGGTGCTCGCGGATGTTGTCGGGCTGCGATGCCCGGGCCGGGTCGACGTCGGCCGCGGAGATGCGGGTGAGGAAGTACTTCTCCACCTGCCGGACCTCGCGTCCGCCGACCAGGTGATCCTTGCTGCGCTCCGCGAGCTGTGCCCCCAGTTCGACCCCCTTGTCGTCGACACCGAGTTCTTCGCGCAGCTCACGGAGCGTTGCCGTCGCGTGGTCCTCTCCGTCTTCCAGGGAGCCGCCGGGCGTAGCCCAGAAGCCGCCGTTCTCGTCGTAGCTCAGCAGCAGGACGCGGTCGTCAGCGTCGAGGACGATGGCGCGGGCGGCTTCCCTCAGCGGCGGAGTGGAGGTCGTCATGCCCTCAGTGTGGCAGCCCTCAAAGGGGGCTCAGGACCGCTCGACCAAGTATTCGCCAATGCACGCCGCGTCCAGGTCGCAGGCCTGGAATGTGGCGAGCGCGTGGGCGGGAGTCTCGACGATGGGCTCGCGGTCGTTATAGCTGGTGTTCAGGACGACGGGCACTCCGGTGAGCTGGCAGAAGTGCTCGATCAGCGCCCCGTACGCCGGTGCGACGGCAGGATCGACGGTCTGCACGCGCGCGGTGCCGTCGACGTGCACGACTCCGGCGATCTTGTCGGCGTGGTCGGGGCGGACAGGCGGGGCGAGCAGCATGAACGGGCTGGGTACGTCCAGGTCGAACCATGTGCTCGCGTGGTCGGCGAGGACGGCCGGCGCGAATGGCCTGAACGGCTCGCGATGCTTGATCCTCTCGTTGAGGGCGTCAGAACTGTCGCGGGTGCGGGGATCGGCGAGGATGCTGCGCGCGCCCAGCGCGCGGGGCCCAAGCTCGCTGCCGCCCTGGACCCAGCCGATGATCTTCCCGTCGGCGATCATCTGTGCGGCCGTACGGGCGATGTCGCTCTCGCGCCGCCACGTGAAGGACGTCCGGCGTCGTTCGACCAGACCGGAGCGGGGATCGCGGTGCAGGGCCTGTTCGATCTCCTCGCTGGTGTAGTCGCGGCCGAAGTAGTCGCTGTTCAGGGGACGTTTGGGGATGTCGCCGGTGAGGCGGTGCCAGGCGTAGAGCGCGCAGCCGAGGGCCTGGCCGCGGTCGGATGCGGAGGGCGGGGCGAAATACCCTCCGACCCCGGGCAGGCGGCGGATCTTGTCGGCTGCGACGCAGTTGAGGGCGACCCCACCGGCGAAGCACAAGTCAGGCAGGCCGGTCGCGGCGATCGTCTGCGTGGCGAGTGCGCATAGGGCGCGCTCGGTCTGGTCCTGTACGTAGGCGGCCGCGTTGGCAGCGAGGTCGCCTTGGCCGAGGCTGCCATACGGACCGAAGTCGAAGCCGGTCCGCCTCGCGAGATCGGCGACTCCGGGAGCGTGGGTGCGGGTGAGCCGTCCGTGGACCTGGGTGTCGACGACGTCGAACAGCGGGGCGAGGTAGAGGCCCGGGTCGCCGTACGAGGCGAGCGCCATGGTCTTGCCGGCTTCCTGCTCGTGCCAGCCGAAGTGGTTGGTGAAGGCCTCGTATGTCGCGCCGATCCCGGCCGCCCGGGGTCGGGTGTGCGGATTGCCGCCCAGACGTTCGATTCCGTCGGGGGTGGCGGCGTAGTAGGTCTCGGTGTCGTTGTTGTTGCCGCCGCCGTCGACGACCAGCACGGTCGCCGTCTCGTACGGGCTGAGGCAGTAGGCGGTGTAGGCGTGGCTGAGGTGGTGGTCGACCGGGAGGATCCGCTCGCGGTCGATGCCGAGGTGCGCCAGGCCGGTCTCGGTCCGGGTGGGTGGGGTGCGGCCGATGCCGCTGACGGCGACCAGGTCGACGTCGGCGAGCGTCAGACCGGCCGCGCGCAGGCAGTACAGGAGCGAGGCCTCGAAGCCTGGGCTGTAGCGGGTGCGGTTGAGGCGTTCCTCGCCGATCGCGACCATCACGGTGTCGGTGATCAGGGCGGCGCCGCCGTCGTGACCGAGGTTGATGCCGACGACGCAGGGGGTGGCGCGGCTCATCAGGCGGCCCTCCTGTCGGAGGCGGCGAGCGGGTTCCACAGCCGGGTGTGTCCGGCCGGGGCGCGGTGCAGGGCGCCGAGCTGGCAGAGCTGGACGGTGTGGCCGCGGTGGTCGATCGCCGGGGTGAAGGGGTGGCCGAGGGCTTCCAGTCCGCCGAGCTGGGTGTAGGCGTGGGCGAAGGGCTCGTCCAGCGGCGGCCGCGGGGCGGGGGCGGTTTGGGAGGTGAGGCGCCGGGCGGTCTGGTCGAGTCCTGCGTCCGTGAGTACGCCGGCGACCTGGGCGAGGACCGCTTCCGGTGTGGCGCCGTCGGTGTTGATGATCGCGGGTGGGGTCGGGCACAGCGTGGGGGCGATCTCGGTGTAGAAGGTGTGCAGCCGCTCCAGAAGGCCTTCGTCGAACCACTGCTTCCACCTGGGCAGTTCGGCGACCTTCCCGCGGCGGGTCAGGCTCTGGTCGGGGCTGACCAGGAGGATCGCGGTGAGGACCGTCTCGGGGAGTTCCGGAGCGATGCGGCGGGCGTAGAAGTCACGCGCGACCGTGTAGGGCAGGGAGTCCTCGGCGTGGGTGGCGTAGCAGTAGGCCAGGGCGCCGAGGTGGTTGCGGTCGGCGATGAGCAGGCGGGTTGCCTCGTCGGTGACCAGGCGGCGCATGGCGCGGGCCTTGTCGAGTTCGTGCCGCAGGAACCACAGGGTGTGTCCGGCCGGGCTGGGGTGCACAGGCGCGGCAAGTCCGGTGGCGAGGCGGGCGTTGGGCTCGGTGATCCACATCGCGTCGTCGCCGAGGGCGCACACCATGCGGGCGAGCAGGGATGTCTTGCCCGCTCCGGGCGGGCCGTCCAGAACCAGTACGGGAGCGTCGTGGGCCACGATCAGGCGTCCTTCCGTGTGCGGGCGTGGGGGCGGGCGAGGCCTGCCAGGGCGAGGGCGAGGTCCTCGACGCGTAGCGCGAGGTCGGCGCTGGTCGGCAGGTCGGCGGGGTGCTGCCCGCACAGGCGGGCGTCGACGGCCGCCCACATGGCGGCGAACGGGTCGCCGAAGCCGCTCTGTGTGCCGTCGGCGGTGGTGAGCTGGGTGGTGGCGGCCGGCTCGTAGGGGCGGGCGAAGTCGATGGTGGCGGCCGCCGCCTGGTCGGCGAGGTGGATCTGCTCGCGGAAGACCCCGGCCGGTGTTGCTCCGATGACCAGGGTGAACGGCTCCCCCGCGGGTCCGTGCAGGAGCGCGTGGACGGATTGCCCGGCCGGATCGAGGGTGCACGTGGTGGCGGTGATTCCGGGGACGGCCAGCACGAGTGCGGTCAGCAGGTGGTAGCCCTGCCACAGCAGAATCTGCAGGGCGGTCACCCGGTGCTCATCGAGGTGGTCGGGGACGGGCTGCGGCGGGTCGTCGGCGAACGTGTACGGCGTGAACCCGGGCGGGAGCAGGCGGCGGCGCGCGGCTTCGTCGACGCCGTCGGCCTTCACCAGCCATCCGCCGGCGGGTTCGGGCACGTGGGCGAGGGCCGCGTGCAGCGCCGGGTCGTGGGCGCGCATCGCGCCGACTTCCAGCAGCAGCCTGGCGTCCCGGGCCCGCTCGGCGAGCTTGCGGGTGCGGATGACGTCCAGGCAGACGGGTTTCTCGGTGACGACGTGGACGCCGGCGTCGAGGGCCTCCTCGATGAGGTCCTCGTGCACGCCGGTGAGGACGACCAGCACGTCGGCGTCGGCCAGGAGGTCGCCCACCCGGGTTGCGGTGCGGGGAATGGCGAAGTGCTGCTGTGCGGTGCGGGCCCGTTGAGGGTCGCGGTCGGCGACGGCGATCACGTCGAACGCGGCGGAGGCCTTGAGCAGCGGGAGGTGGAGTCCGAAGGCGGCGGCGCCGCATCCGGCGACCGCGAGCCGCCAGGGACGGACGGTGGTGGTGGGGGTCATCGGGATGCCTCCGCGAGGGTCCAGCAGCGGGTGGCCGCGTGGTGGGACAGGCGGGCGATCTCGCCTGCGGGCAGCGCCCGCAGCTCAGGGTTGAACAGCTCCACGCTCACCGGCCCGGCGTACCGGGCCTGGTCCAGGGCGTCGGCGAGGACCGGCCAGGCCAGTCCCCCGTCGCCGGGGAACAGGCGGTGGCTGTCGGTGAGTTCGCCGATCGCGTGGGGGGCCGGGGTGTCGGCGATCTGGACGTGCGTGATGCGGTCCGGGCCGAGCATGGTGATGTGGCCGGGGTCGGCGCCGGCGGCCGCCCAGTGGAAGGAGTCCACCAGCACACCGGCGTTCTCTGCGTCGGTCTCGTCCAGCAGTTCGGCGAGTTGAGGCAGGCTGTCGAGGACCGGGTGCGGGCCGTCCAGCTCGGGCGGCAGCCCGGTGTGGATGCTGACGGCCTCGACGGCGAGCCGCACACCGTGCGCGGCGGCCGCGGTGGCGAGCTCGGCGATCCGCTTGTGGGCGACGGCCCGCGCCTCGCGGGTGTCCAGCGGGGAGCGGGGGTTGAGGACGGTCGTGGCCACCGTGCAGCCAAGGGCGGCCATGGCTTCCAGTCGGCTGTGCAGGCCGTCCAGGCAGGTGCGGTAGGTGTCTGGGTCGACCAGCAGCGGGGCGGGCAGGACGGGCCCTGCGGGCAGGATGCCGCTCGCGGCCGCCACGCTCACGCCCATCTCCTTCAGCAGTTCCCGTAAGGGGGCGATGCCGTGGGCCTGGGCCTGCTGGATGGAGACCTCGACCGTGGGGAATCCGGCGCCCGCGGCCAGGGCCAGGAACTGCGGGAGCGGGATGCCGGAGAGGGTGGCCGGGTTGAAGCAGGGCACGAACTGCCCGGCGGCGTCGGTGCGGGGCGCGGTCATGCCGTGGCCAGCTTTCCGTCCAGCAGCTGCTCGCGCAGCGTGGGAAGGTCCGCCATCACTTCGGCGATCACCCGCCGGACGCCGGCCTTGCCGAGGGGGTGGGGGCCAGAGGTCTGCACGATCGCCTGCCAGGGGTCGGTCAGGTCCCGACCGGACTGGGAGACGAGCACGACCGCACAGTCCCGCCCGGTCTCCTCGTGCAGGCGGCGGGCTGCCTCGGCGGCTGCCAGGTTGTACAGCTTGCCGACGTGGTAGACGGGGTTCTTGCCGGAGACGCCCTCGGCGGACCAGGGCCTGAGCATGCTGATCAGACCGTTGGCGCGGTTGCCGCGTCCGACGACGCCTTCGTCGCCGGACTCGATCGACGAGCCCGTCGCCGTCAGATACAGCTCCGGGCGGGTGTCGTCGTCGCGGGTGTTGATGGAGACCGTCACGTGGTGCTCGGGTGCGATCGTCGACGCGAGGTGGGTGATCAGGTCGCGGGCCTGGGTTCGGCGGGCGATGTAGGTGTCCAGGTCCGCCGTCTCGCGGGCGATCTGCGGCACGCAGGCCGTCAGCTGCACGCTCGTACCGTGCCGGACGACCATGAGCTTGATGTCGGTGCCGTAGTAGGGGTGTTCGGCGCGGAAGGCTTCGCTCGTCAGCTGCTCCTCGACGCCGAGGGCGAGTTGCTCGGCGATGCCCAGCGGCCAGTAGGCGACGCCGGCTGAGGTGTCGTTGGAGAACATGCGGTGGCGTTCGGCGAGGTCGTCCAGGGTGCGCGGGGCGAACCATCGCTGGCGGGAGGCCTCGCGCTGGGCGGCGTCCGGAGCGTGGACGGCGCCGGGGCTGGAGGCCTGCGTCAGCCGCGGCCGTACGTCGACCCATCGGCCCACGTCGAGCAGCGGCAGCGCGCTCGCGAGATAGTCGCGCGCGGCGGTGGTGACGATGTCGGCGACCGGGATGGTGTGGTCGCCGAGGGCGGCGGTGATGCGCCCGTTGACCAGGACCTGGATGGGTGCGGTGAGCTCGCCGTGGCCGAAGCGGACGTCGGCGGCTCCGCCGAGCAGGGACGTCTTGTCGGTGTTGTGGTGCAGGATCGCGCCGAACTCCTCGAGGCAGTAGCGGCTGTAGGCGCGGGAGATCGCCTCGGCCACGCCGTCGGCGAGGGTGTCGGGGTGCCCGGCGCCCTTGCGCTCGACGACCTCGGCGCCCAACGGGGTGGAGGCGGTGGGCAGGCCGATGGTGGTGATCACGTCCATGCGGGGGACTCCTTCGTCGGTGCGTGCTGGGCGAGGGCGATGGGGCGGCGGCCGAGCAGACGCAACCGTCCGCGTTCGAGGTGGTAGGCGCCGATCCGGGCGAGGTCGCGGGCGCCTTCGACGGCGCGGGCACGGTCCAGGAAGGTCCACCCGGCGGCGAGGTTGATGACGGCGGCGTGCACCGCGTCGCGGCCGGCCTGGATCGCGGCGGGCTCCACGATCACGCTCAGGTGCATCCGGGCGACGCACACGCCGTGCCCGGCGCCCTGGCGCAGGAAGTACTTGAGGGTGGTCTCCGGGCGGTACACGGGATGGGAGGCGACGGCGGCCGGCTCGATGAGGGTCTGGTGGCCGGCCTGGCGGGCCCGGTCGATGAACTCCAGGTCCTCGCAATCGCCCATCCACCGGCCCCGGCGCCCGAGATCCGTACGGAACAGGCCGATGTCGAGAGCGGTCTGGCGGTCAAAGAGCAGGTTGCAGCCGGTGACCCAGTACGGCCACACCGCCAGCGCCCGGCCCTCAGGCCAGTCCACCGCGCCGTGGCACTCGCGCAGCGCCTTCGTCAACGCCGTGACCTGGCCTCCCGGGTAGGTGACGTGGGTGCGGCCGCCGACGGCGAACACCTGCTCTTCCTCGATCGCGGTGACGAGGGCCTGCAGCCAGCCGGGTTCGGGGGTGATGTCGGGGTCGGTGATGGCGACGTACTGGCCGCGGGCCGCGCAGATCCCGCGGTTGCGGCCGGCACTCAGGCCCGGGGTCGGCTCGTACAGCACCCGCACGGTGAACGGCCAGTCGCCGTCGCGGACCGCGTCCGCGATCGGCCGGACGGGCCCAGGCAGGTCGTTGTCCACGACGACCGCCTCCAACTGTGCGGCTGGCAACGTCTGCTGGGCCAGGGCGTCCAAGAGATTCCGTACGCTCTGGGTGTTGCCGCGGGCGCTGACGACCACGGACACTAGCGGCGTAGTCGGGTCGGGCATGGCACTCCCTCCTCGCTTGGGGATCGGGATGCCGTTCATGTCACCGCCCGCACCCCAGCGCCGGGAAGGCAAAGGCTGTTGCGGAGGTGTTGCGGACCGCGCGCCGAAAATCTGCACAGCGCGTGTTCGGATGGCTACTGTGGCGGATCATCAGGGAGAGCGTGTGCCGAGGGGGCCCCACGATGTCCGACCAGCTGTTACCTCACCCATTAGCCGCCTTGCGGGGGGACCTCGGGCTGACCGGCGAGCAGTACCTGGATCGCCTCGACGACGTGCACTTTGCCCTCGGCTACGGCCGGATGGCCAAGAGCAGGCAGAAGGTCTCCCGCTGGGAGAACGGCGTCAACTCGCCTGAGATGCCCGCCCGCTACGCAATGGCCTGCCTCCACGGCATCCCACGTGAGGCTGTCGTCGAACTCGGATGGCCGGATTTCCTCCTGCTTGCCTTCCCTGATGACCGTCCCGTTCTCGACAGCCCCTGGACCCTGGCGGGTACCGTGGCAGCAGTAGCCGCTGCCGCTCGGGGAGGCTCCATGCAGGATCGACGGGGATTTCTGATCGCCAGTGGAGCAACGCTGAGCGGCTTAGCGACGAGCTGGAGCCTCGCGCTCAGCGAACCAGCCGCCGCCTCGCCCGAGGTCCCCCACGCTGCCGCTGGCGCGAATACCCGCCTCACTCCGGAGTTGTTGGACACGCTGGGGCACCGCCTGGACGACCTGCGCCGCCTCGACGACGTTCTCGGGGGTGCCCGGCTTCGCAGGACGGCTGTCGCCGAGTACGACCTCCTTGAAGGCCTTGCCAAGCAGACTGGGCAGCACGGTCCGCTCGAACACCGGTTGCTGTCCCTGCTCGCCGAGGCCGCCCGCATGTGCGGCTGGCTGCAGTTCGACTCCGGGCGCCACGCACTGGCACAGCGCTACTACATCACCGCGCTGCGCGCGTCCGCGAGTGCCGGTGACCCCCAGGTCGGCGCCAATACCCTCGCGTTCATGGCGATCCAGGTCTACTCCGAAGGCAACCCTCAAGACGCCGTCGAACTGGTCCGCACCGCGCAGGACGCTGTGATGCGCCGGTCCACTCCGCGCGTGAAGTCGATGCTCCACGCCCGTGCCGCCCGTGCTCTGTCCAAGACCGGTGACCGCACCGCCTGCTGGCGGGAGCTGGACGCCGCGCGGGCCCAGTACGCCCGTGGCCCCCACGACGATGACCCGCCCTGGTCGTACTGGCTCACCCCGGGCGAGATCGAGATGCTCGCCGGCTCCTCCGCGCTCGACCTCGACGACCCGCGCCGCGCCCTGACTCACTTCGAGCAGGCGCGCCATGTCCAGTACGCGGCCGACGGCTACGCACGCGACCACGTCCTCTACCTCACCCGCACCGCACGCGCCCACCTCCAGCTGGGTGACCTGGAGGCCGCCTGCGCCGCCGCGACGGACGCCTTCACCCAGAACGCCACCCTCAACTCCTCGCGGCCCTCCGACGCGCTCGATGACCTCCGAGACGAGCTGGCCTCCCACCGGGACGTCCGGACGGTCAAAGACTTCCTGCTGCTCAGCGCTTAGGAAGTCGGCGAGCACCGCGCGGCTCAGCGGCGCGACGTACGAGGCACGGCAGTGCCGCCGACCGTCAAAGGACGGTGGCGGTACCAGACGATGACTAGGGTCCGGACTTTCCTCACCGTCGGGCGTATCGGGCGAGGCGTACGACGTCGCACTGGCTGGCCCGGAAGGTCCCCGCAGCCAACGCCCTGGTCACTGGGCGTACGAGCCCAGGAGTAGGCCGGCGAACGCCCCGGCGAGGAGGAACGGGCCGAACGGGATCCTGGTCGCCCGGCCGACCCGGCCCGCGACCATGAGGCCGATGCCATACAACGCGCCGAGCAGGTAGCCCGCGAAGGTCCCGATCAGGACGATGGCCCAGCCGTACCAGCCCAGGACAGCCCCCAGGGTGAGGGCGAGCTTCACATCGCCGAACCCGAAGCCCCTGCTGAGGAGGAAGAGCACGAAGTAACAGGCTCCCAGAAGAAGGGAGCCGAGCAGCGCGGATGTCCAGCTGCCGCCGGCGCCGGGCACCACCGCGGCACCGCCGAGCAACACGAGCGCGGCCGCGGCGAGCGGCAGGGTGAGCACGTCGGGCAGCCGGTGCGCCGCGAAGTCGACGACAGCCAGCAGCACGCCGACCGGGGCGAGCACCAGCCAGACCACCAGCTCGGGGCGCGCTCCCGTCGCGGCCGCCAGCACAACACAGACCACCGCCAAGACGACGGCGATGGCAGGCGTGCTCGGACCGAACGCGTCCCCGTCGGCGCAGCGGGCCCGCCCCAGCCATCCGCCCCGGGCACCGGCGAGGGGGTGCCCGGCAGGACACGCTGACCGCCACGGCTCATCGTGCGGCACGGACAGCCGGTACGCGGCGCGCGGTATGAGCAGACCTGTGCCGGCACCCCACAGGACCGCCGCCGCGGTGATCCAGAACGTCTCCACCGAACGGAGCCTATGCTCAGCCCGTCCGTGTTACGGACGGCCCGTACCGTGAGGAGCGCGTGCATGCTGTTGAGGCCCGGAACGACCTGCGCTGAGGCGATCGCGCTGGTGGAGCGCCTGACCGACCAGGGGCTCAACGACGTCCAGAACTCCGTACCGCATGTGGTCGGCAACGCGGTGCCCGGCATGTCCCAGGAACACTGGGACGCCGTCGCGCGGGTGCGGCGAATGTACGACGAGTGGACGCTGCAGGCCGGGAACGAGTTGCTGGACGCGTTCGCCGACCGGTCGGTGGCGGCGCGGCTGCGGGGCGAGCGGTACAACGCGATCATGCACGGTCAGTTCACCGCCGACCGCTTCACGGTTCTGATGAACACCGAGCTGCAGGAACTGCGCAGCTATTTCATGGAGTTGGCCAACGAACTGCGCCGGGCACAGGAGCGCTTCACCCGCCACCGGGTGCGGACGGTGGTGCTGGACACCAACGATCTGTTGCATTACATGCGCTTCGACAAGATCCCGTGGCAGCGGATCTTCGGTCGAGGCACGTCCGTGATGATCCCGCACGTCGTGATCGACGAGATCGACAAGAAGTCGTACGACACCCACGACACCGGCGTCCGGAAACGGGCGCGCGCCGTCTTCGCGCTCCTGGAGCAGACCCTGGCCCAGATCGAAGCCGACGGCCACGCGGTGGTGAATGAGGACACCGTCGTCGATGTCCTGCTGGACGAGCCCGGGCATGTGCGGCTGCCGAACAACGACGATGAGATCGTCGCGCGCGCCTGCTATCTCCAGCAGGCCATAGCCCCGGCACAGGTCACGGTGGTCACCGGGGACAACGGGATGCGGGCTCGTGCTCTGTCCTGGGGACTGAAGGCCCGCGTCCTGGACGAGAAGTACAAGATCGATCGGCTGAGTGCGGCAGAGAAGGCGGCCAACGAGCAGGCCATCACGTTCGACGTGCCCGACGACGAGAACGGGTAGCCCCGGGCCCGGCCGGCCTCAGCCGGTGGACCAGGCGCGCAGCTGCGCTGCGATCTCCTGCACGCGGGCGCCCTTGTGCTTGGCGCGCATGACGAGCGCGAGGGCTTCCTCCGGCTCGTAGTCCAACGTGACGCCGTTGGTGTTGAGGTACGTCTCGGCGACCAGCCAGGCGAAGAACTCGTTCTTCGCCTCAAGCGGCTCGTGCAACGCGATCGTCTCCAGCATGGCCGCGGCCTTGAGCCAGTCGCTGGCGTACACGTCGCGGCCCATGTAGTGGGCCTGGACCCGGGCGCAGACGGCGTCCAGCACACCCAGGTCGAGACAGGCCGGGTCGCCCGGGAGGGTCTGTGCGATCTGCAGAAGCTCTTGTGGGCTGAGGAACCGCGTCACGCGGCGTGGCCGTGCTGCTGGATCTCGCGCAGGTCGCGGCTGCCCATGGGAGCGGGGTCAGGCCAGGTGGCGCTGGTGTCGGCGGCCTGGGTGTCCTGCGTGGCAAAGACGTCGGCGAGCTGCGGAACGCGGTCGCGGGTCTTACCGAGGGCCTTGAGGAACGGGTCGTCGGCGGCCTTGAGCGCCGCGTCGCGGACGAAGTCCTCGGGGGACTTGCCGGCGAGGTGGGCGGCCGCCTCGACGCGCGCGTACTCCTCCGGCGCGAAGGGCGGAACCTGGCGTGCGTTCTGATCCATACGAGCGACGGTACCAGCGGGCCCGGCACCGGCCGAAGGCGTTCAGAAAAGAAGGAAGGGGCAGCGGCCGTCGGAACGGCGGATGCCCCTTTAAGTCTGCGAGGAGCGTACCACGTGATCGTGGTCCTACGCGTGGTCTGTGAGCTGCTCGGTAGGGTTCTGTGATGGTCTCTGCTCCTGCGCCCTATCCCTACGCCCGGCACGTGCTGGCTCGCATGTCGGACTTCTTCACCGACGAGGGAACACCGTGGGCGCGTCGTCTGTGGGACATAGGTTCGGTGCTGGCCCTCGAGGAACTGTGGGAGGCCGGTTACTGGCAGGCCTACGGGGTGCTGTCCCCGGCCGCGTGTGACTGGCAGCGCAACCAGCTCAACGCTCTGATCGGCCCTGACCGAGGCCTCGGAGACAGGGACCTGCGCAAGGAGCTCACCGGCCTGCTGAAGAACTCGGTGCCGGATCCCAGCCCCGCGCGCCGCCGCCTCAAGGAGATCATCGGGCACGTCCGGGTCGGCTATCTGGAGCGGTGGGCGGCGGCGGTCAACGTTCCCGTCGACGAGCGGGTCAAGCCGGAGCGGTTCTCCCGAACGGTGGCCTCCCACCTCCTTGACCTGGGCTACAGCGCCAGCCACCTCAAGGCCTGGGCGAAAGGTCTCCACGACGCG
Source organism: Streptomyces sp. NPDC031365 (assembly GCF_055569765.1). Lineage (NCBI taxonomy): Bacteria > Bacillati > Actinomycetota > Actinomycetes > Kitasatosporales > Streptomycetaceae > Streptomyces > Streptomyces sp. NPDC031365. Next base: position 4,504 of record NZ_JBVIIM010000042.1, on the reverse strand, counting down.
CGCGCCACCACGGCGGATATAGCGGACAGTGCCGCTGAGCTCGCGCGGACCCCGGCCCGCCCGTACGAGGTACTGGTGGCTCTGGAGAAGGTGCCCCGGCGGGAGCTCGCCGAACCGCTGGAGCACTGGTACGGCAACAGCAAGGTCATCTCCTGGCTGCGCGAACACGGCCACAGCACCGCTGGCATCCGGCCCGGCGGCGGGTTCGTCTACCGGTTCACGGCGCTGGACCCGTTCAGCGCCGCCGAGCAGGCGCGGCAGATGGTGGAGCGGATGACCGCTCGCTCTCAGTTCCTGCGCCGGGACCGCGGAGGCGTGGCGCCTCTCCCCTACATCTGGGTGGCCGGCCACAGTCGGCCCATTCCGCTCGATCCCCCGGCGCGGGGTGCTGATGTCCTGACGCTCGTCAACGAGGGGCACCTTTACCAGGTCGCTGGCGCCCGGGGCCGGATCGACGACGCCCTGGAGCTCGCGGCCGCGGTCAACCGCGGACCGATGGCCCCGGCCGTGGCCGGCGCCTGGGCCGCCGTCGAAGCACTGTTGACCCACCCGGACGACCCCAAGGGGGAGCACGAGCGGTCCGGGAAGGCGGTGGCAGCCGATCGGATGGCGGCCATCATCGCCTGTTCGTGGCCCCGCGCCGAGCTCACCGCCCTTGCGCACCGTCACAAGCCCAGCACGAAGGACGACCTCGCTCGGGGAATCGCGGCCTGCACCACGAATCAGGAGCGCGCCCGCCTGGTCGCTGAGGCGCTGAACGCGGGCGGCGCCTCAGCTCTGGACTTCACCGGGGCGTCCACGAAGTACAGCGACCGGCCCGCTGCCCAGCGCATGGCCGACCTGGTGAAGGATCCCCGGCCGGTGCTGGGGGACGTCTCAGGCGCCTTCCGGATCGCGCTGCGCCGGCTGTACCGCACGCGGAACATCATCCTGCACGGCGGCGCCACCCAGGGTGTGGCGCTGGAGGCCTCGTTGCGCACCGCCGCGCCGCTGGTGGGCGCGGGCCTGGACCGCATCGTGCACGCCGCGTACGCCGAAGACCTCGACCCGCTCGACCTCGCGGCCCGGGCCGAAGTCGCCCTTCAACTCGTCAACGGCGAGACCGGGCTTTCCGTTGTCGACCTCTTGGAACCCATCTGACAGTCAGGGGCTTCACTGCGGGAGTAGGCGGTTACTCATGCGCGTGGTCCGCCGTCCGGCTCCTGCTGGATAACGGCAGAGTCCAGCGCCTGCGCCACGTCCCTCAGGCGTTCCCGCAGTGCGCTACGGTCCGCACCGCGAGTCTTGTTGGCATGGCAGTTGGGACACAACGCGATCATGGCGCCCGGGTGGTCGCGGCCGCCCTGGGCGTGGTCGTCGATGTGATCGATCTCCAGCAGGGGCTGTCCCGCTGCAGTGCGGTAAGGCAGGACAGCGAGCAGGCAGTCGGGGTTCTCGCACCGGCCCTGGCTGCGCAGGAGGACCGCCTCGCGGGCCGCGCCGCTGCGGACCCGGCGCTCTCCGGAGGTGAAGACCCGGTCCTGGTCCCGGCCGGCCGCCTCCACTGTCTCGGCTCGCCGCTGCAGTTCGCGGTATCGTGCGCGCCAGGGCACCGTCTTGGCGGGCATCTTCCGGAGTGCGAAGGGCTCTTCGCGCAGGAGGAGTTCACCGGGTGTCGTGGGGTCCTCGGCCGCGCCGGGTACCTGATTGATCCTCAGCAAGTCCCCTGTGCGGTGCTGCCCGTTCACGAGCCAGAGCACGGGCGGACTCGAGGCCCTGCGAATCATGTCCGCGATGAGTCGGCCCGCTTCGATCGTCTTGCCCACGCCGATCCGACTGTCCAGCATCATCCTGTAGCCCATGCCGAACCGGCCGAGGCCATCATGTAGTTCCGGCGGTTCCTGGTCACGGGATACCGTGCGCCGTGCCTGCACGCCCTGCAGCCAGGCGGGCAGGCCGCCTTCCTCCACACTGTCACTCCCCCGCACGAGCTCTCCCCTTGGGTGCCGTCCCTGTGCCGTGACGGCATCCTGGCACGCACCACCGACACCCGACCTGTCGCTGAATAGTCCGTGGCCGCCGCCCCCTGGCTCGGAAGGACGAATCTCGGGGAGCCCCTCTTTGAGTGAGCGGCCACCGTACGAGGGGCCGATGCGTGGACGCGGTTCTACGATGCCCGGATGGCTTCCTACGCGAAGGACCCTCGCTGCATCGCTATAGCCGAGGCCGTGGTCCCCTTGCTGCGCCGCGCCTGTCCCGAGGGTGCCGGCGGCTACGGCGGCTCGTACCAGGTGAATCTGGATGATGAGGAGGCCGTCGGCCTGGGCGGGGTTGAACTGATCAGGGCCGCGATGCGCAAGGCCGCCCGTCAGCTCGGCTGGAAGGTCACCACGATCGGGTTGATCGGCACCCGCTTCGGCACGATGGTCGCCGTTCAGGACACCCGGCAGGTCCCTGAGGAGTACCGACCGGTGGTCGATGCGGCAATGGAAAAGCGCATGAGTGCCGCTGTGGCCAGGGTGTCGGGCGAACCCGGCGAGGCGCCTGTCCAGCGCGGCTCGGTCGCCCTGATGACGCAGGAGTTCCGCGCGGCTGTCGCCGCAGCGACCCTCTGACCCGAGACGGCCCGCAGACCCTGCCCGCCGCAAGGGGTGCATGTACCGCATGGCGAGCAGGCGGGCGCGGTGGCCGGTCGTGGTGGACGGGGCCAGACAGATCGTGGAGGGGTACGCGCCGCTCAAAATCGCCCTGCGGCAGGTCAGGTACCAGCTCGCTCCGAGGGCGTCCTGCCGCGCACGCCGCCGATGTAGCGCCGCCTGTCGTCGCATGCCCCGGCCTTGATCAGCGGGCAGGCCGTAGGCGCCAAGCCTGCTTAGTTCAGGTCGTCCCGCCGCCGCTTCCTGCCTCGCACACGCCCCGGACGGCGTCGCGAATGTCGAGGACCGTCACCCCGTCGATCTTCTCGATCCCGCCGGATCCGAAGCGGACCCACAGTGGGTGGGCGCCGGCGTCGCGGGCGAAGGCGAGCTTCTGCGCGGAGGCCGCGTTCGGGGCGGAGTCGATCTCCACGACGATGTCCGGGATGCCGGGCGTCCAGATCACCACGTCGAGCCGTCCATACCGGCTCTTGCCGGCTGGCACCACGGGCACCCTCAGCTCTCGGTAGGTGCGCGTGTATGGGGCGATCGGCGCGAACACCTCGTCGTCGGTCATGGACAGCACGGCCCGGGTGAGGCTGCGGGTGATCTCGGCGGTCGTGGGGGGCGGGTGGCCGTTGCCCCGGTTCTCGGCCACTGCCTGCGCGGCGCCTTGGGCCCAGTCGGCGAGGACCTCTCCCAGCAGGAACGCGATGTTCTCCAGGTCGTCGGCGGGCACGGGGCGCGGGAGGCGTCCGGTGAGCTGGTGGAGCCAGCCCTCGGCCCAGTGCGCCTGGTCGACCAGCCGCAGCACGCCCTCGGCCGCCGCTGCGCGGCCAGCGGTCTCCTTCGTCGGCAGCAGTGTCGCGGCGGCGGCCGTCACCCTTGCGAACACCCGGTCACGTTCACCATCCTTTCCCATGATCTCCTCGGCGGCGATGGCGCCTTGGAGGTGCTTGGCTGCCCACCACCGCCACTCGGTCAGCAGCGGCGCCGGGACGCCGGCGGCGCCGGGTACGGCGTCCAGCAGCTCGGCCGCGCGGCCGGCGGCTGCCTTCGCCGCCGCGGACAGCTCCGCCTTCAGGCGCTTCTCGTTGGCTTGCCACCACTCCTGCTGGCACTTCCAGCAACGCCCCCGCTTCTTCGCCGCAGCCTCGGGCGTAACCATCGACGTGTGGCCGCACTCGGGGTAGGTGTAGGAGACGCGGTAGCCGACGCACTCGCGGCAGGCCGCGACGTCGCCGTTCTTCCACTTCGGCATCGCGGTGCGGTTGGAGATGTTCTCCTGCCACTCGTGTCCGGCCGCGCACCGCCACCACACCGCAACCTGCATCTTCGGCGTCGCCTTCTCCGGGGTCAGCCCACCGTTGCGCTCCTGCAACCACATGGCGGCGACCTGCGGATACGCATCAGCCAGCGACACACCTAACGAACGCGCCACGCCCGTTCCCTCCCTGTCCGCGCCCACGGCCCTCCCCGGCCCGGCACCTCACCCGGTCAACGACCCAGCCGCCCGGCGGCCACGGCCAAAGACCAGCCTCACCGCTGCTCGTCGCCCTCGTCCAGACCCGCCGAGAGCCCACGAGTCGAGGAACCGGCTGAGGAGCGGCCACAGCACAGTGTTGCGCCCCCATACCGGGTCGATGAGCGTCACCTGCCAGGCCGCGGCGGCCTCGCGTACGGCCTGGCGGTCGCACCCGGGGAGGATCCGGCGCACCGCGCGCGGCGGCAGCCAGTCCCCCATCCCGGTGTTGACGCGGGTGCCCCACAGGGTGACGTCGACCGCGCCCCGTTCCCCGTTATGTTTTTCGCGGTCCTGCAAGAGGGCCGCTGGCCTCCGGGTCCGGCATGACTGTGTCCCCCTGTCGAACGGATGACCTGGGGGGTGG
>NZ_JBVIIM010000041.1:0-54749 GCF_055569765.1 Streptomyces sp. NPDC031365 | reverse complement strand
TCAGCGGCCTTGACGGACTCGGCCTCGGTCACGTTGTCGCTGGTCATCGATGCATCTTCCTTGATCAGGAGTTACACCGATCGTTTTACAGTCCCTCAAACGACCATGGGTGGGTCCCTCGGCCTCCGAGCCGAGGGACCCACCCATTCCTCTGCCAAAGCGACTTGTTCGAATGTGGCTACTGCAGGAGCACGTGCATTCTACGGGCGATATCAGCCGCCTTCAGTCGAACCTGGTCATCATTCAGCAGGTCAGGCATACCGATGCCAGCTGAGTCGTAGTCGTGCGCGACATAGAAGAGTTCTGTCGCCGCCTCATATTGCTCGGCTGTCGGATACGGGCCGCCGTACCCCTTGTACAGGGGAAGGCAGACAAGAGAGAACTCTGAAGGAGAGATTCTCCCTTCCGATACAGCCTCCGCGAGTACCAAAAAGGGCTCCAACGTGGCCATTTACAGCTTCCCTTGCATGGTCAGGTACCAGAACTGGTCTGAAGTCACATCCGATTTCCAGGCACCAAGCATCTCGCCGGATTCGATGTCCACCGAGACGTGACGCCCGGTGTTGAGATCCACGTAGTGCCGGGCAGGCGTCCCGCGATACGTTCCCGCGATTTGAACGTTCCCTGGATCCTTAACGAAGCCTTCCAAGGCGTTCACGAATGCTTGCTTGCTCGCTTTGCTCTCCTTCGCAGTGACCCCGAAGTCGGCAGCATGTTTGAAATGATGAGGCACCCTGTTCGAATCGATCCATACGGATCCGCACCCAGGACCTGAGTTATGAACCAGGACCGGAGTCTGCCCCGCCAGCACATAGTACGTGTGCAGGTCGTCGACGGTGAGGTTGTACGTCCGAGCGTGTTTGGTGTATGCCCGGTTGCTGATGATGCGGACGGTGGTGCCGTCGGGGGTTCTGAGGGTCATTCCGGCGGCGAGGTTGCGGGCTTCGACCCAGTCGCCGATCTCGGGAACCCAGAAGGGGTGTTCGTGTGTAGCGGTGAGCTTCTCGGGTCCGTCGGGTGTTTTGATGGTCAGTTCGTTGAAGTGCTTGTCGTGTTCGGTGACGATCAGGCGGGTGACCTTCCGGAGGCGGGTCTCCCCGGTTTCCGGGTCGGTAGCAACAACCTCGTCGCCGACCTTGATTTTTTCGATTTCCTTGGTCTTGCCGTCGGCCATGAGGACTTGGGTGCCGGCAAGGAAGCACTTATTGCATTCTGGATTCTTCTTGAGCCATTTTTCGATGGCCTCTTTACCCTTTTTCTTGACCGAATCGGGTACCAGCTTCGTGACCTTCGCGAAGGGGAGGTCCGAGACGACGCCAAAGTAGTCCCAGCCGTTTCCCTCTCCGGTCAACGTCTTCTTCCATGACTCAACGTCAGGGATGACGAGGGAGCCCACGAATTTGAGTGCGCTCTTCTGGGCCTTCAGGTCGTATGGCTTGACGACGGTCGTTGTGCTCAGCGGATTGCTGCTGCCGAATCGGGTGACGCTGTGGAGGTCGCCCACTACGTCATAGGTGTAAACGGAGGTTTCGTGACGGTAAGACCAGCCTCCGTTACCGTCCGGGACCATCCAGTCCCGATAGGTGCTATTGCGGTCCTGGCAGCCCCTGTAGCAATCGGTGGCCGGCTTCAGGCCGTCGGGGTCGCTGGTGCTGATGGGGCTGTTCTTGGCGTAGGAGTAGCCGTTCATCTGCAACGGGTCCGTGATGTCCAGCAGCGGATCCGCGCTGATGAAGCGGCCATTGGCCTGGTCGTACTCGCGTGCGCCGATGTGTGTCAGTCCGGTGGCGGTGTCGTCGATGCCGACGCCCAGGTAGCTGCGCCTGTCCGGCCAGGAGGCCGGCTTGGGGCCGCGGGCCTCGCCGAAGGGCTTGAAGGCTCGCCTGGTCACTGGCTGGTTGGCGGCCATCTGGATGGTGGTGTTGGCGGTACCCAGATGGTCGGCGAGCTGGATGTTGAGGGTGTGTCCGGTGCTGGTGCCGTTTGAGGTGCGGACGACTGTGGGGGCGCCGGGAAGGGCGTAGTTGCGGGTCGCCTTGGTGATCTTTCCGGTGGCGTCGGTGGTGAGTTCGCCGCCGGGAAGGTAAAGGGTGGAGCCTTCGCTGGAGTTCTCCAGGAGGCGTTGGCCGCCGGTGTCGTAGGTGTAGTTGACGGTGGTGGCGCCGGTGGTCACGGTGGCCGGCTTGTTCTCGGTGGTCCAGGTGAAACTCTGGGTGTCGTTGGCGAGGTCGCGCTTGGTGGTGTTGCCGGCCGTGTCGTAGGTGTAGGCGCTGCCGGAGCCGATGGGGGTGGTGGAGACCCAGGCCAGGGTGTGGGGCTGAGTGGTAACCGGTTCGGTGGCGCCGTTTCCGGCGGTGGTGCCGTAGCCGGATTGATAGGTGATGTTCTTGGCGGGGTCGGTGACGTTGTGCGCGGTGAGGGTGGAGCGGTTGCCGATCCAGTCGTAGGTGAACGCCTGCCGGTAGGCGGTGGCGGACGTCGCCACCGTGCCGGCGGCCGGGGCGGCTGCGGCGAGCGTGCTGGTCAGCGAGGCGTCCGGGCTGGAGGTGTCGTTGGCCGCGTTCGGGGCGTCCGCGACGGGGCCGGACGCGGTGGCGTAGTCGGTGCGGTAGCCAAAGGTGGCACCGTTGGCGGTCTTGCAGCCGTTGCCTGTGCCAGTGGGGGCGATGGTGGAGGTCCAGGCGTGGACGAGTTCACCGAGGGCGTCGTAGGTGTAGCACTGCGTGTCCCAGGTGGAGCCTGAGGCTTCGCTCAGCTTGCGGGAGTTCGATGTGATGGTGCCGGAGGCGTCGTAGGAGTAGTAGCTGTCGGTGATGCGGTGGGGTGAAGCGGTCTCGCGGTCGGCGACGGTGCGCTGGAGGCGGCCGGTGCGCGGGTCGATGAAGTTGGTGGTCCACACGCGGTAGGGCTGGGAGCCGGAGACGGTGCGGAGGGCTTCGCCGAACGGGGAGTAGGTGACGTCGGCGGTGTACCAGTCAAAGCCGGACGTGGACTCGGGCAGGCCGTCCTCGTTGTAGCGGGTGATCACCTTCTCGGAGGAGATGCCGCCCTTTGACGGGTAGGTCACCGAGAGGGGCTTGCCGGTCGGCGTGTAGCTGTAGGTGTAGCTGTAGGTGCCTGAGAGCCCGGTGGTCTTGGTGTTGGCGGGGATGGTGATGTCCTGCCCGGTGGGCTGGTAGTCGGTGGTGTAGCCGGTGATCTTGGTGGCGTAGTCGCCGTCCGCGCTGTGGCGGGTCGAGGCGACCGGCAGGCCGAGGGCGCCGACGGCGTCGAAGGTGAAGGTCTTGATCGGGCCGGCCATGGCTGAACCCTCGCGGACAGCCGTCACGCGTCCGAGCACGTCGTAGGTCGTGTGCAGGGACTTGCCGTTGGCGTCGACGGTGGTGAGGGGACGGTCGGCGCCGTCGTACGCGGTCGTTTTGGTGGTGCCGGTGTCCGGGTCGGTGGCCTCGACCATGCGGCTGCGTACGTCGTACTTGTACGTCCACTTGTTGCCGGCCGGGTCGATGACTTCCGAGCGGTTGCCGCGGATGTCGTAGGCGTAGCGGGTCGATCGGGTGGTGGACTGGTCGGCGTCGGTGTACTGCTCGATCTCGGTGACCCGGCCGAGGGCATCGGTGGTGGTCCACGTTGCCGGAGCGGTGTTGCCCGGGGGGTCCACGTGCACGGTGTTCGGCCCGTACGACGTGAAGGTCTCGTGCTGGAAGTCGCCGTCGTGGTAGGTCGCTTGACGGACGGTGCGGCCCGTGCCGTCGTACTGGGTCTTTACGTAACTGGGGATGAGTGTCGTGGACTTGGGTGCGAACAGTGCTGTGGTCGGCTGGCCTGCGGCGAGGTAGCCGCTGGTGACGATGCTGGGCCGGCCGTGGTCGTCGTAGGAGGTGTCGGTGATGATGCGGCCGGGGCCGTGGGCCTCGTTCTGGGTCTGGACCGGGCGGAGCAGGCCGTCGTAGATGGTGACCGAGGAGGCGTAGCTGCCGTCGTCCTTGATCGTCTTGGTGGTGACGGCAGCAGGGCTGGTCCTGGAGGGGGTGGCGGTGGCCTGTTGGTAGCTGATCTGGACGTCGGGGGTCTGGGTGCCGCTGGAGCGGATGGGGGACCAGCCCTTGACCAGGCGGCCGAGGTCGTCGTACTCGTGCCGGGTCACGCGGCCGTTGGGGTCGGTGATGGTGAGGGGGAGGGAGCGGCCGGGGTCGAACGTGGTCGTGGTGGCGTGTCCGAGGGCGTTGACGGTCTTGAGGCCGGTGAGCGGGCCTCCGGTGTCGGCAGGCGTGTAGACGTTCTCGGTGGTGCCCTGATCCGGCCTGGTGACCTTGCGGATACGGCCGAGCGGATCGTACGTGGTAGTGGTGATGACGCTGTGTGCGTCGCCCGCCCCGTTGGATTCGGCGACGGTGGTGGGCAGGCCCTTGAGCGGGGTGGCGGCGTAGGTGAGGGTGTCGTAGCTGGTGCGGACCGATTTCAGCAGGTGCGTGGCGTAGTTCGCGCCGTCGTATCGATCGCAGGGGACGGCGATCGTCCGGCTCTGGGAGATCAGGCCGATCAGGTGCGCGTCGGTGTTGTGGACGTAGGTGTTGCGGGTGCACTCCTGCTCGGAGAGTGTTTCACCGCCGGTGCCGTCGGGCTTGACGACGAAGCTCTCGACCTCGGTGGCCAGGCCGTAGGTGTCGTCGACGGTGGTGAGGGTGCGCTTGGACTGCCATCCCTCGTCGAGGGACTGGATGTCGTCGGTGCGCTTGATGCCGACGCGGTGGGCGAGGAGCGGTTCCATGGCCGAGCCGTCCTCTGCCTCCCGGGCGCGGGAGGCGGTCTGCTTGGACCAGGGGAAGTTCAGGGTGCGCTGGAGGAGTTGCTTGTTCGAGTCCTTGTAGGTGAGGACCTCGGCGGCCAGGCCCGCGTACTGGCGGGCGTCGTCGCTGACCAGGGTGTGGGTGCCGGTGGTGTCCTTGACCTCGCCGCCGGTGCCGAGGAAGTAGCGCGTCTCGGAGTACGACTGCGACTGCGGGTCGTCGTTGCCGGTCTTGCTGGAAGTGGTCTTGCTGCCCTTGGCCACGGAGACCTGGCGGTATCCCTGCCAGTCGCTGTACGTGCGCAGGGCGGGTCGCTGGAACTCGTCGTCGGACTTGGCCCAGGCCGGGCCTGTGTACTTGTACTTGGTGACGATCGGCACGCCGTGGTTGGTGACCTTGTCGGTCTCCACGACGGAGGCGACGACGTACTTGTTGAACCACTGCTTGGGCGGGGTCCGCTCGTCGCCGTCCGGGGACCAGCGGACCGGGTAGCAGGTTCCGTTCGCCTTCTCCTTGTCCTCGGACGGCGGGGTGGCGCAGCCGCCGGTGTACTCGACCTCGATGTCGGCGCCGGCCTCGGTGGCGACGGTGCCGATGCGAGGGCGGGTGAAAGCGGGACGCTGGTCCTTGGGGCCGGTGCGGACGAGGTTGGGGAGCTGACGGTCACGCAGGCGGGACTGGAGCGGAGAGGAGGAGCCGACGCGGTACTCGGCGAAGCTCACGCCGTCCTTGGACTGGATGGTGCCCGTGGTGTCGCCGGGGCCGTATCCGGTGCGGGTGATCGAGTTGAGCCAGAGTCCCGGGGAGGTGTCGTACCAGTTGTCGGGAAACGACTGGTGGAGGGCGTAGACATCGACCCTGCCCAGGCCGGTCACGCCGGGGCGGGCACCGAGGGTGGTGATGGTGTCCAGGCGCATCTGCGTCCAGAAGGACGGGAAGCCGGGGCAGAGCTTGGACGTTGATGTGCAGTTGAGGTTGCCGGGGGTGTCCCACCAGGGGCGGTAGGCACCGGGGTCATCGGTCTTGGCGAAGTTCGCAGCGTCACAGGCGGTGGCGGACTTCAGGCAGCGCTGCTTGACGCCGAAGCTGACCTGCGCGGAAGGCGTGGACAGGTCGTCCGAGCGCATTCCGTAGTCGATGGTGGTGGGGTAGGCGAAGCGCTCGTAGGCTTCCGGGGTCTTGCGCTTGTCCCGGACGGCGTAGTAGTTCGTCTCCTGCTTCCAGTTGACGACCATCACGTTGCCGTGAACATCCGTGATCTTGTCCAGGCCCCAGCGCCAGGCCTGCTGTTTGCCCGCGCCGCAGCGGGAGTCGGCGAAGGCGGTTGCATGGCAGGGCTCGCCGGGATGGTTGCCGAAGACGGGAACCGTGGAGACCGAGTTGGTGTTGGCGTGGCCACCGCCGACCTCGTGACGGCCAAAGGTGTAGACGGTTCCGTCGGTGGTGGTCACCTCCCAGTACTCGCCGTCGTTATCGCCGTTCGCCGCACCGGTCTTGAGCGTGACCCGGGTACCGTCGTCGGACGCCAGGCGGTAGCTGTCGGTGGTTCCGACGCGGACCAGCTCGGTGGTCCGGCCGGCGAGGGACATCACCGCATTGTGCGAGACCCAGCACAGGTCGGAGGTCTTATTGGCCTTGGCGGTGTTGTTGGGGGCGCCGGCATCAAGGGTCTTCCGGTCGTCCTTGCAACTGCGGTAGCGGCGCTCGATGCGGCCGGGGTCGTAGTCCCAACCCTCGCCGATCCATGAGGCCTGAGGGGAGGAGACAGCGGTGCGGCCGTCCACGGACTGCGAGTTGTAGGTGAGCGCGACCTTCGGAATGGGGCCGGCCGGGGGCGCTGGAACGGTCAGCGGGTAGGACCACACGAAGGCGCCGGAGCTGCCGGCATGCGACCAGGAGCCGGTCGAGGCAAGGGGGGTCGCCTTGAACGAGCCGCCGGGACCGGCCCCGGAATCGACCGCGCCGATCACGGTGGAGTCTCCGCTGCCTTCCGCGCCCAGCAGGCGAGAGCCCGCCGAATGCGTGGAGGGGCCTTCGGACGCCGTGGCGACAGTGTCGTCGGCGGCCGGGTCGATGGTCGCGGAGACTGTGTTGGCGTCCGGGTCGTTGACCGTCTCCAGCTCCGTGTATGCCTGGCACTCCTCGACATCGGGGGTGGTCAGGTAGCACGCCGGGAACTGGACCAGACGCAGACGGGAGCCCCAGTCGGCGCCGTAGAGGTTCTCGAAGGTGCCGTAGTTCAGAGAGAGCGAGACCGGCACCGCGCCCGTGTCCGGCGGGTCGACGCGGATGACCGCACCGTCCACGCCCTGCGTGGTGACTTCGGTGCGGGCGTCCACGCTCACGCCCCACGCACCGGTGGGGGTGGGCTGCCCCTCGGCCGGGGCGAGCGTGACCGGGACCTGGTCCAGCGACTGGGACTCGACGGCGGCGGACAAGCTCCGTGCGGTACTGGACGGAAACGTGACCGTTGTGGTGGACGCGGGAAGCGGAGTGTCGGTACCGGGCGGCGCCGCCTCCATGTCCTGCGGAACATCGGTCTTCAGGCTCTCGACGTCCTGGTTGACCGGGGCGCCGTCGGCAGGGACGACTTTGGCGAGCGACTCGAGAGTCAGGGCCTCGCGCCCCGGTTCGTCGGCCGGCGGAACCGGCGGCACAGCCATCGCCGCCGTGGGCAGCAGACCGGTGAGCACGGCGGCACCAGCTGCGGCGACAACCGCTCTGCGCACGCGCAGGCTTCGGGAAAGGCGAGTTCGACCGAACACGGAGGGTCCCCCCGGACCACTTGGAGCGGGGCCGGAAACGGACCTCGCGCAGGACGAAACAGATCGGGCGAATTCTGTGAGAGCGATGTGAAGAAACGCTAGAGGTTCAGACCACTAGTGATCATTGTCACGCCACGTAACGAGAGAATCACTCGCAGAGGGCATCGATCGGGTGGCACCCCTCCGAGGAGGAATACATTCCGACGTGGGTCCAATTTCGCCCGATAACATCTGATGGACACTCAAATACCTGAGGCCATGGGGCACTTCGTGCTGATATGAGACCTCTCTCGGGACGGGTGGACACTCATCAGCCTCAGCCGGGCGGTCCCCGGAGAAACGGAAATCGCCCGCCCCGAGTTTCTGGCGTGAGAATTCACAGGGTGACGACAGGCAGCTCATGAGTCATCATCAGCTCGCCCTGCCATGCCCGCGCCCCCGTACGGAACGGTCCGCTTCGCCATGGCCGGCCACATCGTTCCGGAGGAGCCCCGCACACGTCGATCCGTGTGCCGGGCATGGGGAAAGGGACCTCTCACGATGCCAACCACTCAGCCACGCAGGCCCGGACGCCGCACCCTGGCGTTCGCCCTCGCCACGGCGGTCGCAGCGACCGGCATCGCTTACGCCGGGTACACGCGCTCCGACGGACAACAGCAGACCGAACCCCAGCGGGCGAAGGCGGTCACCGAGAGCGCCGCCTTCGTCCAAGCCGCCCGCACGGGCAAGCAGGTCGAGGTCACCGCGGACCGCACCGAGCGCTCCACCACCTGGGCCCGTCCCGACGGCCAGCTCGCCAAAAGGTTCCACGCCTCACCGATCCGGGTCCGCAAGGACGGCGAATGGCGCGCGATCGACACGGATCTGCGGCGCAGCAAGGCCGGCTGGGAGACCACGGCCACCAGCGCCCGGATGGTGTTCACCGCGGGATCAGGCAAGAAGCAGGACCCGGAGCGGGCCTCCCGGGCCGGGGGCCAGCGTGTGTCACTGGTAAAAGACGCTCCCGCCGGGGCCGGAGCGAGCGATCTTGTCACGCTTTATGTGGGCGATGCCGGTGAGTACGCCATCCAGCTCACCTGGCCGGGACCGGTCCCGGCCCCCATCATCGACGGCTCGCGCGCCCTGTACCCGGAGATCTTCCCCGGCGCCGACCTGGTCCTCACAGCGGACAACGACGGCTTCGCCCAGCTCCTCGTCCTGAAGAACCGGGCGGCCGCAGCCAACCCGCTGGTGCAGCAGCTCTCGTACGGCATCACCTCCCAAGACCTGACCTTCCGCCTCGACCCACTGTCCGGCGTCCTCACCGCCGAAACCTTCTACGGCAACGAAGTGGCCAGCTCTGGCACCCCGCTGATGTGGGACTCCACCGGCCAGCCCGCCATCACCGACGGACAGGTCGGAGCCACTGCCCAGCCGACCGGCTCGGAGAGCCCTGAGCCCAGCAACTCGACGTCCTGGACACCGGAAGCGGTGCCGGCCGAGGAGGCGACGAACGACGCCGAGTCGGACGAGCAGACCGACCGGGAATCCGAAGCCCCGAGCCTGCCCACCCCCACTGACGACCCAGAAGTCATCCCCTCGGAGACCGCCACACCCACCGCTCCCGCCGAACCCACCCCAGACCCCTCGCAGAGCGGACCAGCGGCAACCCTCTCGCTCCCACTGCTCGACGGACCATCCCCGGACTCCCTGGGCAACACCGTGGAGTCCGACCTCTCGGACGACAACTGGGTCATCACCCCGGACCTGAACTTCCTCAACGCTCCGGAAACGACCTACCCGGTCTTCATCGACCCGTCCGTCACCAAGCACATGGACAACTGGACGACCGCCTACAGCCGGCACCCCAACGCCACCTTCTACAACGGCAAGGGCTTCAACAAGGGCGGCACCCACGAGGCCCGGGTCGGCTTCGAGTCCGACACCTGGGGCACTTCGCGTTCCTTCTTCAACATGGACTTCGACAAGAACCTCAAGGGCGCGAAGATCAGCAGCGCCAAGCTGCGCCTCCTGGAAACGTACTCCTGGTCCTGCAGCGCCCGCTCGATGAGCGTCCACGTCACCGGAGCGATCAGCAAGAAGACCAACTGGAAGAACGCCCCGAAACTCACCGACGGCAACAAGTTGCAGACCCGCAGCTTCGCACACGGCTACAAATCCGGCTGCCGCGACGCCTACGAGACCTTCGACGTGAAGAAGGCCGCACAGAACTACGCCGACCTCGGCCGCTCCAAAATCACCTTCGGTCTGCGTGCCCGAAACGAGAAATCCCAGTACTCCTGGAAGAAGTTCCAGGCCAACGGCGACAACGGACCGGCACTCGAACTCGTCTACAACCGTCGCCCTTCGTCCCCCACCAACCTCGACCTGTCCCCCGACGCCAAGTGCACCACCACCGAGCCGTACGTCCGGATGGGCACGGGCAGCGTCACCTTCACCGCGCGAGGGAAAGACAAGGACAACAACCTCGACTACCTGGACTTCGACCTCTGGCCCACCGGCAAATGGGGCTCCACCGGCGACATACTCGGCTCCACGGGCAAGGTTTCCACCGGCAGTGACGGCGGCGACGCCCTGCGCTCCACACCCGCCTTCTCCACCAGCAAACTGACCAACGGCACCCTCTACTCCTGGCGGGTCCGCGGCATCGACGACAAGGGCGCCACTTCCGGCTACTCGCCGGCCAAAACGCCCTGCCGGTTCATCCTGGACACCGCCCCGCCCAAGCGCCCCAAAGTCACCTCCACCGACTTCCCCAACGCAGACGGCGCGGAGAACGGCTTCGGGAACGACGCCGAGGACGCCAACTGGTCGAAGCTGAAGTTCGGTACGGCGGGCTCCTTCACCGTCTACGCCGGCTCCACCGACACTGTCCGCTTCGAGTACTCCTTCAACGGTGCCAACTACAACTTCTCCAAGAGCCGTACCGCCGGAACGGCCGTCACCACCCCGACGACCATCGCCGACGCCAAGCCCCCGACAGCCGGCCCCAACGTCCTGTACATCCGTGCTGTCGACTCGGCGGGCAACCCCTCCGACCCGGCCCTCTACTTCTTCTACGTCAGCCCGCGCGACGAAGCCGACAGCCCCGGCGACTTCACGGGCGACGGCCTCGCCGACCTCATGGCCGTGACCGTTGGGGGAAATCTCGCTCTCTACCCGTCCCAGGCCACACCCGACCTCGCCCGCGCCAGCGGTGACCTCGACTACTCCATGTCCGGCGCCTACCGTGCCAATCCCGCCAAGGACCCGGGCTCCCAGGACGGTCTTCCACCGTTCGTCGCCGCACCCTCCGGTCACTTCAAGGACTCCCTGATCACCCACAACGGCGACATCTACGGCGGTGACGGCCTCCAGGACCTGGTCGTCCGCGTCGGCGGCAAGCTCTGGGTCTACCCCGGCGACGGCTACGGCGCGGTCAACATCGACCGCCGGATCGAGATCCTCCTGCCCTCCAACGCACCCAGCCCCGCCTCCCTCACCCAGATCGTCTCCGCGGGCGACGCCACCGGAGACGGCCGCACGGACTTCTTCGCCACCGTGGGCGAGGAGATCTGGGCCTTCACCGGCTACCACGGCGCCACCATCGACAAGGCGATCCGGCTGTCCTCCACGCCCTGGGCCGACCGCGACATCGTCACCGTGGCCGACGTCAGCGGCGACGGGGTGACGGATCTGGTCTTCCGCACCGACGTCTCAAGCCGGCTCCTCTTCCGCAAGGGCATCAGGGCCGCCGGCGGCGGAACCGACCTGACCTCCCTGGCCTCCGGCGCCAACTCCGCCGACGGCGTTGACGCCGTCTACGGTTCCTCCGGCTGGTCCAGCACCAGCATTCCGCTGCTGATCGGAACCCCCGATGCCAACGGCGACGCCATACCCGACATCTGGGCCGTACGCTCCGACGGATCCGTACGCTTCTATGCAGGGAGCAAGACCGTTCTGTCCGGATCCGGCACAGAGATCATCGGACAGAACAGTCACTGGAAAACCCGCATCGCCATCGGCTGACCTGCCGACCCCAAACGCCCGGACCCGCTTCCTTGGAAAAGCGGGTCCGGGCGCACTGAGCGAGGAAGAGAGCGAGGCCCGGGTGCGACTGAGGGCCGACCGACAGGCGCTGCTGACACGGACGACCGATCCGCTACCGATGAGGCTCATCCTGAGCGAAACCGCGCTGCGCCAACAGGCCGACGGGCGTGACGTGATGGCCGGACAGATGGCCAGGACGTTCTGTTACCGCAGCCGCCCAGGGGGAGCCTGGGCGGGGCGTTGCGGGAGGTGAGTTGCTTACCTCACCGCGCTGGGACTGGACGTGAGTGCAGGGCTCTCGCTCTCCGCCGTGGAACATCCTGCTCGGCCACGTCGAGTCCGACCGTGGCTGATGTACCTCAACCAGGGCCGCGCCGAAGGCGACCGCCCCGTCACCACCCCGCGCCATGCCAGCCGGCTCCTGCTCACCGACCCCGAGAAGCTGCGCCCGAAGGAAACGACCCCGCTGGAGAAGATCGCCGCGGCCTGCCCGGAAATGACCACGCTCGCCGGTCTCATACGCGGTTTCGCCGCCCTGCTGAAACCGGCCGAGGGCAACGACATCAAACTCATCGAGTGGATCGCCACTGCCCGCGCTGCCGCACTGCCCCACCTGCGCAGTTTCACCAACGGCCTCGAAATCGACCGGGCCGCCGTCAACGCCGGCCTCACCCTGCCGTACCACAACGGCCGCACCGAGGGCGTCAACACTCGCACCAAGAGGATCATGAGACAGATGCACGGACGCGCCGGATTCGACCTCCTCCGCCACCGCATTCTCCTGCCCTGACGGCTACCCGACGTCACCACCCACTACGGGCCAGAGCCGAACGATTCACAGTCCCGTACGAGGGGTGGTGCTGAAGGTCAGATCAGGGTGCCCGGGACGGAGTGCCGTACTGCGCGGGGCGGGCGGAGTGCCGTACGCGGCGGGACGGTTCGGCCCTACGGGTCCGGGCCGCCGGCCGGACATACGGCGCCGGAGGCTGGTGAAGTCGATGGCGGCAACCCGGCGCGGGCACCGGCGGGTGGCTCAGGCCCGCGCTCGCGGCCGGGCCCGACGCTTGCCGCCGCCGTGGCCGGCACCGCGGCCGCCTGTTGGGCCGTCCGGCCACAGCCGGGGCCGACGCTTGGCCGCGAGGTCCTCCACCCAGCCGAAGGCCAGCACACAGCCGGAGATCAGGATCCACGCCAGGACCAGGACCGGCCAGGGACTCTCCAGCAGCCAGGGCACGTTGAGCTCCAGGGTCTCGAAGCCCCACAGCCGGTCGTAGAGCGTGGCGGCGACCAGGATGCACACGTTGTGCCACAGGTAGATCGTCACCGCGCGGGAGTTGAGCAGGGTGATCGGGCGGACCCAGCGGCGCAGCCGGCGCGGCCACTCGGCCCACGAGGGGCTGATGTGCAGCAGCAGGAGAACCGTCGCGAACGACCACACGGCCTGCGCGAAGGGGATGGAGTCGAGGTCGTGTCCGGTGCTGAAGCCCTGGTGGAAGGCGTACCAGAGGCCGAAGGCGGCGACGATCGGCGCGAGCGACGGCACGACGTACCGCGGGAGGCGCTTGAGCACGCCCTGCTGGTGGGCCATGCCGAGGATCCAGCAGGCGCCGAAGGTGCTGAAGTCGGTGAGCGCCGAGTCGATCCGCTCGCTGGGCAGGGCGAGCCAGCCGAACTCCAGGACCGCCGACAGGACCAGCGGCGCGGCGATCGTCGGCCACGGCAGAGCGCGCAGCAGCTTGAGGAGGTACGGGGAGAGCAGGACGAACCAGAGGTAGGCGCGGATGTACCAGAGCGGGCCCGCGAGTTCGGCGGCCCAGTCCTCGCCGAGCAGGCCCTCGATCCCGGCGACGCCCTCGGCGTAGGGCGGGTCGCTCAGCGGCAGCACCCAGAAGGTGAGGTGGAGGAACCACCAGCCGGGGTGGCCGTCGTCGTCGGGGCTCCAGCCCTGGGCGAGCATGCCCGCCACGCCGATCGCGCCGAGCAGCCACAGCGGGGGCAGCAGCCGGCGCATCCTGCCGCGTACGACCTGGACGGCGGGGCGCTTCAGGGAGCGGGCCATCAGGTTGCCCGCCAGGGCGAACATCACGCCCATGGACGGGAAGACGACGGGCAGCCAGGCCCAGCCGACCAGGTGGTAGAGGACGACACGGAACAGGGCGACCGCGCGGAGCAGGTCGAAGTAGCGGTCCCGGGCAGGTGGGCGGACGGCCGGTTCGGACGGTGCCGGGCGGGAGGGGGCGGACGGGGCGGACGGGGCGGACGGGGCGTTCGATCCGTCCGCCCCGTTCGTCGCTTCCGTCAAGTCCGTCGCGTTCGGGCCGGCCGGCAGGAGAGGTGCGGTCACGTCGTGGGTCTTCCTGGTGCGTCGCCGGGGAGGCGGGAATGTGACGAGCGGGACCTACGCCACCGGGCTGCCGCCCATGGCCCGCGGCTGCTGGGCGGAGGCTCCCGGCGGGGCCGAGATGCCGCCCTTGCGCCGCAGCTTCTGCCAGCGCAGCCGTCCGCCGGTGAGCGCCGTGATCCAGGACTGGAGCAGCACGACGTACATCAGCTGCCGGTAGAGGATCTGCTGCAGGGGCAGCGACAGCAGCGGGGTGAGCTTCTCCTTGTCGAGGGCGAAGGAGTAGGCCGCGCAGGCCGCCTGGATGGCGAGGACGCCGAACCAGGCCAGGATCGTCGCGCGGGTCGGGCCGAAGACCAGGCCGTAGATGAGGAACACGTCGATGAGCGGGGCGAGCAGCGGGGCCAGCACCATGAAGAGGGAGACCAGCGGGAGTCCGACCCGGCCGAAGCGGCCCGAGGGACCCCGGTCGATCACCGCGCGGCGGTGCTTCCAGATCGCCTGCATGGTTCCGTAGGACCAGCGGTAGCGCTGGGACCACAGCTGCTGCACCGACTCGGGGGCCTCGGTCCACGCGCGGGCGTTCTCCGCGTAGACCACCTTCCAGCCGTCGCGGTGGATGGCCATGGTGATGTCGGTGTCCTCGGCGAGCGTGTCGTCGCTCATGCCGCCGACCCGCTCCAGCGCGGAACGGCGGAACGCGCCGACGGCGCCGGGGATGGTGGGCATGCAGCGCAGGACGTCGTACATACGGCGGTCGAGGTTGAAGCCCATCACGTACTCGATGTGCTGCCAGGTGCCGATCAGCTTGTCCTTGTTCGCGACCTTGGCGTTGCCCGCGACGGCGCCGACGCGCGGGTCGCCGAAGGGCTGCACCAGTTCGCGGACGGTGGTCGGCTCGAAGACGGTGTCGCCGTCCATCATCACGATGATGTCGCAGCGGGCGTTGGCCACACCGCGGTTGAGGGCGGCGGGCTTGCCCGCGTTGAGCTGGCGGACCACCCGGACGCCCGGCAGGCCCAGCGACTCCACGATCCGCGCGGTGCCGTCACTGGAGCCGTCGTCGATGACGATGACCTCGATGGGGTGGTCGCTCTCGACGAGGGAACGCACCGTGTCCTCGATGCACTTGGCCTCGTTGTACGCCGGCACCAGCACCGTCACCGGTTCGGTGATCGGCGGTCCCCAGGCGAAGCCCTTGCGGCGCACCTTGCGGGCGTGCGCGGCCGACAGGACGAGCATCAGCACGAAGCGGCCGATGACCAGGAAGCCGATGATCGCGAGACCGACCACGAGGACACCGGTGATGTTGTCGGAGGCCTGGACGAGGAAGACCCAGGCCTTGCCCTTCCACAGCTCGACGCCGGTCACCGGGGAGTGCGCGCTGGGCGCCTCCAGGGCCTCGGTGAGGTTGTCGAACGCGTAGCCCTTGGCCTTCAGGTCGGGCATCATCCGGTCCAGCGCCCGCACGGTCTGGTGGCGGTCGCCGCCGGAGTCGTGCATCAGGACGATGCCGCCCTTGCCGTCCTTGGGCGTGGCGCGGCGGATGATCTCGTCGACGCCCGGCTTGCGCCAGTCCTCGCTGTCGGCGGTGTTGACGACGGTGATGTAGCCGCGGTCGCCGATGTACTGGGTGACCGGCCAGGAGGCGTTGTCCATGGCGCCGGCCTGGGAGGAGTACGGCGGCCGGAAGAGGGAGGTGCGGATGCCCGCGGCGCCCGTGATGGCGAGCTGGTTCTGGGACAGCTCCCAGTCGATGCGGTCCTTCGACTGCAGGGAGAGGTCGGGGTGGTTGAAGGTGTGCAGACCGATCTCGTGGCCCTCCGCGACCATGCGGCGGACGAGGTCGGGGTAGCGGGAGGCCATTGTCCCGGTGACGAAGAAGACGGCGTGCGCGTCGTGCTTCTCCAGCACGTCCAGGACCTTGGGGGTCCACACCGGGTCGGGGCCGTCGTCGAAGGTGAGGACGACGTGCCGGTCGGGCACGCGCAGGGTCTCCGCGCGGCCGCCCCGGGTGTCGATGACCGGGCCGCCCTCCAGGATCTTGTCCGGCACCCGGTCGGCCGCGGTCCCGGGCTGGACGCGGTGGTCGGCGAGGATTTCGCTGTGCACGTAGCCGCGCAGCATGAGCATCGCCATCAGGGCGACGAGGAAGAGCAGCGGCAGCAGCAGACGCAGAGGCACACGGCGACGGCGGGTTCGGGATGCCATCACAGGACGTTCTCCGGGGACGGTGCGGCGGACGTGGCGGGACGTTCCGGCTCGGCCCCGGGGTTCTCTGCGGCGACCGGCTGGGCGTCGTTGCCGCCGGCGACGGTGTCCGCCGCGGTGTCGACACCGGTGCCGCCGTCGCCGCCACCCGTGGGCGCGGTCGTCTCCGGATCGGGATCGTCGGCCGGCGAGGTCGGGTCCGCCGGCGGGGTGGTCGGCGTTTCCACGGGGGCTTCCGACGTGGAGGTGTCACCGGAGCCCGGATTCCGGGTCTTCTGGGTCGCGGTCGGCTCCGGGTCGGCGGTCGAACCGGGCTTGTCCTGGCCGGCGGTCGCGCCGGGTGCGGGGATGCTGACGCCGGGCTCGGGCACGGTGGGTGCGCCGGCGCTCGGGGAGCCTCCCGGGAGGAGGCTGGTGCCGGCGCCGGGAGTGGCGTCCGTCTCGCCGGCCCCCGGGGAGGTCTCGACCTTCCCCGCGGGCCGCTCCCCCTGCTGCTGTCCGGGCACGGGCAGCCAGGGAGCGTCGGAGTTGCCGGACAGCAGCGTGGCGACGAGGACGGCGGCGTAGCCGGCGCAGGCGAGACCGACGGCCATGCCGATACGGCGGTATCTGCGGCTGCGGCGGCCGGACTCGTCGACGAACACGGGCCCGTCGGCGCCGTCCGGGGCCCCGCTCTTCGGAGTGGCGGGGGCCCCGCGCAGCACGCCGTCCCCGAACTGTACGGCGTCGAGCTGGACGGTCACCTCGTGCGGATCGTGCGTGGCCGCGGCGGCCTCACCGGCGGGCTCCTCCTGCCACGGGTCCCGGAGGGAGGCACCGGCGGCCACGCCCGCCGCAGAAGTCGGCCAAGGGCTCTTCACCGGGGCGGCGGGACGGCGCAGCACCGTGGTGCGCTCCATGTCCGGCGGACCGTCCGCGGGCTCACCACGGAACCCGGCGGCGGGCTCCGCACCCCGCGGACCCGCCACGCCCTTCACTCCGTCACCGCGCGGGCCGCCGCCCCACTCGCCACGCGGTGTCGTTACGCCGTCCACGCCACGCGGGGCGTCCACGGGCTCCCTGCGGAACGGGGCCGCGCTCCGGCCGGCGTCCCCCGGGGCATCCATGCGCTCGGCGCGCGGGCCCGCGGCCCGGTTCGTGCCGGGCGGGCGTCCACCGTTGGCGTACGGGACACCACCGGCGTCCCGTCGGCCGTCCGCGCGGTCGCTCCGCGAGACCGACGGGCTGTCCGCGTGCTCGCCGCGCGGGCCCGCGGCCCTGTTCGTGCTCCTGGGGTTGGACACGTGCCCGACGGGCGGCTCGGCCGGGTGACTTCCGTGGAGATCGGCGGGCACGCCCGCTTGCGCGCGGTCGCTCAGCAGTCGTGCCGTCCGGTCCGCGTTCCACGGGCCGGGCGTCCGCTCGCCGCGCGGACCCAGGACGGCAGCCGCGTCGCGCGGGGCGCCCGCGGCCTCCCCTCGGGGGCGGGCGGAACGGTCCGCGTCGCGCGGGCTGTCCGCCTGCGCGCCGCGCGGCGGCGTGGCGGCGGCTCCCTGATCGCGGGGGCTGTGCACCTGGTCACCGCGCAGGGCGTCCCTGCGCAGGAACACGGTGTGATCCTCGTTCCGGGCGGGGCCGCGCGGGGGCGTGTTGGTGACGGTGGGGAAGACTCCGATGCGGGCCCAGCGGTCCTCGATCGAGTCGGCCTCCGCGGACTTCCCGTCTTCGGCGTTGTCCGGTCGCTCCTCGGACGCCGTCGCGTCCTCGAGCTCTCCGGGTTGGGCGTCTTCCCGCCACTTTTCCACGCGCACGCACTTCCCCCCAGGGACAGTTCCGGGTGCGCATACGACCTGAGCACCCGCCGTCGGACCGGGCCCCCACCCGCTCCAAGCGCCCCGTTTATCACACTGTGCTCGGGCATT
This sequence comes from Streptomyces sp. NPDC031365, assembly GCF_055569765.1. Lineage (NCBI taxonomy): Bacteria > Bacillati > Actinomycetota > Actinomycetes > Kitasatosporales > Streptomycetaceae > Streptomyces > Streptomyces sp. NPDC031365. Next base: position 36,712 of record NZ_JBVIIM010000041.1, on the reverse strand, counting down.
GAATGTAGCGCACGCGGAGGTTCCGTGTTTGCCGCCTGGCCTTTCGTGTCGATTGCGAGACATCACGGGGACGCCATCACGACGGAGTCGCTGGCCGGAACCCACCCCTCCCCCGGCGCCCGCAACCAGCCCTCTTCCGCGGCGACCACCGCCGCAGCCCGCCGAAGCCCCTCCAGAGCGGGATGAATCATTCCCTTTCGCCACACCAGGGACACGGGCGACAACGGAACCGGGGCCACGAGAGGCCGCAGCACCGTCGACGGCAACGGCGGGAAGTCTACGACGGCGAGGATCGGGTGCCGTGTCAGGGCCATGATCCGCTGGAACTCCTCCTCCCCGACGGCCAGTGGCGCGGGCGGCGCGAGCGCGATCCCCCGACCCTCGAACAGCTGTCGCGCGAGGTCGGTCCACTCCGGTGTACGGGGGTTCCCGGCCCCGGCGTACACCGTCTCGCCGGCCAGCGCGGCCAGCGGCACCTCGGTCAGTGGGGCCAGCGGGTGGTCCTCGGGCAGCACGATCGCCATCGGTTCGTACCGCACCGGCTGCTGGTCGAGCCCGGACCGCAGAGCGGGGGCGAGTCCCGCGAACCGCCCGAACGACGCGTCGAGCCGCCCCGCGAGCAGTTCTCCCGCGGCCCAGGTCAGCCCGCTCTCGTAGCGGGCCATCAGTTCGTGGTCCGGGGCGAGTTCACGGGCCCGGTGCAGCACCCGGCGCGGAGTCTCAAGACCCGGGGAGTTGAGGTCGACCAGCAGGGGCCGCGCCTGTCCGGCGGCGACGAGCAGGTCGTCCTGCGCCTGGAGCACCGCGCGGGCGTACGGCAGCAGACGTTCGCCGTCGGCGGTGAGCGTCACCTGGCGCGTGGTCCGGACGAACAGCTCACTGCCCAGCTCCCGTTCCAGCCGCCGTACATCCCGGCTGAGCGCCTGCTGGGCGACGTAGAGGCGCGCGGCGGCACGGGTGAAGTGCAGTTCGTCGGCGACGGTCACGAAGGCGCGCAGCAGGCGGGGGTCGAGGTGGGCGGGGGCGGGCATCCGGTGAACTTACAACACCGGTGCGTGAATCGGCACCGGAAAGGTGTTGGACCGGCCGCGTGACCAGGGACGACGGTGGAGCCATGCCGCAGCCGACATCCCGGGACACTCTCCTGCTCACGGTCACCGCCGACACCCTGGTCGCCGTCGACTTCCGCCCGCGCACCCGCGACGGGCCCCGCACCGAGGGCCCGTACCGCCGTCTCTTCGCGCTGCCCGGCGCCCGCGCCTTCACGGCGGGCAACCTGATCGCCCGGCTGCCGATGGGCATGTTGAGCGTGAGCGCGGTCCTGATGATCGCCGGAACACGGGGTTCGTACGCCCTGGCCGGTGCCGTCACCGCGACCGGCCTGGCGGCGACGGCGGTGGCCGCGCCGTGGACCGCGCGCCTGGTCGACCGGTACGGGCAGGCCCGTATCGCCCTGCCGGCCACCGCGGTCGCCGTGCTCGGCTCGCTGACGCTGCTGCTCTGCGTGCGTCACGGCGCCCCCGACTGGACCCTGTTCGCCTCCTACGCCGCCACCGCCACCACCCCCAACACCGGCGGCATGTCCCGGGCCCGCTGGGCGCACCTGCTGAAGGACAGCCCCGAAGCGCTGCACACCGCCAACTCCTTCGAACAGGCCGCGGACGAACTGTGCTTCATGCTCGGCCCCGTCCTCGCGGTCTTCCTGTGCACGGCGCTCTTCCCGGAGGCGGGCACGCTCGTCGGCGCGGTACTGCTGCTGACGGGTGTCCTGCTGTTCACCGCCCAGCGGTCGACCGAGCCCCCGGCCGTCCGGCGTGCCACCGCGCGGGCTCCGTTCCGGGCGCCCGGCATGCGCCCGCTGCTGGCCGTGTGCCTGGCGACGGGCGCGGTGTTCGGCTCGATGGAGGTCGTCACCATCGCGTTCGCCGACGCGCAGGGGCACCGCGCGGCGTCCGGCGCGGTACTCGCGCTCCAGGCGGCCGGTTCCTGTGCGGCGGGGCTGCTGTACGGGGCGATACGCCCGGCCGGGTCCGCACGGTCCCGGCTGCCGTGGTGCCTGGCCTCGATGACCGCGCTGATGACCCTGCCCCTGCTCGCGGCGGGTCTCACCGGCTCGCTCCCGGTCCTCGCGGGCGCGCTCCTGGTCGCCGGGATGGCGACCGCCCCGACGATGGTCACCACCATGACCCTGGTGCAGCGGTACACCCCCGGGGGCCGGCTGAACGAGGGCATGACGCTCGCGGTCACCGGTCTGCTCGGCGGGATCGCCTGCGGCAGCGCGGCCGGCGGCTGGACCGTGGAGCACGTCCTGCCGGCGGCCGGATACGGCGTGCCGGTGGCGGCGGCCGCGACCGCGTTTCTCGTCGCCCTGTGTGCCCTGGTCCCGCTCGGGCCGTCGAACCGCTCCACCGATTCACGCACACCCCATTGACGACCACTGGTCCCGCACATACCTTCACCCGTCGAAGCGCTTCGACACCGCTTTCCGCCCCCCGCGGACCGTGCCAGTGAGGAACCTCCGATGGTGAAGATCACCGATGTGGCCCGGCGCGCCGGGGTCTCCCCCAGTACGGTCTCGTACGCACTCAGCGGCAAGCGGCCGATCTCCGACGCGACCCGGCGCCGGGTCCAGGCTGCCGTACGCGAGCTGGGCTACCACGCGGTCACCGGCCGGCCGCCGGCAGGCCGCGCGTCGAAGGTGCTGGCCCTGGCCGTCCCGATGCGCTCCGGCATCCATGTGCCCGTGATGACACAGTTCGCGGTGTCGGTGGTCACCGCCGCCCGCGCCCACGACCACGACGTCCTGCTGCTCACCCGGGGGGACGGCGAGGGAATAGGGCGCGTCGCCGGGGCGGGACTCGCGGACGCGGTGATCGTGACGGACGTACAGCTCCAGGATCCCCGGCTGCCGCTGCTGCGTTCCCGCTCCTTACCGTCCGTACTGGTCGGCGTGCCCGCCGAGCCGGACGGGCTGACCTGTGTCGACCTGGATTTCCGGGCGGCCGGTGAGCTGTGCGTGGAGCATCTGGCGCGGCTCGGGCACCGGGTCGTGGCGCTGGTCGGCTCACCGCCGGAGGTGTACGTACGACGGACCGCGTTCGCGCGCAGGCTCGTGGAGGGCTTCACCTCGGCAGCGGACCGGCACCGGCTCACCTCCACCGTGCATCCGTGCGACACCGGCCGGGAGGCCGCCCGCGCGGTCGCCGAACGGCTGTTGCGCGAACTGCCCGCGCTGACCGCCGTGGTGGTGCACAACGAACCGCTCCTCGACCCGCTGATGGACGCGTTCGAGCAGCTGGGGCTGCGCGTCCCGGGCGAACTGTCCCTCACCGCCGTCTGCCCGGCCCCCATGGCCGCGTCGGCCCGCATACCGCTCACCTCGGTCGCCGTGCCGTCCGCCGAACTGGGCACCCGCGCGGTGCGTCTGCTGATGCGGAAGCTGTCCGGCGCTCCCGTACCGGGGGCCACGCTGCTGCCGCCGTGTCTGACGGAACGGGCGAGCACGGCACCGCGCGGGGTGTGACACACCGGTTCAGCCCAGTTCCCAGGCCTTTCCGAGCCGGTACGCGGCACACAGACCCACGTCCAGGAAGTACGCCCCGGCCGCCCCGCACTGCTCGTCCCCGCTGCCGGGGTCGACGGGCTGGCCGTGTCCCATGCCGGTGAGGCTGTACGTCTCGACGACCGCGTTCCCCTCCGGGCCGCGGAAGACCTGGTGCGGGTGACCGGCGACGGTGTCACTGACGTCGGCGGTGCGGTCGGCGCCGTGCACGTCGGTCCACTGCTCCACCAGGCCGGTCATGTTGGCGGGCCTCACCGTGTAGTCGGCCGTGCCGTGCAGGACGGTGAGCGCGGGCCAGGGACCGGTGTGGCCGGGCCGCGCGGCACGCACCCGGTCGCCCCACTGCCGCGGGGTCTGCGTCGCACCGACGTACATGCAGACGTACGGCGATCCGGCGGCCTCGGCGCATCCGTACGGCAGCCCGGCGACGACACCGCCCGCGGCGAACTTCTCCGGGTACGTGGCCATCATCACGGCGGTCATCGCGCCGCCGGCGGACAGTCCGGTGACGTACACGCGCGAGGGGTCGCCGGAGACGTCGGCGAGTTGCCGGTCGACCATCTGGGCGAGGGAGGCGGCCTCGCCCTGTCCGCGCCGGATGTCGGTGTTCTGGAACCAGTTGAAGCACTGGCTGAGGTTGTTGCCGCTCTGCTGCTGCGGCAGCACGACGGAGAAGCCCCAGCGGTCGGCGAGCCGGGTCCAGCCCGTGCCGGAGGCGTATCCGGCGGCGTTCTGGGTGCAGCCGTGCAGGGCGACGACCACGGGCCGGCCGGCCGGCAGCCCGTCGGGGACGTAGCGGTACATCCGCAGGGCACCGGGGTTGCCGCCGAAGCCGGTGACCTCCTGAAGGGAGGCGGCTGAGGCGGCGGAGGCGACGGCCGGGGCGGGCGCGAGGAGGAGGGAGAGGAGGACGGCCAGGAGGGCCGTCAGCACGGTGGGGCGCAGTGCGGCTCTGGTCTGTGTCATGGGGAGAGAAGGTAGAAGCGTGAACCACCTCTCGGTATGGGGCCGGGCCCCACATCCCTCGGTCCCGGCCATGTGGCCGCATGACAAAGGCCCCGCCGCTCGAAGCGACGGGGCCCCTGCCCACATGGGATGAGTGGAGATGGCGGGAATCGAACCCGCGTCCAACGGTGCGGAATCAGGGCTTCTCCGTGTGCAGTCGGCTGTGCTTTTCTCGGCCCCGGAGATCACGCCGACAAGTCTCCGACGGGCTCAGTCACTGTGTGGTTTCCCTCTTCACCCCGTGACCGGGATCAAGGTTTAGTTCCCTAGCTGATGCCAGGATCCGGGTCGGGAACATCCCCGGGCTGACACTCCCTTAAGTAGGGGAGCCGCTGCTCGCTACCTGAAAATCAGGCAGCGAGGGCGAGCTCGCCCTGGGAGACAGATCGCTTAGAATTGGCGATTGTTTTTTTCGGCCTGTGGTTTACGAGATCATGGCCGCTTCCTCGACACGCTTCCCCTGCTTCGACAGCCGCTGTCGAAACCGATCATCCCCATGTTTTTTTCTCAAGGTACGCACCCGCTGTGGGGTGCTGTCGCCATCGTACGTGACCAACGCGGGTCGGTGCCAGCGTATTCCCCCGCCCTCCGCGGGGGCGGCCTATGCCCGCTGCTTCCTGCGGGCCGCCGAGATCGCCCGGTCGGTCTCCCGCCGGTCCTGCTTCTCCCTCAGCGTCTGCCGCTTGTCGTACTCCTTCTTGCCCTTGGCCAGCGCGATCTCGACCTTCGCCCGGCCGTCCTTGAAGTACAGGGCGAGCGGCACGATGGTGTGCCCCGTCTCCTGGGACTTGGACGCCAGCTTGTCGATCTCCTCGCGGTGCAGCAGCAGCTTGCGCCTGCGCCGCGCGCTGTGGTTGGTCCAGGTGCCCTGGCTGTACTCCGGCACGTGCACGTTGTGCAGCCACGCCTCGTGGTCGGTGAGCTGGACGAAGCCGTCCACCAGCGACGCCCGTCCCTGACGCAGGGACTTCACCTCGGTGCCGGTGAGGACCAGACCGGCCTCGTAGGTATCGATGATGAGGTAGTCGTGCCGCGCCTTCTTGTTCTGCGCGATCAGCTTGCGCCCTTTTTCCTTAGCCATAGTGCCGCCCATTTTCGCACTACGGAGGGGGTCGGCGGGAAGCCGATTACCGACCACCGGTTAGCGGCCCAGTCCGCCGAGGACCGTCTCGGCCCGCTGGAGCGCCTCTTTGTCGGCCTCCAGGTCGGGCGTGAGGCCCTGACCGTCGACGCCCCGGCCGGAGGGGGTGCGGTAGTGGCCGACGGTCAGCTCGGCGACGGAGCCGTCGGGCAGCGTGGTCGGCATCTGGACCGAGCCCTTGCCGAAGGTGCGGGAGCCCACGACGACCGCCCGTCCGCGGTCCTGGAGCGCGCCGGTGAGGAGCTCGGCCGCGCTCATCGTCCCGCCGTCGACGAGTGCGACCAGGGGTCTGGCCGTGTCGCCGCCGGGCTCGGCGTGCACGGCGCGCTGCTCACCGTCGACGTCGTAGGTGGCGACCAGGCCGCCGTCGAAGAAGGCGGAGGCCACGATGGCTGCCTCGGCGACCAGTCCACCGGAGTTGCCCCGCAGGTCAAGGATGATCCCGGCGCCCGCCGGGGCCTGCCGTACGGCGGTGCGGACCTCGTCGCCGGATCCCCTGGTGAAGGCACCGACCGTGATGACGGTGACGCGGGAGTCCAGTTCGCGGACGGTGACGGTGTCCTGGGACAGCCGGGCCCGGCGTACGGTCTCGCTCCACGCGCGCGTGCCGCGTTCCAGACCGAGGCGGACGGTGGTTCCGGCGCTGTCGCCCGCGGCGTCGCCCCGCAGTATGGAGATGACCTCCGTCACGGGCCGTCCGTCGACCTGTTCCCCGTCGACGCTGCGCAGCCGGTCCCCCGCGCGGATGCCCGCTTCGGCGGCGGGTGTGTCGCTGCCCACCTTGGTCACCTCGATACGCCCGTCCCGCTCACGGGCCCACAGGCCGACGCCGGTGTAACGGCCGTCCAGGGAGTCCTCGAACTCCTCGTACTCGCCCGGGGAGTAGACGGCGGCCCAGCGGTCCCCGCTGCGGCTGACGGCGCGCTGGGCGGCCTCCATGGGGGACGCGCCGTCGGCGGCGGCCTCCTCGACCGCCCTGGCGACCTCCGCGTGATGGCCCACGGGAGCGGTCGCCGGGGCCCCTTCCGCCGTGTCCTCGCGGTCGGTGCCGGGGAGGCTGCCGGTGGCCGCACCGGCGACCAGCACACCGGCGAACACCAAGGTCAGGGCGGCCCCGCGGCCGATGCGGCGGGGCTGACAGAACAGGGCACGACCTGACATGCCGGTGAGTCTAGGACAACACGAAGGGGCGCACGGCAGGTTGGCCGTACGCCCCTCCGGGCAAGAGTCACACCTTCAGGTACTTGCGCAACGCGAAGAACGCGGCCAGCGCCGGCATCAGCAGACTCGTCGCGAGGATCAGCGGGAGCTTCGTCAGTACGGCGTCCCAGCCGATGAAGTTGATCAGGTTCAGCTTCTCGGACAGGGCCAGTCCGTGGTCGATGATGAAGTACCGCGCGACCAGCAGGAATCCGCACGCGAGCGTGCCGCCGATGAGTCCGGCGACCGCGGCCTCCATGATGAACGGCGCCTGGATGTAGAAGCCGGAGGCGCCGACCAGCCGCATGATCCCGGTCTCACGCCGACGGCTGAACGCGGAGACGCGCACCGTGTTGACGATCAGCATCAGGGCGACCACCAGCATCAGGGCCATCACCGCGCGGGCGGCCCAGTTCATGCCGTTCAGCAGCCCGAAGAGGTTGTCCAGGATGCCCTTCTGGTCCTGCACCGACTGCACGCCGTCGCGCCCGTCGAAGGCGGTGGCGATGACCTGGTACTTCTCCGGGTCCTTCAGCTTGATGCGGTACGACTCCTGCATCTGGTCCGGGGTGAGGGAGCTGGCCAGCGGGGAGTCGCCGAACTGCTCCTTGTAGTGCTTGTACGCCTCGTCCTGCGACTCGTACGACACCGAGTCGACGACCGACATCTTCTCCAGGTCGGTCTTGATCCGACCCTTCTGGTCGTCGGTCACCGCGCCCTTGGCGCAGTTCGGGTCGGACTCGGCGTCACTCTTGTTGCACAGGAAGATGGAGACGTTGACCTTGTCGTACCAGTAGCCCTTCATCGTGTTCACCTGGTCGCTCATCAGGAGCGACCCGCCGAACAGGGCGAGCGACAGGGCGACGGAGACGACGACGGCGAAGGTCATCGTCAGGTTGCGGCGGAGACCGACGCCGATCTCCGACAGAACGAACTGGGCGCGCATGGCGTCTGATCAAGCCTTTCCGTGGAGCGTCAGTGCTGGTAGCCGTAGACGCCGCGTGCCTGGTCGCGGACGAGACGGCCCTTCTCCAGCTCGATGACGCGCTTGCGCATCTGGTCCACGATGTTCTGGTCGTGCGTCGCCATCACCACGGTGGTGCCCGTCCGGTTGATGCGGTCGAGCAGCTTCATGATGCCGACGGAGGTCTGCGGGTCGAGGTTGCCGGTGGGCTCGTCGCAGATGAGCAGCTTGGGCCGGTTGACGAAGGCCCGGGCGATGGCGACGCGCTGCTGCTCACCGCCCGAGAGCTCGCCCGGCATGCGGTCCTCCTTGCCGCCGAGCCCGACGAGGTCGAGCACCTGCGGCACGGACTTGCGGATCTCACCGCGGGACTTGCCGATGACCTCCTGGGCGAAGGCGACGTTCTCGGCGACCGTCTTGTTCGGCAGGAGGCGGAAGTCCTGGAACACGGTCCCCAGCTGGCGCCTGATCTGCGGCACCTTCCAGTTGGAGACGCGGGCGAGATCCTTGCCCAGGACGTGCACCTGCCCGTGGCTGGCCCGCTCCTCGCGGAGGATCAGCCGCAGGAAGGTGGACTTTCCGGAGCCGGAGGATCCCACGAGGAACACGAACTCGCCCTTCTCGACCTCCAGGGTGACATCCCTGAGGGCTGGACGGTTCTGCTTGGGGTAGGCCTTGGACACGTTGTCGAATCGGATCACGGATGCACCACGGGTAGCCGGGGGTAGATGAGCGTGACCATACGCGAACCGGGGAGGCAAGCGCAGGCACCGGAGGGGTTGTGTGAGGCTTGAACCCTTTTTGTTCCGGTGCCGGGTGAGCACACCCCCCTCCGGGGCACGGCGAACCGCGCGGGCGACCCCCACGCCGCCGCAGCCGCGAAAACCCCCGGGAAATCCCCTTCCGAAGCGACCCGGCGCAGCTTCGGCGGGAACCTGGCACAGTGGAAGGGGGGAACGTTCACGCCGACGTGGGCGTTGTGGGGACTGGAACCGGTGCGAGGAGGGCGAGCGCATGACGTACGACCGGCTGGTGTGCGCGAACTGCGCCGCGCCCGTGAGCGAGGGCCGGTGCCCGGTGTGCCGCGCGAACCGCGAGCGGCTGCAGCAGGAGAACAACTTCTTCGCGGGGCTGAACCCCGTCACGCTGATCGCCCTGCTGGTGGTGCTGATCGCGGCGATGGCGCTGCTCGCCCAGCAGACCGTCTGAGCCGGGGACAGCGGCGAGGACAGGACGAAGGGCCCGGAGCGCGCTTGCGCTCCGGGCCCTTCGCCTACGCCGTGTGCACGGTGTGCACGCGCGCGGCCACCGTCAGGCGGCGGCGCCGCCGCGGCCGGTCATCAGGCGCGGCAGCACCCGGAAGCCGATACCGCCGGCGATCATCGTGGCGGCACCGATCACCAGGAAGGTCATCTCGGCGGCACCGGTCTCGGCAAGCTCCTTGCCGTTGCCCTGGGCCGAGGTGGCCGGGGCGTCGTCGCCGGTGTCGGTGAGGGACGAGGAGCCCTCGTCCTGGGGCGAGGCACCGCCATCGGGGTCGGCTGCGTTGCCACCGTTGCCGTTGCCCGGGGTGGTCGGGTCCTCGGTGGGCTCGGTCGGGTCCTCCGTGGGCTCGGTCGGGTCCTCGGTGGGCTCGGTCGGGTCCTCGGTGGGCTCGGTCGGGTCCGGGTCCGTGGGCTCCGGGTCGGTGGGCGCGGGGTCGGTCGGGACACCCGGGCCATCGGTGGGCGCGGGGTCGGTGGGCGCGGGGTCGGTGGGCGCGGGGTCGGTCGGGTCGTCCGCGTCCTCGTCGCCGAGGCCCGCCGCGACCTCGACGTTGAGGCCGCCTTCGCCCGCCTCGGCGCTCACACCGAGGTCGAGGGCGGAGGCCGCGCCGGCCGCGGTCAGCGAGGCGCCGGCCGCGATCACGGCGCCGGCCGCGATCCGTGCGACACGGATCCGCGTCTTCTTGGTCATGTGGTTGCTACCCCCAGTAGCTGATCGTCAATGAGGCGGCGCTCGGGGCCGTGATCAACGGAGGTTGCTGCGGTGAAGCGCCCCCGGTTCACATGCGCCCCGGAGATACGCATGCCACGCTTCACCCTTCCCATTTTCCAAAGGAACGTCAAGGCCGTTGCGTGCGCGATGTCCTGCTACGCACGCTTTGCGGAGCAAGGAAACAGCGACTGTGACGTAAAACCCGGACATCCCTGACACAGAAAGGCAACTGCCGCCCAGTGGGCGGCAGTTGCCTTGTCGACAAAACGGCGGTCGCGCGGGGGAGTTACTTCTCCTGCTGCTTGCGCCAGCGAATCCCGGCCTCGAGGAAACCGTCGATCTCGCCGTTGAACACGGCCTCGGGGTTGCCGACTTCGTGTTCCGTACGCAGGTCCTTGACCATCTGGTACGGGTGCAGCACGTACGAACGCATCTGGTTGCCCCAGGAGTTGCCGCCGTCGCCCTTGAGGGCGTCCATCTTCGCCTGGTCCTCCTGACGGCGCCGCTCCAGGAGCTTGGCCTGCAGGACGTTCATCGCGGTGGCCTTGTTCTGGATCTGGGAGCGCTCGTTCTGGCAGGAGACCACGATGCCGGTGGGCAGGTGGGTGAGTCGCACCGCGGAGTCGGTGGTGTTCACGCCCTGGCCGCCGGGGCCGGACGAGCGGTAGACGTCCACGCGCAGCTCGGACTCGTCGATCTCGACGTGGTCGGTCTGCTCGACCACGGGAAGGATCTCGACGCCCGCGAAGGAGGTCTGGCGGCGGCCCTGGTTGTCGAAGGGCGAGATGCGCACGAGGCGGTGCGTGCCCTGCTCGACGGAGAGGGTGCCGTAGGCGTAGGGCGCCTGGACCGAGAAGGTGGTCGACTTGATGCCGGCCTCTTCGGCGTACGACGTCTCGATCAGCTCGGTCTTGTAGCCGCGCTGCTCGGCCCAGCGCAGGTACATGCGCTGGAGCTTCTCGGCGAAGTCGGCGGCGTCGACGCCACCGGCCTCGGCGCGGATGTTGACCAGCGCCTCACGCGCGTCGTACTCGCCGCTGAGGAGTGTCCTGACCTCCATCTCGTCCAGTGCCTTGCGGACCGCGGTGAGCTCGGACTCGGCCTCCGCGCGGGTGTCCGGGTCGTCCTCCTCCTCGGCCATCTCGAAGAGCACGGAGAGATCGTCGATCCGGCCCCGGAGCGTCTCGGCCTTCCGCACCTCGGCCTGGAGGTGGGAGAGCTTGCTGGTGATCTTCTGCGCCTCGTCCGGGTTGTCCCACAGGGACGGCGCTGCCGCCTGCTCCTCGAGCACGGCGATGTCTGCCCTCAGCTTGTCGAGGTCCAGGACGGCCTCGATCGACTCCATGGTCGAGGAGAGGGATTTGAGCTCTTCGGATACATCGACGACTGCCACGCCCTCCAGCGTAACGGCTCCCCGCACCGGCCCACGCAGGACGGCGGCGGGGGGCGGGGTGCGCCCATGGGTGCGGGGGGGGCTCGGCCCGGCCGGGCGGGCTCGGCCGGGGGCCACCCCGGGCGCGGGGGCGCCCCTTGAGCGGGCTCACCTCGGTGGCGGGGCGGGGAGGGGGTGGCGGGGCGGGGATGACTCCGGTGTGCCACTCATCGCGGGGCCGGGGGCGGCATCGGTGTCCGCGGGGCGGATTACGGCCTTGGGGTCGGGTTTCTCGCGCCCCCGCCGCCCCTTCCCTTCCCGTCCCTGGGGGCTCCGCCCCCAGACCCCGTTCGCGCAGTTTCCCGCGCCCCTGAGGGGGTGGGGGTCGGGGGGTGGCGGGACGTGGACGCGGGCGTCGGCGATGTCGCGCGTCACTGAGGGGGGTGGGGGTCAGGGGGTGGCGGGGGCCGAGTTCCGGGTGTTGTCGGGGGGTGTGGTGTCGTCCTCGGCGGTCGCCAGCCAGGTGCCCACGCCGGCCGCCGTCACGAGTGCCACCGCCACGGCCAGGGCCAGCCGGCGCCGGCGGGTGACCGCGCGGTTGCGGGCCGAGCCGGGGCGGGGGGCGCCGGCCGCCCGGGGCGCGCGGGCCGTGCCCCGGGCGCCGCCGGCCAGTTCGTCGGGCGCGGGCACCCTCATGGACGTATGCGTGTCGCGGTTGGAGTCGGACGGCTTCGCGCCGGGCACCAGCGGGACCGCGCCACGGCGCCGCACCGGCTCCCCTGCGCTCCGGGGAGGGCCGGACGCCGGGACCGCCTCGTCCGCCTCCTCCTCCGGCTGGGTGTCCGGCTCGTCCACGTCCAGCGGCGGCATCCCCACCAGCATCGGCAGCAGCTCCCGCAGCCGCGCGCCCAGCTCGGAGGCGCGCAGCCGGGACGCCGGGGCCTTCGCCAGGCACTGCACCAGCAGCTGCCACAGCTCGTCCGGGATGCCGGGGAGGGGGACGACCGTCTCGGTGACATGGCGGCGCAGCACCGCGCCGGGGTGGCCGCCGCCGAACGGCGTGAAGCCCGCGAGCAGCTCGTACAGAACCGTGGCGAGGGCGTAGATGTCGACCGAGGCGCGCGGCGGCAGGCCCTCCACGATCTCCGGCGCCAGATAGTCCGGCGTCCCGATGATCTTCGTGGCCCGGGTGCGGCGCGGGGTGTCGATGAGTTTCGCCACTCCGAAGTCCGTGAGCAGGGCGCGGTGCGAGCCGCCGGGGCCGAGCGGGCCCTGCATGTCCAGCAGCACGTTCTCCGGCTTCACGTCCCGGTGCACGACCCCGGCCGCGTGCGCCGCCGCCAGCCCGTCCGCGACGTCGGCGACGATGGCCACCGCCGCCTCCGGCGCCAGCCTGCGCTCCCGGTCGAGGCGGGTGCGCAGGTCCGTACCCCGGACGAGGTCCATGACCAGCGCGAGATCGTTGCCGTCGACCACCAGGTCGCGTACGGAGACGATGTGCGGATGTTCCAGGCCGAGCAGCGCCGTCCGCTCCTGCACGAAGCGCCCGACGAGCTCCTGGTCCGAGGAGAGATCCTCACGCAGCAGCTTGATGGCGACGGGCCCGTCGGGGCCCTCGCCCAGCCACACCGTGCCGGCGCTGCCCCGTCCGAGGATCTGGTGGGCGGTGTACCGGCTGCCGATTCTCCGTGCCAAGGCTGCTCCTACCGACGCGTGTTGTCGCTAAAACTACGCGTCCGAGGAGCCGTGCTTCACCGGGGATACGGAAATCGGCGCCAGGTGTCGACAAAGCAGTAAACAAGCTCAGTTCGAGCCGGAGGGTGCCGAGGGCTCGTCGGGGCCGCCCAGGTCCTCGATCCAGCCCGTCACCGAGCCGAACCAGTCGCTGAGCTGTCCCCAGTAGCTCTGGCCGGTGCCGATCCAGTCCTGGAGCGGGCTCAGTTCCCAGACCAGCCAGCCCGCGACGAACAGGATGACGATCGTGAACAGGCACCCCTTCAGGCATCCCAGCCCCGGGATCCGCATCGGGTTGGCGCCGCGCTGCCGGGGCGGCCGGGGCTCCCGCGCGGGACGCTGCGGCTCCGGCGGCGGGGCGTACCGCTGCGGCTGGGGCTGCTGCGGCCGCTGGGGCGGGGCCGGGGCGTACTGCTGGGGCTGGTGCTGCTGCTGCGGATAGCCGTATCCCTGGCCGTGCTGCGGCTGCGGCTGGGGGCGCCGCTGGGGCGGCTGCTGCGGGGGCCGGGCGACCTGCCGCTGGGGGCGGCGGCGCAGCGGGTCCTGGTTCGGGTCGAGGTACTGGACCTGGGTCTGCTCGTTGCGGTCGCGGGCCGCGCGGAGCTGGTTCTGCCAGGGGTGCGGGTCCTCGGGCCCCGGTCCGCCGGGCTGCCCGGGCGGTACCGGAGGCATCACGGCCGTGGGGTCGGCGGCGCCGGCCGGGGAGCCGGTCTGCGGCAGGACGCTGGTCGCGCCGTTGGGGTCGTAGCCGCCCGCGCCGTGCGGAAGGACCTGGGTGGGGTCGGCGGCACCGGGTGCGCCGGGCACCGCCGCGGGCGTCGGGTCGGGGGCGAGGAGCACGCCCACGTTCTCCGCGGCGGAGATCTGCCCGGAGTTCGCGTGCACACCGATGCCCTGGGCGACGACCCGCAGGCCGCGCGCGAGGTTCTCGGCGCTGGGGCGCTCGTCCGGGTTCTTGCGCAGGCAGCGCTCGATCACCGTCCACAGCGGGTCGGGGACGGTGGAGGGGCGGCGCGGTTCGGCGCTCAGATGCTGGTGCAGCACCTCGAGGGCGGAGCCGCCGGAGAACGGCGGACGTCCGGTGACCAGCTCGTACAGCAGGATGCCGGCGCCGTAGATGTCGACGGCGGAGGTCTGCGGGCGGCCCTCGGCGGACTCCGGCGCGATGTACGCGGGCGTGCCGACGAACTCGTGGGTACGGGTCAGGCCCGGGGAGTCGGCGAGGCGGGCGATGCCGAAGTCGGTCAGCATCGGGTGCATCTCGCCGCCGGTCTGCCTCAGCAGGACGTTGGCCGGCTTCAGGTCACGGTGCACCACCCCGTCGGCGTGGCTGACGCCGAGCGCGTCGGCGATCTGGGCGGTCAGCAGGGCGGCGGCGACGGGGGTGAAGGGGCCGTTCTCACGGAGGTGGCGGTGCAGGTCGGGGCCCTCGACGAGGTCCATGACCAGGGCCAGCAGATCACCCTCGACCACCAGGTCACGGACCCGGACGATGTTGGGGTGGGTGAGCCGCAGCAGGACGGAGCGCTCGCGCAGGAAGCGCGTCACGATGTCGGCGTCGTTGGCGAGCTCCTCCTTGAGCACCTTGATCGCGACGGTCTCGCCGGGCTGTCCGGGGACGGCCGCCTCGGCACCCGCGGTCTCCCGCTGGCGGGCTCGCCAGACGGTGCCCGTGGCGCCGCGTCCGAGCGGCTCCTCGAGCAGGTACTTGCTCCCTACCGGCCGCACGTCATGCGCTCCCTGCTGCTTGCTTGGCTGGCGTACACCGTGGTCCACCCTGCTGCGGAATGTTCCGACCCACTGTAGTGCCGCCGCGCGGGATACCGGCCGGTCGACTTCGACGTCGTCTTCCCGTGGTCTCGCTGCCGTGCCTCTGTGGGTCTTACGTACCGGTTCCCGTCGGTGTTCGACGGTTCGAAGGAAAGACGCTCCACTCGGTCTCTTGGTTGCCGCGGGGTGGACGTGACCGATCTCAAGTGCGCACGAAGCGATCATCGGCCCGTCACTGGTCAGGCACTTTTGCGGGCAGAGCCGACCAATCAAGATCATTCCTTGCCGGGAGGCGGGCGCGTTGTCGGTGTCAGGTGCGAGGATGCGTGCAGTACTGGCCGTACGTGCGCGTGTGGCGGTGGGGGAAGTCCGCGGCAGGGGGGCCGCGAGACGGCTTCGTCCCCCCGTGTCGCGGGCGCCCGCGCAGAAGGGACCGCTGACGGCGATGCAGATCCGGCTGACCGTCGTAGACCCGCTGGGCCCCTCCTCGCCCGCGCGCGAGCGGGCCACGAACTGCGACGTGCTGGTCACGGCGCCCGCGGGCACGGCTCTGGCCGCGGTCGCCTCCGCGCTGGCCTCGGCGGTCTCCGGCGGTGACGGCACATCCGGCTCCACGGGCGCGCCGGTGCTGTACGCCGGTGACCAGCGTCTCGACGCCCAGCGCTGCACGCTGGGCGAGCCGCCGCTGATCGACGGCGCGGTGCTGGCGGTGGGCGCCCCGGGCGAGCCCGAGCCGCATCCCGAGCTGGACGGGACCCCGACCCGGCTGCATGTCGTCGCCGGCCCCGACGCGGGCGGAGTGCATCTGCTGCACGGCGGCGAGATCCGCATAGGCCGCTCCGCCGACGCCGACGTACCGCTCGACGATCCGGACGTCTCCCGTCTGCACTGCGCGGTGACGGTCGCCGCGGACGGCCGCGTCTCGGTCGCCGACCTCGGCTCCACCAACGGCACCACCCTGGACGGCCACCGCGTGGGCCCCCGCCCGGTCCGGCTGACCCCGGGCGCGCTGCTGCGCATCGGCGAGTCGGCGCTCCGCCTGACACCGGCGGCGGGACCGCGGGCGCGGGCGGCGACGACGCCGGACGGGGAGGGGCACGTACGGGTGCCGGGACCGCGGGCGGGGGAAGGGGCCGGGGACGCGGGGAACGCCGGGGGCTCGGGAGACGCCGGGAACGCGGGAGACGCCGGGGACGCCGGGTTCTCCGGTGGTGCCAGGGCTCCCAGGACCGCGGGCGACGCGGGATTCACCGGGGAGAGCCCGCGCCCACGCGTAGAACCGGAGGCCCCGCCGCGGGGACGCACCCACCACGCCTACGGCTCGGCGAGCGGGGCCGCGGACGACCGTCCTGCCGACGGCCGGGTGTGGGGCGACGGGACTCCCGGGGGCCGGAACCCGGACACCACGACTCCCGGCGGTGGGGCTTCCGACGGAGCCCACGGCAGCCGGACCACGGACGGTACGACTCCCGGCGGGCGGGCCCCGCGCGGTGGAGGTCCCGGCGGCCGTACCTCGGACAGCACACCCCCCGGCGGCGGGGCTTCCGGCGCGTCGGCGTCCGCCGGACGGGCTCACGGCAGCGGGATCGGCGGCGGTCAGACCTCCGACGGGTGGCATCCCGGTGGACGCGCTGCCCACGGGCAGGCTCCTGGCGGGCAGGGCGCGGGTGGAGAAGCCCCGGTGCCGGAACAGGGCGGGGCACCGGATGTCGGGCAACGGGGAGACGGCGCCGGAGGGCGCACCCTGCGGATCGCCGCGCGAGGGGACGTTCCCCGGGTGCCCAAGGGGCGGCGCGTGTCGCAGCCGAGGCCGGTCGCGGGCGGGACGCACGCGGGCCACGGGCCGCTCGACGGAGGGTTCGGAACCGGGCCCGCCGGTGCTGCCGAACCGGGACACCGTGCTTCCGACGCGGCTCATGGCGACGCCTGGGACGAGGCACCCGCCACCGGTCCCGGCCGGACGCCCGGAGGACACCCCGGAGGACACCCCGGCGGTACGATCCGCGACGACCGTCATGACGGGCCTCCTGCCGCCGGCCCTGCCCCCGCGCCCGGTGGGCCCACCGGAAGCGCAACGGGCGACACGCACGACGAGGCCCCAGGATCCGCGCGCTCAGCCGGTGCGGGGCCAGGCGGCCACTCCCGCGGTACCGCACACGACGACGGGCACTACAGCGCGGCTCCCCGCCCCCGCTCCACCCACCCGGTCGGCGGCACGCCCGAGCGACTCCCCAGCGGTACCGGCGGGCCTCCCGCCCCCGAAGGACCCACCGGCAGCACGACAGGCCGCGCACACGGCGGCATCCCCGGCTGGGGCCAAGCGGCCGGTGTCCCAGACGACGGGCGGTACGGCGAGCCGCCCGGCGCGGACGGCGGCCACCGCGCGGGGGCGCCCGGCGCCGGTTCCCCCCGCTCACCGCGCGGAACCGGCGACGGCGTATCCACCGTGTCCGACGCCCCCGGCTCCCGCAAGAGCACCCCTCTCCGCGGCACCGCCCTCCCCCAGCCCTCCAGCGGGCGGAAACGGGGCGGGATCGGGGCCTGGGCACGACGGCTGGCCGGAGGCCGGCAGGAGCGGGAGGCGACGGCGGTCGCGCCGGGTGACCACGCCGCGGAGCCGGGCGGAGGGCCCGCGCCCGGGACGGCCTTCGCCGCCCCCGCACAGCCCGACACCTGGCCGGACCCCGCCACACTGCTGCTGACCGCGCTCGGCCCCGGCCCCCGGCTGTGGGAGCGCGGGCCGGGTCACCCCGAGGCGCTCACGGTGCGGCTCGGCACCACGGACCGCGCCGCGCCGGACGGCTCGGGCCTGCTGCCCGCCGTACCGGTGACGTCGGGCCTGCGCGAGGTGGGCGCCCTGGGACTGGCCGGCCCTCGCGACCGTCTCGCCGGGCTGGCCCGCGCGGTACTGGCCCAGCTCGCCGCGCTGCACTCCCCCGACTCGCTGGAGATCGTCCTGATCGCCGCGGACCACTCGCGTCCCCTGGCGGAGCGCACCGCCGAGTGGTCCTGGCTGGGCTGGCTGCCGCATGTGCGCCCGGCGCACGGCCAGGACTGCCGCCTGCTGCTCGCGCACGACAGCGAACAGGCCGCGGCCCGCACCGACGAGCTGCTGCGCCGCCTGGCGGACCACGACGCCGCGGCCGACCCGGCCGCTCCCCTCATACCGGCCGAGGGCCCGTACACCGTCGTCGTCGTGGACGGCGACCCCGGGGGCGCCGATGTCCGCGAGGCGGCAGCCCGGCTCGCCCTGGACGGTCCACGGGCCGGGATCCATGTCGTATGTCTCGCCGAGACGGCCGCCGCCTCCCCCGCGTCCCCGGTGACCGAGACGTACGAGGCGGCCTGCGCGGTGGCGCCGGTCTTCCGGGAGTGCGGGGCCGTCGCCCTGCTCAGCGGCGACGTGGCGACCGCGTTGCGACTGCTGCGCGTGGCCGGGAGCGGCTCCGGTACACCCCCCGGCCCCGTCGGCCACGGCACCCTCGCCACCGTCGACGCGGTCTCCCCCGCCTGGGCCGAGCGGTTCGCACGGGCACTCGCCCCGCTGCGCACCGACGGCACCGCGGGCGGGCGGCACGCGCGCGTGTCCGCTCCGCTCCCCCGGTCGGCGCGGCTCCTGGACGAGCTGGGCCTGGCCCGGGCCACCCCGGCCTCGCTGATGGCCCGCTGGGCGGACGCGGCCGACGACACCCAGGCGCTCGGCGGACACGTCACCGCCATACTGGGCGCCGGACCGCGCGGCCCGGTCTTCGCCGACCTCGCCGCCGACGGGCCGCATCTGCTGGTCGAGGGACCACCCGGCAGCGGCCGTACGGAACTGCTGCGGGCGGTCGTCGCCTCGCTGGCCGCCGCCGAGCGCCCCGACCGGCTGGGCATCGTGCTGGTCGACGGCAGGGGCGGCCCCACGACGGGCGCCGGGCACGGCGAGGGTCTGCGGGTGTGTACGGACGTACCGCATGTCACCACACACCTGTGCGCCAACGACCCCGTGCGGATGCGGGAGTTCGCCCAGTCCCTGAGCGCCGAACTGAAGCGGCGCGGGGAGCTGCTGGGCCGCTCGGACTTCACGGAGTGGCACACCGGACGCGAGCTGTCGGACCGTATGGTCACCCAGCGCACCGCCGCCTCCCGCGCGGGGGCGGGGACCGAACAGAACGGCGACCTCGACGCCCCGCCCAGTTCGACGCTGCGGCTGCGGCCGGGAGCGGACCGCCGCAAGACGGAGGCCGCGCCACCGCTGCCCCGGCTGGTGGTGGTCGTGGACGACCTGGACACGCTGGTCTCCCCCGCGCTCGGCTCACCGGGGCGGCCCGCCGCCGGATCGGTGATGCGGGCGCTGGAGGCCGTGGCGCGGGACGGCGAGCGGCTCGGCGTGCATCTGGTGACGGCCACCGGACCGTGTGCACGGACGGCGGGGACCGAGCCGGTGCGGCAGGCGACGCTGCGCGTCACCCTCGACGCGCCCGTGCCGGGCGGCGGACCGGACGACCCGGCCCCGGGCCGGGGCCGGCTGGCCCGCCCGGACGGAGGGGAGACGGCGTTCCAGGGCGGCCGGGTGACCGGACGTATCCCGCGGACGGCGACGCTGCGGCCGACGGTCGTCCCCCTGGAATGGCACCGCATGGGCGACCCCCCGGCCCGCCGCCACGTCCGCGAACTCGGCAACGGCCCGACGGACCTGGCCCTGCTCGCCAGCGCGCTGGAACGGGCGGCCCGTCAGGTCTCGGCCGCGGAGGTGCCGTCGCTCCTCTGACCGCCGGGAGGGAGGCCCGTCAGTGGCCTCCCCGGTTCTCCACACAGGGGCCGGTTCCGGGCTGGGGTTCCGCGTACGCGCCGTGTACCTCGGTGGTCAGCTCCTCCTTCGTCACCCTGCCGGACACACAGACGACTCCTGTGTGCACGCTGTAGTACCCGTTGCTGATGTAGACCCCGTGCTCCTCACCGCAACCGAGACGGGCCAGGGCCGCCGCGACCCGCTCCTCGCTGAAGCGGCCGTACTCACCGGCCCCGCCCTCCTCGCGCACCTTCTCCAGCTCCGCGCGGACGAGCTTCGCCGACGCCGCTCCCCAAGCCCGCTTCTCCGGAGTCATCGACGCCTGCGTCCGGTAGGCGTGGTTCTCGGCGTAGTGGGGAGCACCGTCCCGGTTCTGCTCCTGCGGGCTGTCCGTACGGGTGGCGGAGGAAGCGGAGGGGGAGGGGGAGGGCACCACCGTGGGTGCCTCGGCCGGCTCCGCGCACTGCGGCCGGGCGCTGGTGGAAGCCAGGGGGCTGAGGGTGGTGCGGGGGCTCTCGGACAGCGCCGCCGGCCCACCGCTCCGCTGCGTCCCGCACGCCGTCAGGGTGACCACCAGAAGGGCCACTGCGGTGACTGATCGTTTGATGAGCATCTCCAGAGCTTTCCTGCTCTGAGTGAGCATGTCATGAGTCGGGGTACTCACCTGTGCTGACTACTGGTCACGACGCGGTCACGATAACGGACTTGACACGGGACGTGCTCTTGCCACCCCCAGGCGCCGGGCGTAGACCGGAGCGCACGGAAGAGCGCTCGAACGTTCGGCGAAGTACGACGGAGTACGACGGAGTACGAAGAACGGGGCAGTGATGCGCAGGACGAGCAGGATCATCCGGATAGCCAAGTCGCCCGACCACCCCACGACGACCCCCCGCTCCCGCACGGCGCTGAGAGCCGCCGCCGCGCTCGCCGCGGGAGTACTGGCGGTCTCGCTCACCGCCTGCGGGGGCGACGACGACAGCGGTGACAACGACAAGGGCGACGGGACCGGCGACACCGGCACCACCGTCACCCTGCCCAAGCTGGACGGCGAGAGCCTGGAGGTCGCCGCCGTGTGGACCGGCGCCGAACAGGCCAACTTCAAGACGGTTCTCGCGGAGTTCGAGAAGCGCACCGGCGCCAAGGTGACCTTCGTCCCCGCCCAGGACCCGATCATCAACTTCCTCGGTTCGAAGATCGCGGGCGGGGCCCCGCCGGACGTGGCGCTGCTGCCGCAGCCGGGCGCCATCAAGCAGGCCGTGGAGAAGGGCTGGGCCAAACCGCTGGGCGCCGAGGCCACCAAGGAGCTCACCGAGAACTACGCGCAGGCCTGGCAGGACATCGGCAAGGTCGACGGCAAGCAGTACGGCGTCTACTACAAGGCCGCCAACAAGTCGCTGATCTGGTACAACGCCCAGGTCTTCGAGAACGCCGGGGCGGCCGAGCCCAAGACGTGGGACGAACTGCTCACCACCGCACAGACGGTGTACGACTCCGGGGTCACCCCGTTCTCGGTCGGCGGCGCCGACGGCTGGACGCTGACCGACTGGTTCGAGAACGTCTATCTGTCCCAGGCGGGACCGGAGAAGTACGACCAGCTGGCCCAGCACGAGATCAGGTGGACGGACCCGTCCGTCAAGGAGGCCCTGACCACGCTCGCCGAGATCTGGGGCAAGAAGGACTATGTCGCGGGCGGCGCGTCCGGCGCGCTGCAGACGGAGTTCCCGGCGTCCGTGACGCAGACCTTCACCGGCGGCGACCAGCCCAAGGCCGGCATGGTCTACGAGGGCGACTTCGTACAGGTCAACATCGCCGAGACCGAGGCCGAGGTGGGCACGGACGCGAAGGTGTTCCCGTTCCCGGCGGTCGGGGACTCCCCGCCCGTGGTGTCCGGCGGCGACGCGGCGGTGATCCTGAAGGACTCGAAGGCGGCGCAGGCGCTGGCGACCTTCCTCGCCTCCCCGGACGCGGCGGGCATCCAGGCGAAGCTGGGCGGTTACCTCTCGCCGAACAAGAACGTGCCGAACTCCGCGTACCCCAACGAGGTGCAGCAGAAGATGGCCAAGGCACTGATCGACGCCGGTGACGACTTCCGCTTCGACATGTCCGACCAGGCCCCGCAGGCCTTCGGCGGAACGCCCGGCAAGGGCGAGTGGAAGGCGTTGCAGGACTTCCTGAAGAACCCGAAGGACGTCGCGGGGACGCAGGAGCGGCTGGAGGCCGACGCGGCCGCGGCGTACGGGAACTGATCCGGCGATGACGTCGGACACGGCGGCGGGGACCCCGAAGGCGGCCCCCGCCGCTCCCAAGTCGCGCAAGAGCGTCACCGGCACACGGAGAACGGTCGCGGCGCTGTTCCTGCTGCCCGCGCTCGTGCTGCTCGGTGCGCTCGTGGTCTACCCGATCGGGTACTCCGTCGTCCGCAGCTTCTACAACCAGTCCGGCGACGGCTTCGCCGGTTTCGACAACTACCAGGCACTGTTCACCGACGACGGCATCCGCACCGCCCTCAAGAACAACATCATCTGGGTGGTGTTCGCGCCGACGGTCGCGACCGCGCTCGGTCTGGTCTTCGCGGTGCTGACCGAACGGGTGCGCTGGGGAACGGCGTTCAAGCTGGTCGTCTTCATGCCGATGGCGATCTCGATGCTGGCGGCCGGGATCATCTTCCGCCTGGTGTACGACCAGGACCCGGACAAGGGTGTGGCGAACGCGGTGTGGGTCGGGGTGCACGACACCTTCGCCCAGTCCTCGGCGTTCCCCAAGGCACACCCCGGCCGTGAGTCGCCGCTGGAGCCGGCCGGCGGGGGCGCGTTCCTCACCAAGGGCACGGTGAGCACCGGTGACACCGTCACACTGCCGCTGGTCGGTGTCGCCCCGGACCTGATGCCGGACGACGCCGAGCCCGCGGCGGCGGCGAAGCCGGAGGCCGACCGGATCACCGGCACCGCCTGGCAGGACTTCACCCGTGGCAAGGGCGTCGGCACGCTGAACCGGATCGACGCCTCGGAGCTGGGCTATCCGGGGATGCGGATCGAGGCCGTCAAGGACGGCAGGGTGGTGGAGACGGCGAAGGCGGACGACGACGGCACGTTCTCCCTGTCGTCGAAGGCCGACGGGGCACACCTCCGGCTACCGGCGAGCAACTTCGCGGCGCCGTACAACGGGCTCGACTGGCTGGGCCCGTCGCTGGTCACACCGGCCATCATCGGCTCGTACATCTGGATGTGGGCGGGCTTCGCGATGGTGCTGATCGCGGCCGGGCTCGCGGGCATGCCCCGGGAGCTGCTGGAAGCCGCGCGGGTGGACGGCGCGAACGAGTGGCAGGTGTTCAGACGGATCACGGTGCCCCTGCTGGCGCCGGTGCTCGCGGTGGTCACCGTCACTCTGATGATCAATGTGTTGAAGGTGTTCGACCTGGTCTTCATCATCGCCCCGGGCTCCTCCCAGGACGACGCCAACGTTCTCGCGCTGGAGCTGTACCGCCAGGGCTTCTCGGCGGACCAGCCGGGCATCGCCAGCGCCATCGCGGTGTTCCTGCTGCTGCTGGTGATCCCGGTGATGTGGTTCAACGTACGGCGGCTGAGGCGGGAGGTGCGGCGATGAGCGCGGACCCCGGGAGCGTCACCACCAAGGCGGGCGCACCGCCCGTCAGGACGGTCGAGCCCGAGCAGTCGCTCGGCGCGAGGCTCAGCCAGGTGGTGAGCGGCGGCCTGGTGCGTGTGTTCCTGATCGTCGTCGGCCTGTTCTGGCTGGTCCCGACCATCGGGTTGCTGCTGGCCAGTCTGCGCACCCCGCGGGACATGGCCGCCGACGGCTGGTGGACGGTGTTCACCGAGCCCTCACAGCTCACCTTCGGTGCCTACGAGACGCTGCTGAAGAACGACGACATCACCGGCTCGCTGCTGAACACGGTGTACATCACCGTGCCGGCGACCGTGCTGGTGGTGGTGATCGGCTCGCTCGCGGGGTACGCCTTCGCCTGGATGGAGTTCCCCGGCCGCGACTGGTGGTTCCTGGCGGTGGTGGGGCTGCTGGTGGTGCCGGTACAGGTGGCGCTGATTCCGATCGCCGAACTCTTCGGCGGTCTGGGCATCTTCGGATCCCTGACCGGCGTGGTCCTCTTCCACGTCGGTTTCGGTCTGCCGTTCGCGGTGTTCCTGCTGCGGAACTTCTTCGCGGAGATCCCGCGCGAGCTGCTGGAGGCGGCCCGGCTGGACGGCGCGGGCGAACTGCGCCTGTTCGTCCGGGTCGTGATGCCGCTCGCCGGGCCGGCCATCGCCGCGCTCGGCATCTTCCAGTTCCTGTGGGTGTGGAACGACATGCTGGTCGCGCTGATCTTCACCGACTCGGGCAGCCAGCCGATCACGGTCGCCCTGCAGACCCAGGTACGGCAGTTCGGCAACAACATCGACGTACTGGCGCCCGGCGCGTTCATCTCGATGGTGGTCCCGCTGGTCGTGTTCTTCGCGTTCCAGCGGCAGTTCGTTTCCGGCGTGATGGCGGGTGCGGTCAAGTAGCAGACAAGGGCGCCAGGTTGAAGGGGCGGTCCGGTGAGGTCCGCCCCTTCGTGTGACGGGCGTCCCCCGGATGCCGCAGGACGCGTAACCAAGTCGGCCCAGCGGCCGTTGCCGGGCAGAACGCCCGCACCGACCGTTGGATGCCTCTTGCCCAGGTTCAGTGTCATTGTCCCCGCGTACCAGGTTCAGGCGTACCTGCACGAGTGCCTGGAATCGGTGCTGTCCCAGTCGTATCCCGATCTCGAACTGATCGCCGTCGACGACTGCTCGCCGGACGCCTGCGGAGCGGTGATCGACGAGTTCGCGGCCCGGGACCCGCGCGTACGGGTCGTGCACCTTCCGGAGAACACCGGCCTCGGGCGGGCCCGCAACGCCGGGATGGAGCGGGCGACCGGCGACTACCTGGTGTTCCTGGACGGCGACGACACCCTCGCCCCCGACGCGCTGCTCGCCCTCGCCGACCGGCTGAAGGAGACCGGCGAACCGGACGTGCTGGTCTACGACTACGCGCGCACCTACTGGTCGGGCGAGGCCGTCCGCAACCGGGCCGCCGCCGAACTCACCGAGCGGGGCCCGGCGCCGTTCCGGCTCGCCGACCGGCCGGGGCTGCTGAACCTGCTCATGGTGGCCTGGAACAAGGCCTACCGGCGGGCGTTCGTCCAGCGCGCGGGCCTCGCCTTCCCGCCCGGATTCTACGAGGACACCCCCTGGACCTACCCGGCGCTGATGACGGCGGAGTCGATCGCCACGCTCGACCGGGTGTGCGTGCACTACCGGCAGCGGCGGGCCGGCTGCATCCTGCGCACCACCAGTGACCGGCACTTCGACGTCTTCGACCAGTACGACCGGGTCTTCGCGTTCCTCGACGAGCGACCCGGACTGCAGCGGTGGCGCCCGGTGCTGTTCCGCCGCATGGTGGACCACCTGGTGACGGTGTACACCCGGCCGGACCGGCTGCCGCGCGGTTCACGGGCCGCGTTCCTGCACCGGGCCCGGACCCACTACCGGCGCCACCGGACACCCGGCGCACCCGTCCGCGGGCGTACCCGGATCCATCACACGCTGGTCCGTTTCGGTCTGCACCGCACCTACCGGATCCTGAGGCGGACGGCGGCCGTGTACCGCGGGACGGCACGGCTCACCGGGCGGCTGCTGGGCGCCCTGCGCCAAGCCGCCCTGCGCGGGCACTACCGCCTCCAGCGGCTGCTCCCGCTGCGCACCGACCACGCCCTCTTCACCGCCCGCGGGGGCCACGGCGGCGACCCGGGCGCCCTGGAGTCCGCGGTGCGCGAGCTCGCCCCGCACATCCGCACCGCGTGGGCGGCCGGCCCGGAGCACCATCACACCCTCGCTCCCGGCACCCGCCGCCTCGTCCCCGGCACCGCCGCCCACTGGACCGCGCTCGCCCGGTCCGCGTATCTGGTGACCGACACCGAGAGCGGGCCCGGCCTGCTCAAGCGCGAGGGCCAGATCCTCGTCCGGGTCCAGCGGAGCACCCCCCTCGGGTATGCGGGGCTGGATCTCCAGGAGCGACCGGCGGCGGCCCGGGACACCGACTTCACCCGGCTGCTGCGGGATGTCGACCAGTGGGACTACGTCGTCTCCGGCGACCGCCACTCCACCCTGACCTGGGAACGGGTGTTCCCCGGCCGCTACACCACCCTGGAGTACGGCAGACCGCGCACCGACCGGTTCCACTCGGCGACCGGTGCGGACGTCGCCGCGCTGCGGACGTCGCTGGGCATCCCGGGGGGCACGGTGGCGATCCTGTACGCACCGGCCCGCCGTGACTACCTCCGCACCCAGCGCCGGCTGCTCGACCTGGAGCGCGTGGCCCGCCGCCTCGGCCCGGGGTTCGTCGTCCTGGCCCGCGTCCGGCACGGCGCCGACGGGCCGCTCGAGGCGGCCTCCGACCGGGTGATCGACGTCTCCGGGCACCCCGACCCGGTCTCGCTGTGCCTGGCCTCGGACGCCCTGGTCACGGACTTCTGTTCGCTGATGTTCGACTACGGGGTCCTGGACCGGCCGGTGGTCCTGCACGCCGAGGACCGGGAGGCGTACGAGGCGGCCCGGGGCCTCTACTTCGATCCGCGGTCCGTCCCGCCGGGCGCGGTCGTGGGCAGCGAGGACGAGCTGATCGACATCTTCGCCTCCGGCCACTGGCGCGGGGCCCGCTCCGCCCGGCTGCGCGCCGCGTTCCGTGACCGTTTCTGCCCGCACGACGACGGCCGGGCCGCCGAACGGGTCGTACGCCGGATCGTGCTCGGGGAGACCGCCGTCCCTCCGGTCGTCCCCCTGGACGAGCGCCGCCCGGCACCGCCGGCCACCGCCGCGCCCGACGTGCCGTCGCTCGCGTCACTGCCTCCGTGGCGGCCGGCGGGCCTGCTGACCGTCACCGACGGCGGCTGACCGTCGTTTCCCCCTCGGGAGATCCCATGCCCCCCGG
This sequence comes from Streptomyces sp. NPDC031365, assembly GCF_055569765.1. Lineage (NCBI taxonomy): Bacteria > Bacillati > Actinomycetota > Actinomycetes > Kitasatosporales > Streptomycetaceae > Streptomyces > Streptomyces sp. NPDC031365. Next base: position 10,250 of record NZ_JBVIIM010000041.1, on the reverse strand, counting down.
CCCGTCGCGGCCCACCCCGGCCCGGCCGCCCACCCGGCGGCCGGCGGGGCGGCCCGGTCGGCGCCCCGCACGCTGAGGCGGCCGGCGCCACACCATCCCCTACGAAAAGAGCAGAATGCCCCGCTTCAGCATCATCGTCCCGTCCCACGGGGTCGCAGGCCGGCTGGGCCAGGCGCTGGACTCGGTCCTCGCCCAGTCCTTCGGTGACTTCGAGCTGATCCCGGTCTGTGACGCCCCAGGGTCCCCGGCGGCCGATGTGGCCGCCCGGCACGCCGAACGGGATTCCCGGGTGGCTCCCGTGCACGCGCCGCCCTCGAAAGGACTGGCGGGGGCGCGCAACGCGGGGATGCGGGCGGCGACCGGGACGTATCTGCTCTTCCTCGACGGCGACGACGTCCTGGTCCCGGGCGCGCTGGCCGCCCTGGACGCACGGCTGGCGGAGACGGGCCGGGTGGACGTGCTGCACTTCGAACACGAGCGGGTCCCCTGGTGGGAGGGCGAGTCCACCAACCCTGCCGCCCCTCTCCTGGCGAACACCCCGGACGACGCCTTCGCCCCGGAGCGCGCTCCGCAGCTCACCGGCGTGCGCCTCCCGGCGTGGAGCGCGGCCTGGCGCCGCGCCTTCGCCGCCGAGCAGTGCCTGGTGTTCCCGGTGGGCCACTTCACCGACATCGGCTGGGGCGGGCTCGCGATGCTGGGTGCCGAGCGTGTGGCGGTGCTCCGCGCGGTGGTCGTACGGCATCTGGTGCGCCGGCAGGGCAACCGGCTGAACCTGCCCGGGGAGCATCACGCCGATCTGCTGGACCAGGCCGGGCTGGTGCTCGGCCGGGCGGCCGACCTGGAGGTGCCCGCCGACCGGTCGGGACCGTTGTTCGAGCAGTTGTTCGCGGCCGTGCTGAAGACGGCCGCGCACCCCCGGCGGCTCCCGTCGGGCCGCCGCGCGTTCTTCCGCCGCGCGAGCGCCCTGTACCGCCGTCACCGCCCCGCCGGATACCGTCCCCCGGGCGGCAGCGTGGGGGTGCAGCACCGACTGCTGGCGGCCGGCTCCTACCCGGCCTTCGCCGCCCTGCGCGGCTCGCGTCGCGCGGTGGTCCGGGCGGCGTCGAGGGTGCCCCGGGGCCTGCGCACCCGGCTGCTGTACCGGATGCACCTGCGCCGCCCGCTGGATCCGGACCTCGTCGTGTACTGCGCGTACTGGGGCCGCGGTTACGCCTGCAACCCGGCCGCGATCCACGCCAGGGCCCGCGAACTCGCCCCGCACCTCCGTTCGGTGTTCCTGGTGGAGGCCGGACAGGCGCACACCGTGCCGGACGGCGTCGAGTACGCGGTCATCGGCAGCCACCGCTACTGGGAGGTGCTGGCCCGCGCGACGTACCTGGTCAACAACGCCAACTTCGCGGAGGGCGTCGTCAAACGCCCCGGCAGTGTCCACCTCCAGACGCAGCACGGCACGCCGCTGAAGACCATGGGCGTCGACCAGTCGGCGTTCCCGGTGGTGGCCGCCGCCACCGGCAGCTTCACCAAGCTGCTCGGCCGGGTGGACCGCTGGGACTACAACCTCTCCTCCAACCCCCACTCCACGCGCGTGTGGGAGCGCGCCTTCCCCGGCTCCTACGAGCATCTGGAGTACGGCTATCCGCGCAACGACGTGTATCTGACGGCCGGCGCCGACGACGTGGCCCGGATCCGCTCGGAGCTGGGCGTCCCGGAGGGCGCCACCGCCGTGCTGTACGCCCCCACCCACCGCGACCACCACACCGGCTTCGAGCCCGGACTCGACCTGGAGGCGTTCTGCGAGGCGGCCGGCGAGAACGTCGTGGTCCTGCTGCGGGCCCACTACTTCTACGACCTGGGCGGGCACGGGAACAGCGGCCGGGTCGGCCGGGTCAGCCGGGTCATTGACGTCTCCGCGCACCGCTCCTCGGAGGACGTCTGCCTGGCCGCCGACGCCCTGATCACCGACTACTCGTCGATCATGTTCGACTACGCCAATCTGGACCGCCCGATCGTCGTGTACGCCGACGACTGGGACGTCTACCGGGAGACGCGGGGCGTCTGCTTCGACCTGATGGACGGGCCGCCGGGGCCGGTGACCCGTACCCCCGACGAGCTGGCCCGGGTGTTCCGCGACGGCTCGTACGCGGGCGCCGAGTCGGCCGCGCTGCGGACCCGTTTCCGGGAGCGGTTCTGCGTGTTCGACGACGGGCGGGCCGCCGAACGGGTCGTACGCCGGGTGCTGCTCGGTGAGCCTCCCGAGGCCCTGCCGCCCCTGATCCCGCTCGCGGAGCGAGTCCCCGCTCCCGCTGCCGCCACCCCGGTGAGGAGCTGACGTGCCCCGTTTCAGCGTCATCGTCCCCGTCCACAAGGTGCAGGGGTATCTGCACGCCTGTCTCGACTCGGTGCTCGAGCAGTCGTACCGCGACATCGAGGTGATCGCGGTCGACGACCGCTCCCCCGACGGCTGCGGCGCGATCCTCGACGCGTACGCGGCCCGCGACGAACGGGTCCGGGTCCTGCATCTGCCGGAGAACGTGGGCCTCGGGCAGGCTCGCAACGCCGGGATGCCGCTCGCGTCGGGCGACTACCTGTTCTTCCTGGACAGCGACGACACCCTCACCCCGGGCGCGCTGCGCGCACTGGCCGACCGGCTCGACGAGACCGGCGACCCGGACGTGCTGGTCTTCGACTACGCCCGCACCTACTGGTGGGGCGGCACGCGCCGCAACGTCCTGGCCCATGTCCTGGCGGAGAACGCCGGCGGCACCTTCACCGCCGCCGAACGGCCGGAGATCCTCGACCTGCTGATGGTGGTGTGGAACAAGGTCTACCGGCGCGAGTTCGTCGAACGGGAGGGCTTCGTCTTCCCGCCCGGCTACTACGAGGACACGCCCTGGACGTTCCCGGTGCTGCTCAGCGCGGAGCGCGTCGCGACCCTGGACCGGATCTGCGTGTACTACCGGCAGCGCCGCCGGGGCAACATCCTGTCCACCACCAGCCGCAAGCACTTCGACGTCCACGAGCAGTACGCGCGGGTGTTCCGGTTCGTCGACGCCCGTCCGGCGCTGGCGCACTGGCGGCCGTTCCTGCACGCCAAGATGGGCGAGCACTGTCTCGACATCCTCTCCAAGCCGGACCGGCTGCCCCCGTCCGACAGGGGCGAGTTCTTCCGCCGTACGGCCGAGATGTTCCGCGCGCACCGGCCGGAGGGCGCCCGGGTCCCCGCCGAGCTGCGAGTGCTGGAGGGCGGCTACGCCGGCTACGTGCTGCGGCGGCAGGCCGGACGGGCGGGCCGGGAGCTGGGCCGGCGGGCCGGGCAGGCGCGTACCGCGACCGTGGCGCGGGCCGCGCGGGCCCGGTCCGCGCTGCGCCGCCCGCTGGACCCGGAACTCGCCGTGTACTCGGCGTTCTCGCACCGGGGCGTGCTCGGCGACCCGGCGGCGATCCACCGCGCGGCGCGCGAGTTCGCCCCCCACGTCCGGGGCGTATGGGTGCTGGCCGACGAGGAGCAGGCGGCCGGGCTGCCGCCGGACACCGCCTACGTGCTGCTGGACTCGCCCGGCTACCGCAGGGTGACCGAACGGGCGACGTACTTCGTCAACAACGTCAACTGGTCGGGGTCGCTGGTGAAGCGCCCGGGGAGCGTGCACATCCACACCCACCAGGGCACCCCGCTGAAGTTCATGGGCGCCGACCTGCTGGGCAAGCCCGGCGCCCGGCACGGCTTCGACGTGCCGCAGATGCTGCGCCGGGCGGACCGCTGGGACCACAGCCTGGTCGCCAACCGGCACTCCGAGCTGGTGTGGGAGCGGGCCTTCCCCTGCCACTTCGCCTCCCTGCGCAGCGGCAGCCCCCGCAACGACGTCCTGGTCGGCGCGGGACCGGACAGCGGCCGTGAGGTCCGCGCGCGGCTCGGGATCCCGGAGGGCGACACGGTGGTGCTGTACGCGCCGACCCGGCGCGACTACCGCAGGGACGGGCTGGTGGAGCGGATCGACCTGGCCCGGTTCGCCGCCGACCTGGGCGAGGGCCGCACCCTCGTGGTCCGGCTGCACCCCTCGCTCGCCGACGGGCCGGCGCGCGGGCTGGGCCTCGCGGAGCTGCACCGGCGGGGCGTGCTCGTCGACGCCACGGACGAGCCGGAGGTGCGGGACGTGCTGCTCGCCTCCGACGTCCTGGTCACCGACTACTCGGCCCTGATGTTCGACTACGCCAACCTGGACCGGCCGATCGTGATCCATGCCGACGACTGGGACGCCTACCGGGCGAGCCGCGGCGCCTACATCGACATCACCGCCGAGGCGCCGGGCCACGTGTCGCGCTCCTACCGGGAGCTGGCGTGGCTGTTCGACTCCGGCACCTGGCGGGACGCGGAGGCGGCGCGGCTGCGGACCGTCTTCCGGGAGCGGTACTGCGAGTTCGACGACGGCCGGGCCGCCGAGCGGGTGGTGCGGGTGCTGATGCTGGGCGAGCCGATGCCGGAAGGGTCCCCGGGCACCACCCGGGTGCCCGCCCAGGCCGCGGGCCGCGGCCGGCTGACTCCGTCGTGAGGCCGCGCACCTGGGTACTGCTCCTGGCCGCGGTCTTCGCGGTGCTGCAACTCGCGAACGTCTCCGGCCGGGACACCCCCGACAGCAAGAACTACCTGTCGTACGCCCTGAGCCTGAGCGGCGTCGGCAAGCGGGAGGCGGCGGCCGCCACCATCGACCACTACTGCGCGGGCCGGGCGTCGATGGCGCACCGCGGGCAGAACGTCGACGTGGTGCGCTTCCACGCCCCGGACCCCGCCCCGCGGGTCCTTCAGGAGTGCCGGGAGCAGGAGTGGCGGGCGGTCGAGGCGTCGCTGGCGGCCGGACGGACCGGCGGGCACACCGTGCCGTTCATGCCGGAGCGGTTCATGCGGATCTTCGAGGTGCGTCCCGGCTATCCGGTGTTCCTGGTGCCGTTCGTCAGTCTGTTCGGCGCGACGTGGGGGCTGTGGGCGGCGGGCGTGGTGATCACCTGCGCGGGCGGGGTGCTGGCCTTCCTGGTCCTGCGGGCGCTGTCGGTTCCGGTGCCGCTCGCGCTCACCGGGCAGGCGCTGTTCTGCGTCCTGCCGTGCGGGACGACGGCGATGCGCCCGATGACCGAAGGGCTGCTGCTGGCCCTCACCCTGGCCGCGCTGTGGGGCTGCGCGCTGGTGCTGGAGGGACGCCGGACGCGGGCGGGCACGGCGCTCGTGTGCGCCGCGCTGCTCGGGCTGTTCACCGTGAAGCACTCGCAGGCGCTGTTCCTCGGGCTGTGCCTGACGGGCGCGGGCGCGGCGGTCGCCTTACGGCGACGGTGGCGGGGGCTGCCTCCGGGGCGCGGGCCGGCGGCGCTCGCCGGGGCGGGGTGCGCGGGGGCGCTGGGTACGGTGCTGCTGGCCCGGCTGCTGCACTTTCCGTCGGTGTCGGAGAGCGTGCAGGACCTGCTGACCGATCACTTCTCCCGCCCCGACCGGGAGCGTCCCTGGGCGGAGTTCTTCCAGCTCCAGGGGAACTTCTGGATGGAGTGGCTGCGGCGACAGCTGTGGGAACCGCTGTTCGTGGCGGCTCTCGCGGCCGGCGTGGCGGGTGCCCTGCGGCGGCCGTCGTTCGGTGCCTTCGTGGTCGCCGCGGCCTGTACGGGGTTCCTCAACCAGGCCGGGCATCCGGACATCAACATCTGGGGCGAGCGACTGATCACGCTGGCCTGGCTGCTGCCGGTACTGGGCGTGCCGCTGCTGCTGGAGCCGGTGGTGCGGCGGATCGCGGTACCCGCGCAGGGGGCGCCGATGGAGCCGGTGCACTGACCACCGCGGTCACTCGAAGAGGTGACATGAGGTCAAGCCTCCGACGTCTACGGGAACATACGCCAGATGCCTGAAATGTCCTCATTCCTCGTCACTCGATGAGCGCCGGGGTCCTCGTACGGCGTTCCGTGAGCGGTGCCACGGCGCTGCGCGGCGGCGGAGCCTGGCGCCCCACGCCGTACCAGCTCTTCGGTTTCCTCTTCTGGCTGGTGATGTCACTGGCGTACTGGGCGGTGCCGCTGTGCTGCGACGCCGGGCAGCACGCGGCGGTCGTCGAGCGCCTCAAGGACGATCTGCTGCACCCCCGGCATCCGATGGCGGACCTGCCGGGGGCGGGCAGCCCCTACTACTCGCCGTTCGCCCTGGCACAGGGTGTGGCCGCCCGGCTGACCGGTCTTGGCGGCTGGGAGGTGCTCAGGCTCACCGGACCGCTGAATCTGCTCGTGCTGCTCACCGGGATCGGCCGTTTCGTGCGGGTGCTGACCCCGCGTCCTTGGGCGCCGGTGCTGGCGCTCACCGCGATGACGCTGCTGTGGGGGGTGGAGCGGGCCTGGTGGAGCGGCTATCTGAACCTGATGTCGATGACGGGCAACCTGCCCTACCCGTCGGCGTTCGCGATCGGGCTCGCCTTCTGGGCCTGGGCACTGACGGGGGCGCTGGCCAGGGACGCGGGGGCCGTGCGGTACGTGGGGCCGGGCGGGCTGCGTCCGCTGTCGGGGTACGCGGCGCTGGGCGCGCTGTACGGGCTGATCCTGCTCGTACACCCGATCACGGCGGTCGCGGCGGCGCTGGGTGCGGTGACGCTGGTCGCCGGGTGGCAGCGCGGGTGGTCGGCGGCGGTCGTCGCACGGTGGGGGCTGACGGGTGCGGTGGCGCTGCTGGTGGCCGCCTGCTGGCCGTACTTCGACGTCTTCGCGCTGGCCGGGGACGACAGCGTGGACGCGATGCACCGGCGGCTGTACCGGGACCTCGCCGGCCAGTTCGGGCTGGCGCTGCTCGGGCTGCCTGTGCTGTGGCTGCGGGCGCGGCGCACCTCGTGGCGCGACCCGCTGGTGCTGATGTTCGCAGCGGACTGCCTGATGGTGGCGTACGGCTGGGTCAGCGGCCACTACACCTACGGCAGGGTGCTGGGGCTCACGCTGGTGCCGTTGCAGTGCGCGCTCGCGGTGGAGCTGGCGTCGCCCCGGCCGTGGCCGGTGTGGCGGAGGCTGCTGGGCGGGGCCACGGCCGTGGCGGCCTGTGCCGCGTTCCTGACCGTCCACGCCGGGGCGGTGGTGCCGCCCGCGGTGGATCCGGTCGGCTTCGAACGGCCGCCCGACTGGCCGGCGTACGACTGGGCCGCGCGGTACATCGGGCCGGGCGAGGTGGTGATCACCGACGGCTATCACGCCGTCCACGCGATCGCCGGATACGGGCCGAACCTCGCGGCGCCCGCCTGGCCGGACGCCGCGCTGGACGAACGGGAGCGGCTGCGACGGGCGGATGATGTGCGCGCGTACCTGGATCCCCGTTCGACCCGCGCCGAGCGGGCCGGGGTCGTCCGCCGGTACCACGCGCGCTGGCTGCTGCTGACACCCTGGCAGCGGGTGCCCGAGGAGGCAGTGGTGGTGGCGTGGAGCCGGCGGACGGGGGAGGTGCTGGCGCGGGTCGGACCGTGAGCGGCGGGACTACTCGACGACGAGGTCCACGGGGATGTTGCCGCGGGTGGCGTGGGAGTAGGGGCAGACCTGGTGGGCCTGCTCGACCAGCTTGCGGCCGGTCGCCTCGTCCAGGCCGTCGGGCAGCTCGACGCGCAGCGTCACCGCGAGCGCGAAGCCCTCGCCCTGCTTGCCGAGGACGACCTCGGCGGTCACGGCGGCCTCGCTGACGTCGACCTTCGCCGCCCGGCCGACCACGCCGAGGGCGCTGCCGAAGCAGGCCGCGTACCCGGCGGCGAACAGCTGCTCGGGGTTCGTGCCCTCACCGTTGCCGCCCAGCTCCACGGGGGCGCTCAGGCCGAGGTCCAGCTTGCCGTCGGAGGTGACGGCGCGGCCCTCGCGGCCGTGGGTGGCGGTGGCGACGGCGGTGTAGAGCGCGTCCATGGGGAGGCCCCTCTCGAGTGGTGACTGGGCCGGGTCCCCGAAGGGCTCCGGCCGCCCGACGACCACAAGTAGAGCACGCAATTGAATTGCACGCAACCAAATGGCCCCCGAGAGCTACCCTGGACCCATGACAGCCACTCCGAGCCCACCCGCGACACCCCCGCTGCCGGGCGCCGCGGACGACTGGCTCCGCCTCGACCAGCAGATCTGCTTCAGCCTGCACGCCGCCTCCCGCGCCTTCAACGGCGTCTACCGGGTGGTGCTCAAGGATCTCGGCCTCACCTATCCGCAGTACCTGGTCATGCTGGTGCTGTGGGAGCACGGCACGCTGCCCGTGAAGAAGCTCGGCGAGCATCTGCGACTGGACTCCGGCACCCTGTCCCCGCTGCTCAAACGACTGGAGACGGCCGGCCTGGTGCGCCGGGAACGCAGTGCGCGCGACGAGCGGTCGGTGGAGGTGCGGCCCACCGAGGAGGGCACCGCGCTGCGACAGCGGGCCGTGGAGGTGCCGCGCCGGATCCTCGCCGCGACCGGCTTCGAGAGCGACGAGATCCACTCCCTGAGCGCCCGCCTCCACGAGCTGACCACGGCACTGGACAAGGCGGCGGCCGAGGGCGCGTGAAGATCCCGCACGCCTTCCACAACTTACGATGCCGTAGGTTACGATGCCGTAGCTTACGGGACCGTAAGTTTGGGATACGCCGGCTCGGGCGCGGGCTCGCCCCGGTCCGGCCGTCAGGTTTGCGAGGACCGCATGAACGAACCCCGGACGGCGGCCAGTCCGCCGTGGCTGATCCAAGGCGGGATGGGTGTGGGGGTGTCCGGCTGGCGGCTCGCCCGGGCCGTCGCGCGCACCGGGCAGCTGGGGGTCGTCTCCGGCACCGCTCTCGACACCCTGCTGATCCGGATGCTGCAGAACGGCGACCCGGGCGGTCACCTCAGGCGGGCGCTGGCCGCCTTCCCCGTACCGGAACTCGCCGAGGAGCTGCGGGAGCGCTACTTCGTCGAGGGCGGTATCGGCCCCGGCGAACGCTTCGCGGCCACCCCCATGATGACGGTCGACGAGACGTGCCCCTCCCGGCCGCTGACCGTGGTCGCCAACTTCTGCGAGGTCTGGCTCGCCAAGGAGGGCCACGACGGACCGGTCGGCGTCAACTACCTGGAGAAGGTCCAGCTCGCCACCCTGCCGGCCATGTTCGGCGCGATCCTGGCGGGCGTCGACTACGTCCTGGTCGGCGCCGGTATCCCCGCGCAGATTCCCGGGATCGCCGCCGGACTCGCCCGGTCGGAGCCGGTCACCGTACGGGTGGACGTGGCGGGCGACGAGCAGCCCTTCGAGCTGCGCTTCGATCCGGCCTCGGTGCTGCGCGGAGCGCGGCCGGGCCACGCCGACGGCCTGCGCCGCCCCCGCGTCCTGGCCATCGTCTCGCTGCCGGCGCTGGCCGCGTATCTGAACCGCGATGAGGAGACCCGGCCCGACGGATTCGTCGTCGAGGGCCCCCGCGCGGGCGGCCACAGCGCCCCGCCGCGCGGACCGCTGAGCCTGGACGAGGACGGCGACCCCGTCTACGGCCCCAGGGACACCCCCGACTTCGCGAAGATGGCCCGCCTCGGACTGCCGTTCTGGATCGCCGGCGGCCAGTGCGGACCGCGACAGCTGCGCGAGGCCAGGGCGGCGGGGGCCGCCGGCGTCCAGCTCGGCAGCGTGTTCGCGCTCTGCGAGGAGTCCGGCATGGACGCCGGACTGCGGCGGCAGCTGATCGAGCGCGAGCTGGCCGGCGGACTGCGGGTGCGCAACGACCCGGCGGCCTCCCCGACCAGCTTCCCGTTCAAGGTCGCCGACCTGCCCGGCACCCTGGCAGACCCCGACGTGAGCGCCGCGCGCGCCCGCGTCTGCGACCTCGGCTATCTGCGGACGCCCTACCGCACCCCCCAGGGCGCCATCGGCTACCGCTGTCCCGCGGAGCCGCAGAAGGCGTACGTCCGCAAGGGCGGGGACCTCGAGCGGACCGAGGGGCGGCACTGCCTGTGCAACGGGCTGGTGTCCGCCGTCGGCCTCGGGCAGCGCCGGCCGCGCGGTGTGGTGGAGCCGCCCGTCGTCACCATCGGCCAGGACCTGGAATTCCTGCGGGATCTCTCCCCCGACGGAGCCCCGTACGGTGCCGAAGCGGTGGTGCGGTGGCTGCGTGCGGGAGTGAGCGAGGCAACGGCCGCACACGCGTGAACAACTGTCCGGTCCCGGGGGGGGGGGGGGGGGGGGGGGGGGGGGGGGGGGGGGGGGGGGGGGGGGGGGGGGGGGGGGGGGGGGGGGGGAGGGAAGGAGGAGGGGAGGGGGGGAGGCGGGCGAGGGGGGCGCAGGA
>NZ_JBVIIM010000040.1:0-57090 GCF_055569765.1 Streptomyces sp. NPDC031365 | reverse complement strand
CGGGCAAGCTCGGCGGCCTGCTCGTCCGTCGGATGGAAGCGGTACTTGAACGCCCGCTTCACCTGCCCCTCAGTCATACTCACAAACTAGCGAGCGTACAAGTGAAGCACAAACCTGCTGGTCAGAGCACGAACCTTCGCCTTGGCGGCGAAACCCCGCTCCCTACCCTGCTCCGCAGGAGTCCGTTTCCTCACCGCCCTGAAGGGCGGCGTATCCACGGAGGAATCTGATGACCACCCCGAACGTGTGGAACTGGCACCGCGCGCCCTGGCACGGCGAGCCGCGTCTGCTTGCCCAGTTGGAGATCGACCACCCGGACGGCTCCCGCACCACCGTCGCCTCGGACGGCGACTGGCGGCTGGACGGGGCCCGGGATTCAACGACAGCGCGTGGCGCCCGGCCGGGGTGCGGGAGGCGCCGGGCGGAAGGCTGCGGGCCCAGCCGCACGACCCGATCGAGATCATCGAGACGGTGAAACCCGTGAAGATCAGCGAGCTGCGCCCCGGGGTGTACGTGGTCGACATGGGCCGCACCATGGCCGGCTGGAGGCCGCGGTGTCCTGGTCACGGATCGACGGCCGGCTGCGGCTGGCGGTGCGCGTGCCGGTGGGTGCGACCGCCGATGTCCACGTGCCGGCGGCCGGCGATCGTTCCCGGGTCACCGCGCCGAAGGCGGCGGAACTCCTGCGCGCGGAGCCGGAGTTCGTCGTCTACCGGGTGCCGCACGGGAAGTGGGAGTTCACCGGAACGGCGTAGGCCCGGGGGCCGGGGCGGTCACGGCGGTACGGCCGGGGGTCGCGCCGCCGTGACCGGCCGCCACCGGCTCCGGGATGCGTCCACGAGGGGACCGTGGCCCCGGTTCACGAGGGAGTGGCGCCGGCGCCGACTCCCCGCGCAGCGCCCGTCACCACGACGGTGCGGTCGCGCAGCGGGGTGCGGTTCACCGGTCCTCTCCCTCGTGCGGCTGCGGGGCGGCGACCGTGATCCCGGCGTTGTGGAGCGCTGCGGTCAGCGCGTCCCGCTCCGCGGTGCCGCGGCCGGAGGCGGACAACCCGCGGGTCATGGGGCGTCCGCGCGCGGCCGGTTCAGGCGGCGGGCTCCAGGCGGACGCAGCACCGGCCAGGCTCCGGTGCCAGGTGCGCCTCGAGCCCTGTGGTGCCGAGTCCTTCGAGGACCCCGCGCATCAGGTGCAGGTTCATGCCGCACACCGTCCGTGTGTGGGCGCGGGCCAGAGCGTGGAAGGGGCAGTTGCCGAGGACGACGGCCTCGCCCTCGTGCCGTGGCTCGAAGCCGTACCGGTGCAGTACACGGAAGACCTCCCTTTCGTCGTCGTCCGTCCCCAGCCGTACACCCAGTTCCCACGCCCTGCGGTGCAGTACCTCGCGCACGGGCTCCCCGCCCGCGGCGGATTCCTCCACGGCCTGGGCGAGCAGCCGGCCGGCGAGTTCGTAGCGCCGGTCCGGGAGGCTGACGGCGATCTGCGCGGCCGAACGGCGGTAGAGCTTCGCCGGGCGGCCGGCGCCCGGTCCGCTGCGCCCGCTGCGCCGGACGTGGAGCACGTCGAGCAGGTTCTCCGCGGCCAGACGGTCCAGGTGGAAGGCCGCGGTCTGCCGCGCCAGCCCGAGCGCCTCGGCCGCCTCGTCCCGGCCGACCGGGTGGTTCCGGCCCACCACGTAGTCGTAGAGCCGCCGGCGGGTGGGCTCGTCGAGGGCGGCGATGGCGGAGATGTCCTTGTCGCGTACTTCTTCCGTGTCGTCCACGAGCACCAGTGTAAAAGCAACAGCCATTGACTAAAGAGCGGATCCGCGCTTCTATCATTAATGAAAGTTGCCGATAGAAGAAAGGTGCACGCCATGGCCTCCACAAGCACGAGCGGCACGTCGGTCACGCCTCGACGGGCCGCGCTCACCGACCCCGGCTATCAGGCGTACGTCATCCTGCGCACCGGCTTCACCGTGGCGCCGATCCTGTTCGGACTGGACAAGTTCGCGAACCTCCTCGTGGACTGGCCCGCCTACCTCGCGCCGTGGATCAACGACCTCGTCCCGGGCAGCGGGCAGGCCGCGATGTACGCGGTCGGGGCGATCGAGATCGTGGCCGGCGTCGTCGTGGGCATCGCGCCGCGCTTCGGGGGCTGGCTGGTCGCCGGCTGGCTCGCGGGCATCATCGTCAGTCTGCTCACGCTGTCCGGCTACTACGACGTCGCACTGCGTGACGTCGGGCTGCTGCTGGGCGCCGTGGCGCTCGCGCGGCTGGCCGAGCGTTACCACCGGCAGGGAACCGGGTCCTGACGGCCGGTCAGTACAGCACGTTCAGCGCTCCGGGCAGGACCCTGACCGTGACGGGGAGAACGGCATCGACTTCCCCGTCGGTGCCGTAGGGAATGTTCCGGCCGGCCTCGATGCGGATCTCGCTGCCGCGCAGGATCCGCACCTGGGGCCGGCGGACGTGTGTGCCGGCCCTGAGTTCGTTCATCAGGGCGAAGAACAGCCGCCGGGGCGCCTGCTCGATCATGACGATGTCCAGCAGTCCGTCGTCCACGCGGGCGTCGGGGGCGATGATGCGGCCTGATCCGTAGAAGCCGGAGTTGGCGGCCACCACCGTGTACCCGGTGTGCGTGTGCTCCTCGCCGTCGACGGTGACCCGGTAGCGGGTGGGCCGCCAGGTCGCGACGGCCCGCAGGCCGCCCGCGTAGTAGGAGGCCGAACCCCGCAGCAGCCGGGACCGGTTGGCGTGGCGGTTGGCGAGCGCGTCCACACCGGCGTACACGCTGCCGAGGGCGACGGTGCGGTCGTGGACGGCCGAGCTGACTTCCATGGTGTCGACCTGCCGCGGTTCTCCGTGGAGCAGTATGCGCGCCAGGGCCTCCGGGTCCCGGGGCAGTGCGAGGGCGCGGGCGAAGTCGTTGCCGCGGCCGGCCGGGACGAGGCCGAGGATCGCGCCGGTTCCGCTGAGGGCGCCGCCGACACCGCCCGCGATGCCGTCACCGCCGACGGCGAGGACGACCCGCCCCTCGTCCCCGGCGGCGCGGCCAAGTTCCCGCGCGTGGGCCAGGCTGCGGCTGTACTCGGTCCGCAGGTCGGCTCCCTCCTCGCGCAGGTGCCGGGCCAGGGCGAGCAGCGCGGCCGCTCCGGTGGCCGCTCCCGCGGTGGGGTTGACGACGGCGGTGAACTGGCGCATCGGGGTGCCTCCGGGCGGGCCGACGGAAAAGGGGGACGGGCTGGTGACCTGAGGGGGCGGTGCGGGTCAGTCGGCGGGCAGGAGGACGCCGGGGTTGAGCAGTCCGGCGGGATCCAGCGTCCGCTTCACCGCGCGCAGCGCGTCGACGCCCAGGGCGCCGGCCTCGCGGACGTACCAGTCGCGGTGGTCGGTGCCGACTCCGTGGTGGTGGCTGATCGTGCCGCCGGCGGCCAGGACCGCCTCATTGGCGGCGTGCTTGGCGCGCTTCCAGTGCTCCACCGGGTCCTCACCCTGGGCCGAGACCACGGTAAAGTAGAGCGATGCGCCGTTCTCGTAGACGTGGGAGATGTGGCACATCACCAGCGGCGGGGTGCCGGCCCCGGTGAGGGTGGCGGTGAGCGCGTCACGGACGGCGGCGTACAGCGCGGGGACGCGGGACCAGAACGTCGCCGTCTCCAGCGTCTCCGCGAACGCCCCGGCGTCCAGGAGCGCGTCGCGCAGATACGGGGCGGAGTAACGGCCGTGGGCCCAGCGCCGGCCGGGTTCCTCGCCCAAGGGGGTGCCGCCGCACGCGCGCAGGACGGCCGCGGCACGCTCCCTGCGGTGCTCCGTGTCCTCGTCGGTGCCCTCGTACCCGGCGACGGCCGTGCAGCCCGTGGCCTGCCGGGTGCCGGAGCCGATCGCCGCCGGGTTGGCCAGCCCGACCAGGGTCTCGGTCTCGTCGGACAGGCGCAGCACGGTGGGGCGCGGTCCGTCCTGGGCGAGCCGGCGCAGCGCGGTGGTCCCCTCCTCGAAGGTGGGGAAGTGCCAGCCCTCGTAAACGCGGACCTGGGGGACGGGGCGGATGCGGACGGTCACGGAGGTGATGACGCCGAACGCGCCCTCCGATCCGAGGACGAGCTGACGCAGGTCGGGTCCGGCGGCCGAGCGGGGGGCGCGGCCGGTGTCGAGGGTGCCCTCGGGGGTGGCGAGGGTGAGGGACAGCACCATCTCGTCGAACCGGCCGTACCCGGCGGACGCCTGACCGCTGGAGCGGGTGGCGGCGAAGCCGCCGATGGTGGCCCACTCGTAGGACTGGGGGAAGTGGCCGAGGGTGTAGCCGTGTTCGGCGAGCAGCGCCTCGGCCCGAGGGGCGCGCAGGCCGGGCTGCAGGGTGGCGGTGCGGGAGACCGGGTCGAGATCGAGCAGACCGTCCATGCGCCGCAGGTCCAGGGCGACGAAGACGCCGTGCGGTTCGGGCGCGAGGCCGCCGACGACGGAGGTGCCGCCGCCGAACGGCACCAGCGGCAGACCGTGTTCGGCGCACACCCGCAGGACGGCGAGCACCTCTTCGTGCCCGGAGGGCAGGAGCACGGCCGCGGGGACGGCGGCGACGTCGCCCTCCCGGATGCGCAGCAGGTCGGGGGTGGACTTGCCGCGCGTGTGCCGGACACGGGTCTCCGCATCGGTGCGTACATGGACCTCGTCGCCCAGGGCGGCGGCCAGGGCACGGTGGGCGGCGGGCGGCAGCGGGCTCGCGGGGACGGCCAGGTCCTCGAGGGTTACGGGCGCGGCCTCGCGGGGCTTGACCCCGAGCAGATCGCGCAACAGCCCGATCACCGTGTCGGGCAGCGGCGTCGCCTCGGCCGGGTCGCCCCAACCGCTCCATAGCATGTCCATGGCTTTCGTCCTCACGGGTCGGAAATGAGCGATGCCGTCGACCAACGGCCTCACGTGGCGTTACACTGTGACACATGACGCCTATTCGTCACAACGCATCCGGCGGTCCGGACAACGACGCGGTACTCGACGCGGTGCGGGACTGCGTCCTGGCCGTCGGGGTCCGCCGCACCACGCTCACGGACGTGGCCCGCCGCGCCGGGGTCTCCCGGATGACGCTCTACCGGCGGTGGCCCGATGTGCGCTCGCTCGTAGGTGACCTGATGACCCGGGAGTGGATCGCGGTGGCCACCGGCGCCATCCCCGAGCACGCACCGGGGGTGCCCGCACGCGACGCGATCACCGAGGGGCTGGTGACGGCGGTGCGCGCCTTCGGCGTCCACCCGCTCTTCCGGAAGATCCTCGACGTGGATCCCGAACTGTTGCTGCCCTATGTGCTGGACCGCCGAGGTGCGAGTCAGGAGGCCCTGCTGGACATGCTGGTCGGCTCCCTGCGTGAGGGACACGCCGACGGCTCGGTGCGCGCCGCCCATCCGGAGCGGCAGGCCCGGTCGGTGCTGCTGATCGTGCAGTCCTTCACCCTGTCCCTGCGGACCATGACCGACGAGGACGACCCCGAGCTCGCCTCCGAGGCGTTCCTCGGCGAACTGCGCGGCATTCTGGAGAGGACCCTCACGCCATGACTCCCAGCAGCGGCCCGGCCTCCGCCTCGTCCCTGTCCGCCGCCCGGCGCGCCCGTGAACTGACCGGCTCGGTCGGCGGTCCCGTCGTCGACGTGCTGGTCGTCGGTCTCGGCGCCACCGGAGCGGGTGCCGCACTGGACGCCGCGGCCCGCGGGCTGAGCGTGGTCGCCGTCGACGCCCACGACCTGGCCTTCGGCACCTCCCGCTTCAGCAGCAAGCTCATTCACGGAGGGCTGCGCTATCTCGCCTCCGGACGGCTCGACGTCGCCCACGAGAGCGCGGTCGAACGCGGGGTGCTGATGGAGCGCACCGCCCCCCACCTCGTACAGGCCCAGCCATTCCTGCTGCCCCTCACGCCTCTGGTCTCGCGCGGTCAGGCCGCCCTGGCACGGACCGGGTTCCGGGCCGGCGACACGCTGCGCCTGGCCGCCCGCACGGCCCGGGCCACCCTGCCCCCGCCGCGCCGGCTCAGCACGGTGGAGACCCGCCACCTCGCCCCCGCCCTGCGGCACGACGGACTGCGCGGCGGACTGCTGTCCTGGGACGGCCGGCTCACCGACGACGCCCGGCTGGTGACCGCTCTCGCCCGGACGGCCGCCGCGCGCGGAGCGCGAATCCTCACCCGGGTCCGGGCCCTGGAACTGACCTCCACGGGAGCCAGGGTGCGTGACGAACTCAGCGGCGGGGAGGGTGAGATCCGCGCCCGCGCGGTGATCAACGCGTCCGGTGTCTGGGCGGGCGGCCTCGTCGACGGCGTGCGGATACGGCCCTCCCGCGGCACCCATCTCGTCCTGCGCCCCGACAGCCTGGGACCCCTGTCCGCGGGCCTCCACATCCCGATCCCCGGGGAGAGCAACCGCTTCGTGCTCGTTCTGCCCCAGGACGACGGCCGGGTCTACGTCGGCCTCACCGACGAACCCGTGGACGGTGACATTCCCGACGTCGCCCAGCCGCCGGAGGCAGACATCGGGTTCCTCCTCGATGTCCTCTGCTCCGTCCTGCACACCCCGGTCCGCCGCGTCGACGTGGTCGGCGCCTTCGCCGGACTGCGCCCTCTGCTGGACACCGCGTCACAGCAGTCGGGCACGGCGCCCAGGACCGCCGACCTCTCCCGCCGGCACGCGGTCCTCACCTCCTCGGAGGGTGTCGTCACCGTCGTGGGCGGCAAGCTCACCACCTACCGGCGGATGGCCGAGGACGCCGTCGACGCCGCCGTCCGCCTCCGCGGGCTGAGGGCAGGCCCGTCCCCCACCGCGTCCCTGCCCCTCGTGGGGGCAGCGCCGCCGCACGTCCTCACCGATCTGCCCGCGCCCCGCCGCCTCGTCCGGCTCTACGGCACCGAGGCCCCGGCCGTCCACGCGCTTGCGGCGGACGAACACCTGCTGGGCGAACCGGTGTTGCCCGGGTATCCGGTCACCGGCGCCGAACTGCTGTGGGCGTTGCGCCACGAGGGAGCGCTCGACGAGGAGGACCTCCTCGACCGCCGCACCCGCATCGGGCTCGTCCCCACCGACCGGGCGACGGCGCTCGGTGCGGTACGCGCACTCCTGGACGGCACCTTGTCACAGGGCGGTTCAGCGCTTCCTCATCGTCCCTGAACACCGACCTCATGGAGCGAGTAGCCCCATTCGGTCCCCCGGTCCAGGAACCGGACGCGGAGGTGGCGGGCCGTCACCGGCGTGAACACGGCCGTGTCCAGGCCGCCGTCACCGGAGTCGGTGGACCAGACCGTGTGCCAGTCCGTACCGTCGGTGGAGAGCTCGATGCGGTACGAAGTGCCGTACGCGCCTTCCCAGTCCAGGGTGACGCGGCCGACCCGATGGAGGGCGCCGAGGTCGAGGCGCAGCCACTGGTCGTCGCTCCAGTCGCTGGCCCAGCGGGTGCCCCGGTCGCCGTCCACGGCCCGGGCGGGTGCGTAGCTGGTGAACGGGTTCCACTCGGCGGAGGAGGCCGTGGCCTGTGCGCCCCGGGCCAGGTTCTCCGCCGGGCGGTGCCGCTCGGAGGCTCCCCAGGTGCCGAGGTAGGACTCGGCGCCCCGGAAGAGGTCGTCCACCACGTCCTGCCCGCCGACGCGCCGGATGTCCTCGATCCAGTCCGGGACGAGGCCGTAGTGCGCGGCTCCGTCGGTGTTCAGGTCCCAGGTGCGCTGCCCCGTGGTCTGCCGGTCGAGGACCGAGCCGCCGTCGACGCTGCGGAAGGGGTAGGTGACCGGGTCGGGGACGTCCGCGCCGCGCGGCGCGGGCCAGCCGCCGACACCGTTCATGTCCGTGCCGTAGCCGTAGCCCACACCGTACGTGTCACGCAGCCGCTCGGTGCGCTTCGCCTCGGCGATGAATCCTTCGGAGCCGTTCATGTACTGGGCGGCGAACCCGCCGAGACCGTAGAGCCGTTCGGTCCAGTTCAGGTCCATCCAGCTGTGCGAGGAGAGGACGCCGGGGTACGACTCGGCCTCGAGGATGTCGAGAGCCCTGCCCGTGGCCTTGACACTCATGTGGTCGATCTCGAGCATCATGTGGCGTTTCATCATCCCTCGCACGGCGTACTCGCCGAGTTCGGTGAGACCGCGGACATTGCACCGGGCATCCTCGGCATAGGCCGGAACCTCCGCGCCCTGCGGCAGTCGCCGCTCTGCGCCCGGCGCGGAGGTCAGACCGATGGGGTTGTCCTGCTGGGGCCCGGTGCACTTCTCGGTCCGCCAGAAGGTACCCGTGGACAGGAACTGTCCGACGTTGATGGCGGTGCCGAGCGCGCCCGAGTCGAAGCGGACCCCGCACAGCGCGTTGTCGAACTTGTGACACAGGAACATGCTGCGCACACCCAGCGCGTACAGCTCGTCGAGTCCGGCGTCGATGTCGGCCCTGTCGCACTGCGCGACGTCCAGGACCTGCTTGCACCCGAAGGGTTCGGAGGTCTCGACACCGAGGACGACCGCGAGTTTTCCCTGTGCGACGACATCACGCGCCTGCGCGCTGTCGGTGACGATCCGGAACCAGCCCTTGCCCGGTCCGCCGTACATCCCGTCGATGTGGGCCTGCATGTCGTACGTCAGTTTTGCCTGGAGCCGGATCGACGTCATCTCGTCGCAGCCGCGGTCCTTGAAAAAGTACACGGAGCAGATCACGCCGTTGGTGACGAGGTCGTTCACCAGCACCCGCTGGCCGCCGCGCCACGCCCGTTCGATCCAGGCGTAGTAGTTCTGCTGGTGGGTCAGCGAGTTGTGCGCGGGCCAGTCCTTGAAGGTCGGCCAGCCGACCGGATCGTGCCTGCCGTCACCGCCGTTGGTGATGAAGTCGAAGACGGCGAGCGAGCCGTCGGGGTAGTGCTCGGGGCAGTCCCTGAGCGCGTCGGCCACACCCTTCTCCGAGAACGCCCTGCCGCAGATGAGCCGGCCACCGAACGCCTCGTTGGACATGATGTGGTTGTGCGCGTCGACGAACCCGCGTACCTCGCCGGCGGCGTTGGTGCCCTTGAACGGTTCACCGGTGACATTGATCCCGGAGTCGGGCGCGGGCCGGGCGGTCGGATCCCACCAGCCGCGGTCGGCCGCGGAGCTGGGCGTGGGGCCGAGGACGGCGGCCAGCACGAGGAGGAGCAGCGGTACGACCCCGAGGTGCCGTGTACGGTACGCAGTCACTACGCACGTCCCTCCGTCGCGGAGTTGGCCGGAATTGTCATGACCGGAGCAAAAGCGTTCGGGGTGAGGATCGCCACCGGCCCGTAGGCCGTCAAGGGTGCGCGCGTGACCGGTCGGTTTCCGTGCCCGGCACGGGTGGCCGCGAGCCGTAGCATCACCCATACCTCCGGACCTCTTCGCCGGCATCCCGGTGAGTGACGACGACTACGCCGGAGCCCTCACGTGGTACGAACGCCTGCTCGGCTTTCCCCCGACGTATGTGACGAGTGACTCCGAGGCCGTGTGGGAGCTCGCGGAACACCGGTCGATCGCCGTGGAGCACCGACCCGAACACGCGGGTCACGCCCTGCACACCGTGGTCGTCGACGACTTCGACGACCGGGTCGCCCGGATCACCGCGCGAGAAGTCGAACCCGTACAGCGGGAGACGTACGCGAACGGCGTCCGCAACGCGGTGTGCCGGGATCCGGACAGGAACGAGCTCGGCTTCGGCGGCGCACCCGCCTGAGCCGCACGGCCGGGAAGGGCACACGGGCCACCGTGCCCTGCGCCGTGAGCCGCGCGTCCACCCAGTCGGCGTGGTCGGAGTCGACTCCGTCGCCGCCGTCCGTGACCCGCAGGGTCAGCCGCCGTGAGAGTTGACGAGCAGCTTCTCCCGCGCGGTGTCCCTGAGGATGTCGTCGTATCAGCGGAAGCGCTCCTGCGAGTCGGAGTCCATGAAGTACCGGGGCTACCGCTCACCACCGGCCTCGTAGTGAAGGGAGATGGAGCGCAGGACGTCGGCGGACGACACGTCCGTGCGTCCCTCGTCATGGATCTCGGCGAGCTGGACGAAGGCGAAGGTGAGCGCGGAGGTGATCTGCACGATGGCGGGGCCCAGCTTCTCGGTGACGATGTCCGCCACCTCGCGCGCGCTCGCGTCGGCCGGCAGTCGCATGTGCGGCAGCATCTCCTCCAGGAGGGTGGCGACCGCCCCGCTCCTGACCACGTCGGCTTCCGGGTTCTCGCGCAGCCGTCGCCGCATTTCCAGGGCTTCGGTGAGGATGCCGACGCTCCGCTGCATGATCTCCCGCTGTTCCATGGGCACAGCCTAGACACCTCCCGTGACGTGCCGGGCGGGAACGGCCGCCGTGGGATCCCCCGGCGGAGCCCCGGTGGGCCCGCGACTGGCCCGGCCCTCACCCTGCCGACTATCATCCTTTCCATATGCGAATGCGTGTTTCGTCCCCGAGGGCCGCCACTGCGCGTCGGTGTCCTCGCCCGAGTGAGTGATCCATGTCCGGTACCGGCTCCACGGACGACGGCGACGAGCTTCTGGTCAGGCTTGAGATGCTGACGGCTCAGGCACGTGCGCAGGCGGAGGTGCAGCGCTCCCGGGTGGAACTGGCCATCGCCCTGCAACGCGGCATGCTGCCACGCGGGCTTCCGGTTGCCGAGGGAGTGCGGCTGGCGGTGCGGTACGCGCCCGCGTACCAGGGTCTCAACGTCGGCGGCGACTGGTACGACGCGTTCACCATGTCCGACGGCCGGATCGGTCTGTCCATCGGCGACGTCCAGGGGCACAACATCGAAGCTGCCGCCTTCATGGGACAGGTCCGGGTCGGGTTGCGGGCACTCGCCTCCGTCGACAGCGATCCGGGTGAGCTCCTCGCCCGGACCAACGAACTGCTGCTGTCGCTGCACTCCGACCTGTTCGCCACCTGCACGTTCATGCGGCTCGACCCGGAGACCCGGCTGCTGGAGAGCGCCCGTGCCGGGCATCTGCCGTGCGTGTGGGCCACCGCGGACGGCCGGTCCGGGGTGACCGCCGACGAGGGTGGCCCTCCGCTGGGAGTCCTGGGCGGGGTGGTCTACCCCGTCACCCGGTACCGGCTCGACACCGGCGGGGTGTTCGTGATGCTCACCGACGGAGTGGTGGAAGGACCGTCCATGCCGCTCGACGAGGGCCTCGACCAAGTGGTGCGGCTCGCGGGCGTGGCGGCGGTCGCGGGCATGAACGCGGACGCGCTCGCCGCCGCCGTGATCAGGGGCGCGGAGCGGGTGGGCCACGACGACGACGCGGCCGTCCTGGTGATCAGGCACGACAAACTGGACGCTCATCCATAGAGCCGACAGGACCCGGTGTCTCACCTCGCCGATACGGCGGCCCCGGTGTCTGATGGCTTGTGTGGTGGCTCGCAAGGATCTTCCTACACCGGCCGTCTTCGTCCTCCAGACGCTGGCAGTCGCCGCCTGCTACTACGCCGGCGGACGCCTGGGGCTGCTGCGCGAACTCACCGTCGCCGGCGCGGTGGTCTCGCCCGTCTGGCCGCCGACCGGCGTGGCCGTCGCCTGCCTGCTGGTCTTCGGGCTGCGCTGCTGGGTGGGCATCGCGCTGGGCGCCCTCTTCATCCTGATGCACCTCACCTCACTGCGACTGGCCTCGGTGGGCGTCATCGCGGGCAACACCGCCGCGCCGGTGTGCGGGTACCTCCTGCTGCGCAGGGTCGGCTTCCGCTCCGATCTCGGCCGATTACGGGACTGTCTCGCCCTGGTGTTCCTGGGTGCCTTCCCTGCCATGTTGATCAGCTCGTCCATCGGCGTCGGACTACTGGACGCCACGGGCGATCTGCCGGGGAAAAACTTCTGGGGGATGTGGCTGGCCTGGTGGGTGGGCGACGCCATGGGCGTGCTGCTCGTCACCCCGGTGCTGCTCATGCTCTTCCGCCTGCGCCTTCCGACGCACTGGGCGAGGTGGAAGGAGGCGGTGGGGCTGGTGGTGGTCGCGGGCTGTCTCGTGCCGCTGGCGACGCGCAGTCCGGCCAGCCTGCTGTTCAGCATCTACCCGCTGCTGATCTGGGCGGCTCTGCGGTTCCAGCTCCCCGGCAGCATGCTGTGCGCCCTGTTTGCCTCCGTCATGGCCACCATCTCGGCGACGGAGGGTATCGGGCCTTTCCGGCACATGACCGAAGTGCAGGCCATGATCAATCTGCACGCCTTCAACGGGGCAGTTGCCCTGACCTCCCTGCTGTTGTCCGCGGTCATCACCGAGCAGCACAACATGAGGCGTTCCGTGGAGCGGGCATGCCAGGAACTGGTGGAGGTGCTGGAGCACCTGACGGCGGGGGAATCCACGGCGGAGCTGCCCCCGCGGAACGCGGGTGGGCGGTCGCGGAACGCGGACTGACGTCGTTCGCCCCCGCCCCCGCCGTCCGTCCCGTCGTGGCCCGGGCAGGCGGGGGTGGTGCCTTGTCCGGTCCGGGTTCCCGGCATCGCGGGCCGTGTGCGGGTTTGGCCGCGCAGGAGAAGGCATGGAGGAGCCCGTGTGAAGGGAGGTGGCATCACGCCCGGACCTCCACCGCCGGCGTCACTTGTCCAGGGACGCGGCGTCTCCCATCACCACCACCGGGTGCCGGTCGGGATCGAGGGCGAGCAGGAGTTCCCTCATATGAGACTTGCCGAGGCTGACGCAGCCCTGGGTCGGCCCTTGGTGATCGACGTGCAGCCAGATGCCGCCGCCCCTGTCGGCACCGCGCGGACGGGTCAGGTCCAGCGGGGTGGTGCCCGGTTCGCGGTTGTAGTCGATGGCGACGACGTAGTCGAAGGACCCCTCCAGCGACTCGCCCTCGAAGCCCGTGCCGCCGACGCTGAATCCGTCCGACCGGTCGTAGGGCATGTCGGTGCCGGGATCGGGCAGCAGTCCTCCGGCATCGGTCAGGGTGAACACGCCGATCGGTGACCGGAGGTCGCCCGCCCAGTGGTCGTCGGTCCAGCCTTTGAGGGCGTTGCGTGCGGGCCACGTCGGTCCCGCCTCCCAGCCGGTCCCGGTGTGTTCGTACAGCACGGCCTCCGAGCGGTTGGCGTCCTTGCCCCGGCCGGTGACCACGAGGACCTGGCGGGCGTTCCCGGGGATCCAGGCCAGCGTCCGGGGGCCGAGGCCGGGCACCTCGGCGGGCGGTCGGGTCTCCGCACCGGCCCCGGCCCGGCCCTGGGCGGTGTTCGCGGTGCCCGGGGGCCCGCCCGCCGGCACGGTGGCCGCCGGAGCGTCCGTCGTCGTACCGGCACGCGCCCCGCATCCGGTCGGAGCCGCCAGCAGGAGGAGGACGACGGCCGTCAACAAGACACGGCCGCGCGCTCGGACGGGGACTGCGGCCCGGCGTCCGCCCCGGAACGGCGCTCGGTGACGCGGACGGTGCGGGCAGTCGATCGATGAAGCCATGCCCTCAGCCTGACTTCGGCTTGCCGGATTCGCCTCAGCTCCCCGCGCGAGTCCGGGGAAGTCCCCCATCTGCGCTGCCCCGGTGCGGGATCACCTGGCGCCGGACAACACCCGTACGGGTGACGGCCCCGCACCCCGGGTGGAGTACGGACCCGTCGGACGGAGTACCGCGCGGGTGCGGCGCTACCGGTTGATCACGAACTGCGAGCCCGGTTCGATCACCACGTCCCCTTCGGCCGAACCGGTGATGGTGACGTCCGTCAGTGTGGCGCTGCCGCGGGCGCCGCCCATGGCGGGGATGCCGGAACGTTGTTGGACCTGTCGATGGTGACTCCGCTGATCCGGACGTCCGGTGTCGTGCCGCCGCCCGTCTTGTTCCCCGGGCCCGGGCCGTCCCGCATGCCACCCGGGAACGTCAACCGGGACCCCTCAGCAGAAACGGTCAACCGCGCCCGCCCGTACCATGGCTGGCCATCAGGAGAACCAACGGGAAGAAAGGGGCACTCTCGTGTCCGAGAACTCGACCGCCGCCACCGACCTCACGTCGCAGTACACCGCTCAGGTCGCCTCCGACCTGGAGCGCAACGTCAAGGAGCAGGAACGGGTCACCGCGGAGATCGCCTCGCTGCAGGAGCAGCTGACGGTGCTTCAGCACGACCACACGATTCTGGTGAACATGCAGCAGGCACTGGGACTCGTCGCGGCGCCCGCCGAGCCCGCGGGCGCGCCCGGAACCAAGGAGACTGCCGGGGCCGAGGGGGCGCCGGGCGGCGCAACCGTCCCCGCTCCGCGCAGGAGGACCGGCGCCGAGCCGGGGGCACGGAAGCCGAAGCGTGCGAAGAAGGCGGCCGCGCGCACCACGCCCGGCAAGGCCCCCCGCAAGCCGTCCTCGGCGAAGGCGGAGCGGCCGGAGTCGCGGGGGGCCAAGGCACAGGGGGCCGGGACGGGCGGGCCCAAGCTGGTCGAACTCGTCCGGCTGCATCTGAGCGAGCAGAGTGAGCCGCGTTCGGCGGCGGAGGTGGCCGGTGCGCTCGGGCAGGCACATCCCGGGCGCACCATCAGGACCACGGTGGTGCGCAGCACCCTGGAGGGCCTCGTCGCCCGCAACCAGGCCCAGCGCACCAAGCAGGGCTCGTCGGTCTTCTACACCACGCCCGACACCACCGGACAGGCCCCGAAGGATGACGAGGAGCGGTCCTGACGTCGCCTCACCCGCTCACCGCTCCGTGTGACGCACCTCCACCGGCCCGAACGCGATCCGGGTGCGGGCCGTCCCGCCGGCCCAGACGACCTCGATCACCCCGTCGTCCACCAGCACGTCTTCGACGGCTGCCGACAGGGGGACGGGGCCGGGGTCCTCGGTGAGCGACGCCAGGGCGACATGCACGGAAGTGCCTTCGCAGCGGCCGGTGAGACGCGGGACCCCGGCCCATGGGGTCCAGGCCGTTCCCTGAGGGGCGGGGACAAGGTCCGGCAACGGGCCGTCCCAGCCGTGCAGTCCGTACAGGGCGGAGGTCAGGGACTCCTCGGGGCCGGTCGCCCAGCCGGTGAGGGTGAGCCGGGAACCCGTCGGCGCCCCCACCACCCGGTGCGCCCGCAGTTCGTAACGGCCGCGTGCCACGGCGATGCTCTCCACGCGCAGGCCCGGCACCATCGGTGGGCCCCCGGTGAAGACGGGCCGGTGCCAGGAGGCCGCCCAGCCCCAGCCGTCACCGTGCCCGGCGCCCAGGGGGTGGATGCGGCGGCGCACACTGTTCCGCCCGCCGGTCCGGACGGAGAGATGATTGTCGGCGGGGTTCCCGGGTGCCGTGGGTCCGGTGCGGGTGGAGTAGGCCTGGCGTCCGTAGTGCGGGTCGTCCTCGGCCGCCGACTCCCCCTCGTGCGGCCGCACATGGTCGCTGCCGTGGTTGTGGAGCCGTACGATCCCGTCGGCCCGGGTCGCCTGGAGAAGCAGTCCGGGCGCGGGCAGCGCCAGCACCCGGTCGGACTCCTCCACGGGCGCGGCCTCCTCTCGCGCCGTCCAGAAGGCGGAGCCGACGGGGGCCAGCAGGGCGACGAACGCCTTCGACGCCCAGTACGGCGACGCCGGACCCGAGTAGCTCTGCAGACCGGCCTCGTGCGGGCCGTACCAGCCGAGGCCCAGCAGGCCGTCGGCCGTCAGCGCTCCCCGATCCAGGAAGTGGCGCAGGCTGCCACTGGCGATGCGGCGTGAGGCGCCCGGTGTCAGCGGCGTGTGACCGGTCACCGCGCCCAGCGAGACGGCTGCCGAGGCGGCGAAGCGGTAGGTCAGCGAGCGGCCGAAGTGCAAGGGCGCCCCATCCGCGCCGAACATCAGGGCAAAGCTCTCCAGGTGGGTGCGCAGGCGGGCACCGTAGTGCGCCAGCGCCGGGCCGTCGCCCGCGAGATGGGCGTCGAGGACCGGATACAGGTGCAGGGCCCAGCCGTTGTAGTGGTCGTAGGCGCGCCCGTCCCCGTCGGCGTACCAGCCGTCGCCCCGGTACCAGCTCTCCAGTAGCCGCAGCCCGCGCTCCCGTGCGGCCGCCGTCTCGGCGTCACCGCGGCCGACGGACTCCAGGAACCCGGCGACCGTGTACGGGAAGAGGTACCAGTTGTTGGGCGCCGGGGTGTGGCGCAGCGCGCCCCGCAGCCACTCCTCCGCGCGGTCCCGCACTCCGGGTCCGAGCCGCTTCCACAGCCAGGGCGCGGTCAGCCGTAGACCGAGCGCGATCGACGCCGACTCGACCATCGGCTGGCCCTGGACGTCGAAGTCCAGGATCAGTGGCCAGGATTCGGTGTCGTCGCGGCCCGGGGTGCGGGTGCCTGCGGCGAGACCGCTCGCGTACCGCTCCAGCATTCCGAGGGGGTCCTGCCCGTTCGCGCCCGCGATTCGGAACGCGGCGGCGAGAAAGGTCCTTGCGTAGCCTTCGAGCCCGTCGGAACGCACGCCTGAACGGGAAGGGCGCCCCGGCAGGTCCAGCAGGGCGCAGCCGGGGGTGCTCCAGCGCCAGGCCGCGGTGAGGAGTCCGTCCGCCACGGCTTCCCAGTGGGCGCGGGTGTATCCGGTGCGAGGGCTCACTGTGCCGTCGGCGACGGGCAGTTCGAACGGGATGCTCATGCCAGGAAGGCCAGCCTTTCGCGTCGTACGGGGTGGAGGAAGCCCTCACCGGAGGCCCAGCGCGCGATCTCGGAGAGGGCCAGATCGGCCAGGCGGCGCCACTCGTTGCCCTGGGAGCCGGCGAGATGGGGGGTGATGAGCACTCCGTCGCACTCCCACAAGGGGTGTTCCGGCGGCAGGACCTCGGGGTCGGTCACATCGAGCACGGCACGGATCCGGCCGGCCAGTGCGGCCTCCGTGAGCGCGTCCTGGTCGACGACCGCGCCCCGTGCCGTGTTGATCAGTACGGCGTCGGGACGCATCGACTCGATCAGCTCGCGGCCGACCAGTTGCCGGGTCTCGGGCAGCAGCGGGGTGTGCACGCTCACGGTGTCACTGCGCCGGAACAGCTCGGCCAGACCGACGCGCTCCACGCCGAGTTCCCCGGCCTCGTGGTCGTCGACGTACGGGTCGTGCAGCAGCACCCCGATGTCGTGCGGGCGCAGCAGGTCGATGACCCGGCGGCCGATGAGGGACGCCGACAGGATGCCGACGGTGCGGTGGTGGTTGCCGACCGTGCGGGGGGTGCGCAACCAGTCCCGCTCGGTGCGCGCGACGCGGTGGTCGCGCGCGGTCTCCAGCACCCGCTTGCCGGTGAGCAGGATCATGGCGAGGGTGTACTCCGCGACCGGAACGGCGTTGGCCGCCGCGGCGGAGGACACCTCGATGCCGCGTTTCCAGCAGGCGTCGGTGGCATGTCCGCGTACGCTGCCCGCGGTGTGCACGACGGCCCGCAGCCGGGGAGCCGCCCTCAGCACGTCCGAGTCCAGGGGCGGGCAGCCCCAGCCGGTGACCAGCAGGTCGACGTCGGCGAGCACGGCACGCGCCCGGGACGTGGTCAGGTCGTCCAGCACCGGGAGCGGTGCGAGATCGCACAGTGCGGCGAGGGCCTCGAGGGAGTCGGTGCCGAGCACCGCCGATGCGGCGTCCGGGGACATGGCCAGTGCGGCACGGGGGCGGGAGCGGGGGCCGGGCGTGGACTCGGTCATGTGGTGGGGGAACTCCTTGCGCGGGCGGGGTGCCTCCCGCGACTCCCGCACCCCCCGGGATGCGGCCGACTCGGGGCCCGGGTGAGGGGACGCGGGCGTTTCGGACGCGGCCGACGCCGCTGCTTCCGACGCGGCTGCTTCGGACACCGAAATCGTCAGCGCCCAAGTGGTAGACGGTCAATGGACCATTCAGAGGAAAACGAAACGCTCACACGCTCACTCCGGTCACCCCGCCCTCTTCTCGCCGGTCCACGCCCGGGCCGATCCGCACAGGCTCAGCGAGGGCAGCAGTGCGCCCTTCGGCGGCACGTGGGGCCCTGCCGGGGCGGTGCGCGGACGGCGAGCGACGCCGTCGGCGGCCCCGGTCCTGGCATGTGCGGCCGGTCGCGGAGGCGGACGGGGATCCCGGGGGTGAGCCGCGTGCCACGGCGACGGAACCCGCCGGGCGGTCCCCGACCTCGCAGATCATGTACGGGAGGCCCTGGTCCGTGCCGAAGGACGGTGGCCGCCGCGCGACCGTTGTCCGGGGGCCGAGGAGCGGGAGTCGCTCCACCCGCCCCGCCCGGCTCCCCCGCGGCGGCGGAGTGGTTCAGTAGCCGCGCACGTCGGGCCAGTGACGCTGTACGCCGGCCCGGTCGAGCAGCGTGGCGAACTCCTCGAACCGCTTGTCCTCCGCCTGTACTTCGTGCGGCTGGACGTTCTCGGTGAGGCAGTGCGCGGCGAGCGCGCCGGCGGCCTCACCGATGTTCCACTCCACCGGGTGCAGCCGGTAACAGCCGTTGGTGATGTGGGTGGTGCCGATGTTCTTGCCGGCCGGCAGCAGATTGCGCGTCCGGCGGGGCAGCAGCGCGCCGAGCGGGATCTCGAAGGGGACCGAGCCGATGTCGACATAGGTGTCGCCGCCGGTGGAGGGGTGCAGGTCGATGCGGTAGGCACCCACTCCGACGGAGTCCCGGTGGCGGGTGCCGCCGTAGGGTCCGGTCAGGTCGATGGCCACGTCGTGCTCGGTGACGGTGGTGACCGCCTTGATGCGCCGGGACTCACGGACGTAGGCCGCCTTGGCGAGCCCGTCGGCGGTGCCGGTCACGTCGGGGCGCGGCCGCAGGCCGGGGAAGCCGGTGCCGCCGTCGGTGCGCGGCGCCTCGGTCTGCAGCCAGTACAGCACCGAGAGGGACAACTGCCGGGCTTCGCGCAGGGCTTCGCTCTCCTGGCCGATGCGGGGCTTCAGCCAGTAGTCGTTGAGGGGCCAGTTGACGAGGGTGATGTCGGAGTCGAAGGCGCCGTCGGTGTGCAGTCCCCGGGCGAGGATGCGGCGGAAGCCCCACAGTTCCTTGTCGCCGGCGTCGGCGCTCTGGTCGGCGCTGACGGCGAGCGGGTCGAGGTCGGGATTGGGGACGAAGGTGCGCGGCACCGGCTCGAGGGTGCGCGGGTCGGGGGCCGTGAAGCCGAGGAGCGGACCGGGCCAGAAGTCAGGGCGGTAGGCGCGCCAGAAGTCGTAGTCGCCGGGACGGTCGATGGTGTGGTCCTCGCCCTCGTGGTGGGAGAGCGCGAAGCAGACGGTGATGCCCTGCTGGTTGTCCGGCTGGGCGTGGTCGGGGGCGTGGGGCTCGTCGAACTCGGACCGGGCTTCGGCTCCGTTCGCGTGCTCGACACCGGCGAGGTGCAGCAGTTCGCCGGTCTCGGTGGCGTCCAGGACGTAGCGGCCGGTGAGGGCGCGGCGAGTGCCGTCGCGCAGGTTTTCCACCGTCACCGCGCGGACGACATCGTTGTCGGTCTCGGCTGCCACCGGCCGGTGTTCGGTGAGGACGGTGAGGCGCCCCGCCGCCCGGTGCGGGGCGAGCATGGCCTCGAGTACCGCCAGGGCGACCCGCGGTTCGTGGCAGAGCTTGCTCACCCGGCCCGCGCCCGGGTTCAGTTCGGTCAGCGCCAGCGCCTCGGTGCGCAGCGGATACCACTGGCGGTAGTGGCGCCGGATGCCCTCACGCAGGTGTCGGTAGCTCGCGGTGGTGCCGAACTGTTCGACCCACGGATGCTCGTCGGGCGGTACGGCCTGGCTGGTGAGCTGGCCGCCGATCCAGTCCGTCTCCTCCGTCAGGACGACGGTGCGTCCGGCCCGGCAGGCGGCGAGCGCGGCGGCGACACCGCCGAGACCGCCGCCCACGATGAGGATGTCGGGTTCCGGTATCACGCTTCTCCTTGCTGCGCGTCGGTGCGTTCCGGCCCGCCGGCGCAGGGGCCGGCCGGGCAGTTCAGGTGTCGGTCCGCCGTGCGGGCGGCGGGCCCGCCGTGCGGCCCGGCCGGAAGACGCAGCTGACGAGCTTCGCCTCGGCGGGTTCGCCCGAGATGAGGGCGGTCAGCAGCCGGACCGCCTCGGCGCCCAGTTCGGGGCGCGGGATGTCGAAGCCCAGGGGGAGCGGCTCCCCCGCCAGGTCCGCGGGCGGACTGCCGAGCAGGGCGAGCGACACCTCGTCGGGGCAGCTCACCCCGGACGTGTCCACGGCGGCGCGCAGGGCGCGCCAGGCGGCACCGGTGTCGGTCTCCTCGGCGACGAAGGCGGTGACGCCCTCGCCGGTCCAGGCCCGTACCCGCTCGGCGGTGATGTCCCGGCCCGGGTCGGCGGACCGGCACACCAGGCCGGACCCGTCGGGCAGTCCCGCCACCCGCAGCCCTTCGTGGAAGCCGCGCTCGCGGTCGGCGGAGGCGGGGGCGTCGTCGTCCTCACGGACCAGCAGCACCCGCCGGTGGCCGAGCCGCGCCAACGCGGCGACGACATCCCGGCCGGCGCTGACGTAGTCGGCACCCACCCAGGCCAGGCCATCGGGTTCCTCCCGGCGGCCCAGGTGGACGACGGGAAAGCCGTCCCCGACCAGGCGGCGCAGTTCCTCCGTGGGGGCGTTGCGGCCCAGGAAGAGACAGCCGTCGGCCAGCCGCACACGGTTCAGTGCGGCGGAGTCTCCGGCGCCCGCTCCTCGGTTACTCGATCCGGTGAACAGCACCAGGTCGCAGCCCTGCGCGGCGGCTTCCCGCTCGACGCCCACCAGAAAGGGGTAGTACGAGTGCCGGACGTCCGTCGGGAAGGTCGCGGTGAAGCTGAACACGCCGAGGAGGTTGTTGCGGACCGCCGCCAGCCGGCTGGCCGCCGGGTCGGGCACGTAGCCGAGGCTCCGCGCCGCGTCCAGCACCTTGCGGCGGGTCTCCTGCGAGATGGCCCGTCCCGTGGCGTCGTCCCGGCCGGACAGGACGAGGGACACCGTCGCCTGGGAGACCCCGGCGAGTTGCGCCACCTCGGCCTGCCTGGGCCGTGACCGGCGTCCCGGCGGGGCCGGGGCCCTCCCCGGTCTGGCACGCCCCGCGGCCGTGTCCTTGGCCACCACGGCTCCCCCTCCATCCGTTAATGCGCATTAGGTAATGCGCATTAACGAGTAATGTGAGGGAACGGGCGCCACGGGTCAAGACGTCTGGCCGAACGGATGCCGCGTCAGTTCGACGGGCTGACGCCGTTCAGTCCAGGGCGGACACCTCGACAGCCAGGTCGTTGTCGACGGTGTAGTAGGGGCGTACGGCGGACCTGCCCACCGTGACCTGCGGATACACGAACACCGCCTTGCGGTCCGCCAGGTCGTCGAGAAGACGGCCGACCTTGATCAGCGGTGCGCCCGCGGCGGGGCGGAGGAAGACGCCCCAGACCCGGGCGCCGCCGTCCTCGGCCACGAGTTCGCCGTAGGGGACGGTGAAGGAGAGGCCGCCGCCCTCGGCCGGCTGCACCGGGAAGCCGCGCAGTGTGTCCTTGTCGCCCCGCAACCGCAGCAGCGCCTCGGCCCCTTCGGCGAGTCCGGCGCCGTGCAGGCGGGCGTGCACGGTCATCGTCCCGTCCGCGATGTCGATACGGCACGCCTCCGGGTGGGCCGTGCGCAGCCAGGCCCGTACCGCGAGGGACCCGTCCGCGGTGGTGTACGGCACCATGACGGTCACCGGCGACGGCCGGTCGCGCAGGCCGCCGCCGACCAGCGCCCGGACGTCCCGCAGACCGGAACGCAGCCGCCGGCGTTCCACGTCGGGGCCGTGCAGCACGAACGCGTCCCAGCGGCCCTCCTCGAGCGGGGGCACCGGTTCCAGCACGGCGCTGAACTCGCCGTCGCGGCCCGTGGGTTCGAGGTCGAGCGCCCGGTCCGGCTGCTCGGGGCGGCCCTTCCTGGGGCGCGGCACCAGCAGCAGCCGGGGGTGTGTGGCCGACGGCAGTCTCAGCCGGAAGGTGATCCTGCCGTCGGCGTCGGCGGAGCAGTCGGCGGAGCAGTCGGTGCTCGGTTCCGTGGCGCGTCCGTCGCTCATCGGCTTCCCTTCCGTACGGTGCGCAGCACGCCGGAGGCGGCGGCGCGGGCGAGGTCACGGGCGGCATGGCCCCCGGTGCGCAGGGTGTGGGGCAGCCCGCCGGGCGCAGCGGCGCCGGGTCCGGCGCCGCGCCTGGCCTCGATCGCCCCCTGGAAGAGCCGTTCGGCCTGCGCGACCACCGGGCCGGGGCCGAACCGGTGTGCGCTTTTCACGGCCGCCCCGCCCATGCGGCGGCGCCGCTCGTCGTCGCGGACCAGGTCGAGAAGGGCGGCGCCGAAGGCCGCGCCGTCCCCGGCCGGCACCAGACGGCCGTCCTCACCGTCCCTGATGATCTCTCCCGGCCCGTAGGGGCAGTCGGTGCTCACCACCGGCAGCCCGCACCGCATCGCCTCGACGATGGTCATGCCGAACGGCTCGTAGTCGGAGGCGGAGGCGCCGATGGACCCTTTGACCCACTCGGCCTCCATGGGGGTCGCTGCGCCCATGAGGAAGACGTTGTTCCACAGTCCGAGCGCCTCGATCCGGCTACGCAGCCGGTCCTTCTCCTCGCCCCTGCCGTAGATGCGCAGCTGCCAGTCGGGATGCTCGGCGACGACGCGGGCGAACGCGTCGATCATCAGGTCGTACCGCTTGACCGGGACCAGCCGGCCGGCCGCGACCACGATCCTGCCGGTACCGTCGGCGGCGGACAGCGTGGGGTCGGGGACGCTGTTCGGGAGTGCTTCCACCCGGACGCCGGGCAACCGCATCTTGCGCCGGTAGGACGCCGCGTCCGCCTCCGTGACGGTGGTGAGCACGTCGAGCCGGCGGTAGGCGCCGCGCATCGCGGTGCGCAGCCCGGCATGATGGTTGTCGAGGGTGAGGTGTTCCTGGCCGACGCGTATGACGCGGTCCGGGGCCTGGAGGGCGAGGTGCACATTGAGCCCCGGCCGGGTCCCGATGACGATGTCGGCGTCGACGGCCTCCAGGTACGCGCCGATCCGCCGGTCCGTCAGTTCGCTGTACTGGCCATACCGGTACTCGGCCGCGGGGAACACTCTGGCCGGCCTGGCGTGCAAGGGGTGGTCCTGCTCGTGCCGCAGATCCACCAGCGCCCGCAGCCGCACCCGCGGATGCGGAGTGAGGCTGGGGCGCTCCCGGTTCCGTAACACCGAGACGACCTCCACGTCGTGCCGCTCGGCCAGCGCGCCGGCCAGGTTGTACGTGGTGGCGACCGTCCCTCCGATCGCATAGGCGTTGTGGAGCAGGAAAGAGATCTTCATGGCGGACTAGACCGCACGAAGCGTGCAGAAGTTGTCCGCTGTTATCACTCTGTGGCCGCGATGGTCACATGTTGTCAACTGCCGGGTTCCGGCTTCGGATCCGCATGCCGGGGCGACGGCGGTGCACGGTGAGGTAGGTCAGGCCCTCGGGGCCGGCGGCGAGGCTTCGGGTGGAGCCGTGCGGGAGCCAGGTCAGGGTGCCGGTGGGCAGGGACCGCGGGCCGTCGGGGGCCGTGAGGGTGCCGTTGCCCGCGAGGACGAGCAGGAGGACGTCGAGTTCGGGCTCGCGGTGGGTGTCGACCCGGTGCCCCGGTGGAAGACGCACGACGTTGGCGTCGAGTTGCCGGCCTGACTCCGCGAGCCGCCACAGGGCGCCGGCGGACGTGTCGTCGACGGCGGCGGCCAGCGCGGCCGTGTCGCACAGGATCCGCGGGAGGGGTGCCCCGGCGCCCGGTGTGCCACTGCCTTCTGACGTCATGAGGTGTCACCGTCCCCCGTGCGTGAACGCGCGGCTGTCCGCGGTCGCTCTCCGAAGGGGAACCTAACATGCGGTTTTGGGCAGCCCGGTGAGCCAGTCCGTCAGGATGCGGTTGGTCTCGTCGGGGCGTTCCTGCTGGAGCCAGTGGCCGCAGCCTTCGAGGATGTGGGAGGACACCAGGCCGGGGAGCGTGACGGGGAAGGCGCTGATCGCGTCGGCCATCCAGGTGGTGGAGGCGTCGAGTCCGCCGCCGATGAACAGGGACGGCTGGGTGACGGGGGCGCCGTCGTGGTCGGCGAGCTCCTCCCAGTCGCGGTCCATGGCGCGGTAGCGGGCCAGCGCTCCGCTCATCCCGGTCCGCTCGAACTCTCCCGCGAACACGTCCAGGTCCGCCTCGCTCAGCCAGGCCGGGAGCGGCCCGGCGGGAAACCGGTCGCGGAGTGTTCCGCCCGGGCTGACGAAGTGGGGCAGGGGTGCGCCGGGTGCGGGCAGGGTGTCCGCGGACAGCGCCGCGTAGAACCCGGCGAGCCAGCCGCGTACGTCGGGCTCGATCTCGGCCTCGGCCCGGCCAGGTTCCTGGAAGTACGAGACGTAGAACTCCTCGTCGCCGCCCATGGAGGCGAAGACCGTGCTCGGCCTCGGGCCGCCGCGCGGGGTGTACGGGACGCTGAGCATGGCCACCGCGCGGAAGACCTCCGGCCGGATGAGTGCGGCGTTCGCGGCGATGGCCGCCCCCCAGTCGTGGCCCACGACGACGGCGGTGCGCTCACCCAGGGCGGACACCACCGCGGCGGTGTCCGCCACGAGTTCGCGCATGCGGTAGGCGTCCGTGGCGGCCGGCCGGGAGGAACGGCCGTAACCGCGCACGTCGACGGCCGCCGCGCGGTAGCCGGCCGCGGCCAGCACGGGGAGCTGGTGGCGCCAGGAGTACCAGGACTCCGGAAAGCCGTGGACGAGCAGAACGAGAGGACCGCTGCCCTGTTCCACGACGTGGGTACGGCCGGCGGGCGAGGGGACGAGGCGGTGCGTGAGACCGTTCGCCGAGTGCGGTGACATGGGTGCTCCAGACGTTGTCCGGGATCTCCGGCCCTTCGGTCCGCGTCGCCGGAGATCGTCCGTCGAGCATGGAGGGAGCGGCACGGACGGGACCAGCGTTGTTGCCGGTCCGGCAAAAGCAGGCGCCCGACCAGCTCACCCGCCGTGCGTGCCGGCCCCGTCCGTGGCCCAGCCGAGCGGGAACGGCTCCGGTTCGCCGGCCGGCGGTTCTCCGCCTGCCTCGTTGAAGGCGGTGAGCGCCCCGACCAGGGCCGCCCGCTGCCGCGGGGCCAGCCGTTCGACGATCGCGCCGATCTCGGCCCGGCGGCGGGCGGTGACGTCCTCGACCGTCCGCCGCCCCTCGTCGGTGAGCCGCAGCAGTGTCTCCCTGCGGTTGGCGGGATTGGTCTGCCGGTCGGCGAGCCCGGCCGCTATCAGCCGGTCGACCATGCGCATCGCGGTGGACGGGGCGACGTGCAGGAGATCGGCGAGGGCGACCAGTTTGGTCGCGCCCCGCGTGGAGAGCACCACCAGCATCCGGAACTGCGGCAGCGTCACCCGGTCCTCGACCGCGGCGAGCGACCGCGCGGAGACCGCCACCAGCAGCCGCGAGGCGGTCAGCACCGCGCGGGTGACGGCCTCGACGTCGTCCATGGCCCCGTCGGGCGTCTCATGCTCCCCCATCCTTCCTTTGTACCTCCCCGGACGGACCGCTCATTCGTCCGAGGGGCGCGGGCCCCTCCTCCCGGTGTCGGTGGTAGCGGAGCAGGAGCATCGCCGCGTCGTCGCCGGGCGGTCCGCCGGCATGCTGTACCAGATCCTCGCGCAGGGCCTCCAGGGCGCGGTGCGCGTCGGGTTCCTTGAGCAGGTGCGTGCGCTCGCCCAGCGGATAGAAGCGCCCGTCCCGGTCACGAGCCTCGGTCACGCCGTCGGTGTAGAGCAGCAGCTGCTCGCCCGGGGCGAACGCCACCCGGTAGGGCTCCGGCCCGTCGGCCCCGAGCGCGGACAGGCCCAGCGGCAGAGCGAACTCCGGCGGTTCGGGGAAGTCGATGCTGCCGTCGCGGCGCAGGAGCATCGGGGTCGGATGGCCGTAGTTGAGGAGGACGACCTCCTCGCCGGCGCCGATCTCCGCGAGGACCGCGGTGACGAACCGCTCGCCCTCCAGCTCACGGCCCACGCTGCGTTCCACCCGCTCGCCCACCCCGAGCAGGTCGGGCTCGTCGTAGGCGGCCTCCCGGAAGGCGCCGAGCACCACGGCCGCCGTCTCCACCGCGGCCAGGCCCTTGCCCTGCACATCGCCGAGGATGACGCGGACTCCGTGCGGCGAGGCCACCACCTCGTAGAGGTCCCCGCCGATGCGTGCCTCCGCGACGGCGGAGGTGTAGGACACGGCCGCCTGCACGGGACCGGCGGTCAGCGGCACCGGCCGCAGCAGCACCCGCTGGGCGACCTCGGCGATCGACCGCACACTGGCCAGTTCCGCCTCCCGGCGCGAACGCGTCACCGCGGCCGCGATACCGACGCCGGTGACGCCGGCGACCGACGCCATGGCGGTGTAGCCGCGGCGCTCCGCGAACAGCCCGTTGTACACGCCCAGGCCGACGCAGAGCAGCAGGGCGAGTGCGCCGATCACCGCGGTACGGCGCCAGCCGCCCACCAGTCCGGCGAAGGCGGGCCCGAGCGACACCAGTGGCAGCAGTCCGATGCCCGGGCCCGCCACGACGTCGACGACGGCGATCACCGCCATCACCGCGAGCGGTGTCCAGGACAGCGCCCACGGGTCCGGTGACGGTTTCTCGTCGGTCATGACCTGCTCCAGCGGTGTCGAGAGCACTCGGGAGCCGCCCGTTTCCACCGCAGACGCCCCTCCCCCACCTTTAGACTATGCAAAGGTCATCAGGGCGTCGTGGCCTCCGCTGCGGACCTTTATCCAATCGAGTCCCGTCGGGGCCGACGGCACGGTCAGCCACCGCGCGGGCAAGCGCGACGCCCCGGACGGGATGCCCGGGGCGCCGGTCCGCGGCAGCCGCTTCCCCGTGTGCCGCGGCGTCTTGCCACCTCATCAGAGTGGCATGTGCGCCCCCTGGGGCGGGGGGACTTGAGGGTGGCGTCAACCGCGCGTAAGGACTTCCGGGCCGGTTTCGGCCGGATCGGCACGATCGGCCGGATCGGGGGGGGTGACGAGTGGCCCAACCCCCTGTCCTTCCGTTTTTGCGCTGTGCGATGATCCTGGCGGGACCCCGGTGCGTCGGCCGAGAGGCCGTCGCGGGCTCCCGCACACGAGAGGAATGAACGCACGTGACCGCGCAGAGCCCGGACGCCGGCGGACCGCCGGACGAGCACGACGGTACGCCGTCCGTGCCCGAGGACGTCTGGCAGCGGTTCCTCACCGACACCGAGCACGCCATCCGGGCCACCGCCCCCAAGGAGCCCTCCGCACACCAGCGGACGGCGCGGCCGCAGCCCCGCCCGCGCGCCGGAGCGCCGGGAGCGGACGCCGGTGCCGCCTCGTCGGTCGGTGATCTGTGGCGTCCTGACGACCCGTGGGAGGGCCCGTCCTGGCGGGACCTGGACCGCCGCGCCAGACTGCGCCGTGTCGGACGCGTGGTGGGCACGGCCGCCGCGATCGCCCTGGCGCTGGGCGCGTGGTCCCAGCTGTCCACCGGAGCGGGCACGCCGGTCGAGGGACCGGGCGGCGACAGCGTGCTGCAGCAGTCGGAGGTGGCGCCGGCGGACCTGCCCACGGCGGCGACGTCCGAATCGCCCGGGTTCACGTCCCCGTCCCCCTCCAGCCCCGCCGTCCAGGCCGGTTGAGGCGCCCCGGGCCCCCGCTGACGGGTGACCGGGACGCGGCCGTACGAGGCCCGGATCAGCCGCTCAGTGCGGCGAGGACCACGGCCTTGGCCTCCTCCTGTACCCGGCTGAGATGGCCGGGTCCCTGGAACGACTCCGCGTAGATCTTGTACACGTCCTCGGTGCCGGAAGGACGGGCGGCGAACCAGGCACTGTCCGTGGTCACCTTGATGCCCCCGATGGACGCGCCGTTGCCCGGGGCCTCGGTGAGCACCGCGGTGACCGGCTCCCCGGCGAGGGCGCCGGCGGTGACCTGGGCCGGGGAGAGCCTCGCCAGCCGGGCCTTCTCCTCGCGGGTGGCCGGGGCGTCGATCCGCTCGTAGGCGGGCTCGCCGAAACGGGCGGTGAGCGCGGCATAGTGCGCGGAGGGCGTCTTCCCGGTGACCGCCGTGATCTCGGAGGCGAGCAGCGCCAGGATGATGCCGTCCTTGTCGGTGGTCCACACCGAGCCGTCCCGGCGCAGGAACGAGGCCCCGGCCGACTCCTCGCCGCCGAAACCGAGGGTGCCGCCGGCCAGCCCGTCCACGAACCACTTGAACCCGACGGGCACCTCGACCAGTTCGCGCTTCAGATCGGCGGCGACCCGGTCGATCATCGCGGAGGACACCAGCGTCTTGCCGACCCCGGCCGTCGACGGCCACTGCTCACGGTGCGCGTAGAGGTAGCCGATCGCCGTGGCGAGGTAGTGGTTGGGGTTCATCAGCCCGGCATCCGGGGTGACGATGCCGTGCCGGTCGGCGTCCGCGTCGTTGCCGGTGGCGATGTCGAAGCGGTCGCGCCGGCCGATGAGGGACGCCATGGCGTGCGGCGACGAGCAGTCCATGCGGATCCTGCCGTCCCAGTCCAGGGTCATGAACCGCCAGGTGGGGTCGGTGAGCGGGTTGACCACCGTGAGGTCGAGGCCGTGCTGGTCGGCGATCCGTCCCCAGTAGGCGACGGACGCCCCGCCCAGCGGATCGGCGCCGATGCGTACGCCGGCCGCGCGGATCGCGTCCAGGTCCAGCACGTTCGGCAGATCCGCGACATAGGTGCCGAGGAAGTCGTACCGGCCGGTTCCGGGTGCCGTCAGGGCACGGGCGTACGGGATGCGGCGGACGTCCTTGAGACCGTCGCGGATGATCTCGTTGGCCCGGTCCTGGATCCAGCCGGTGGCGTCCGAACCGGCCGGGCCGCCGCTGGGCGGGTTGTACTTGAACCCGCCGTCGGCGGGCGGGTTGTGGGACGGGGTGACGACGACGCCGTCCGCGAGGCCCGTGGTGCGGCCCCGGTTGTGGGCGAGGATGGCGTGCGAGACCGCCGGGGTCGGGGTGTAGCCGTCGGCGCTGTCGAGGAGCACCGTGACCCCGCCCGCGGCGAACACCTCCAGGGCGGTGACGCGCGCGGGCTCGGAGAGCGCGTGGGTGTCGGCGCCGAGGAAGAGCGGTCCGTCGGTGCCCTGTCCGGAACGGTACTCGACGATGGCCTGGCTAGTCGCGGCGATGTGGTCCTCGTTGCACGCGGCCGTCAGTGACGAACCGCGGTGTCCCGACGTCCCGAACGCGACGCGCTGTCCCGGATCCTCGAGATCGGGGTGCAGTGCGTAGTACGCCGTGACCAGCCGAGCGACGTCGACGAGATCCTCGGGGCCGGCCGGGCCGCCCGCTCGCTCGTGCTGCATGTGCCCACTCCTCCGCATGGGTTGATTCTCCGCTTGCGGAGACATCTTTCCGCTTCGGGGCCGCACCGCGCGAGTGGGCCGGGCCCTGCCGGGCTCAGCCCCGCCGTCCCGGGGTGGAACCCGGCGCCCCGGGGCGGATCCGCCGTCCTCGGACCGGTTCCGCCCGCGAGGTCAGATCCGTCCGCCGGTCATCCGGGTGAAGGGGCCGTGGGTGTGGCGTTCCGCGCGGCGGCCCACCGCGTAGGAGGCGGCGGTCAGTGCGGTCAGGCCGGCCGCCGCACCGGCGGCGACGAGCCTGCGGTTGGCGATGACCGTCCAGGCCGTCTTGGCGCCGGCGGCGACCTGTCCCGAGGTGGCGACGACCGCGCGGCGGCCCACCTCGACGCCCTTGGCCGCCGTCTGTGCGGCGCCGCTCGCCGCCTGGGCCGCGCGCTCGGCACCCGACGCGGTCGCTGACGCCGCCTCACTCGCCTTGCCGGCGGCCTTGTTCGCCGCCTGTCCGGCGGGAGCGGTCGCCTTGTCCGTGGCGTCCTGGGTCTTGGACGCCACGGAGCGGGCGGTCGTGGTCTTCCGGTTCGCGTTCCTGCTCTGTTCACTCATGGAGACCGACTTGCCGCTGTCCCCCGCGGCAAACACCCCCCGGCGCCCCGCGCCGGACGGCAGGTGCCGGGATCCGTTCCAGCACCCCGTCGGCGAACACTCGTACAGCGGCAGCGTTTCGAGGTGGACGCAGCCGAAGTGGTGGTCGCAGGTGGTGAACTGACAGGGCCCCGGGCGCACATCCCTCAGGTGGCCGCCGTCCGGGTTCGCGCTGTCGCCCGGCGCGGCATGCCGGTGACGCGCGCCTTCGGGGAGAAGCCCGGTGTGCTCACCGGAGCGGATGCGGGGGGAGAACGCCGAACCGCGGCGGGTGCCGCTCGAAGACTACGGCCACGACCGCCACGCGGCCGACTCCGGTGCGCGGCCCCCGCACCGGGACGCACAGGCCCCGGCTGCTCGAGCCCGCCGACGACGAACCCGCCGTCCTGATCGAGGTCCTCGCCCCCTCACCCGAACCGGACGGCGCCCACCGCACCCACCGGTTCCGCGTGCCACCGGGGATCCGGACGGCCCGGGAAGGCGTGGCGTGGACGTTCGGGCCCGGGAACCGAGGTGAACGAGCCGCTGAGGGAGGCGTGAGTCCGTGGGGCCTTCCGCAGGGCTGACTCCGCCCGCAGGGGGTAGCCGGAGTACGGCAGGCATCAGTGCGGACATCCACGGAAAGGAGCACCCATGCCGAGCATGATGGAGCGCATCAAGCAGTTCACGAGGAGTCCTCAGGGGCGGCGTACGACCGAGCACGCGCGGCGGGCGGCGGCCGACCCCCGGCGCCGGGCCCAGGCCCAGCGTCTGCTGGGCAAGTTCCGCGGTGGTGGTCACCGCTGAGTCTTCCCACTCCCCCGCGCACGGCCCGGCCCATGACCGGGCCGTGCGACCGTGACCAGGAAGGACCACCATGACCGGATCGTCGGTCCGCGCAGTGGGCTGGGCGCGCTCACTGCCGCTGGACAGCGAGGTGAAGGCGGCCCGGGACTGGGCACACGGGCATCTCGGCGCGCTGGGCTGGACCACCTCCGCCCCCGAGACGGTGGATGCCGTGCTGCTGACCGTGTCGGAGCTGGTCACCAACGCCCACCGGCACGCCCGGAGCACCGCTCAGCTGATCATGACCTGGGACCAGCGGTGCCTGCACATCTCGGTGCACGACACCTCGGCCTTGCTGCCGGCGCCCCGGGGGCCGAGCACCGAACGGGTCGGCGGACGCGGCAGGTTCCTCGTCGACGCCCTGGCCGACGCGTGGGAGACACATCCCTGTCCCCACGGCAAGACCATCACCGCCTGCTTCCGCGGGCCCGGGCCGCAGGAAGCACGACCGCACTGAGACACCCCCG
Organism: Streptomyces sp. NPDC031365; assembly: GCF_055569765.1. Lineage (NCBI taxonomy): Bacteria > Bacillati > Actinomycetota > Actinomycetes > Kitasatosporales > Streptomycetaceae > Streptomyces > Streptomyces sp. NPDC031365. The sequence continues at coordinate 26,049 of NZ_JBVIIM010000040.1, read as the reverse complement.
CGCGGGCGGGCCGGCCGCCCGGCCGTACGATCGGCCGGTCCGATCCCGCAAGGAGCCCCGCCCGGTGACCGCCGTTCTCCCGCCGCCCCGTACCACTCCCACTCTTGCGCACCCCCGCCGTCTGACCCGTGAGGAGGGCGGTGAGCGGCTGCACGCACTGCTCTGGGTCACAGGTCCCGGGCATCGGGTGATCAGCAGCGCGGTGCTCGGCGGGGGCTTGGGCGAGCGGGCCTGGGTCCTGAACGCTCAGGTCTCCCACGGCTACCGGCGCACCGACCCCGACCGGCACCTCGCCGGCCTCGCCGGCGACGCGGTCGCGGAGGGTCCGGGGGTGGGGCTGATGACGGCGGCCGACGTCTCGGCGTATGCCCACGGACACGACGACGGCGCGGACGCCTTCGTCACGGCCGGCATCGACGTGCGCGGCTGGGCCGCCGCGGCCGCCGGGGATACGAACGGGCCGCACGCGCCGGGCACGATCAACATCGTCGCCGCCGTACCGGTCCCACTGAGCGACGCCGCCCTGGTCAACGCGGTGGCCACGGTCACGGAGGCGAAGGTGCAGGCCCTCGTCGAGTCCGGGCACGACTGTTCCGGGACCCCGACCGACGCGGTGTGCGTGATCTCCCGGACCCCGGGCCCCGGTGAGGAGGAGCACGCCTTCGCCGGGCCCCGCTCCCTGTGGGGAGCGCGGCTGGCCCGCGCCGTCCACCGCGCCGTGCGGGCGGCCGCGCCGCCGGCCTGAAGGGCGCGGCCACCGGCACGACCCGCGTGGAGTCCGGCGAGAGGGCGGGCGGCGACGCGGGCGCGTGAGGTGCGGGACCGGCGCCCCGGGGTACCCGGTCGCCCGGCGGGCACGTCGCCGCCCGGGCAGGGTGCCGCCAGGTCAGGTTGCCTTCGCGGACACGGATGAGGGACGGTGGCTGTGACCGCAGTTCCCTGGCAGAGAGGTGGTGGGGTGCGCACGACGCGTACCCGCGCCTGTGATTCCATCCTCCGGCCCACCCGCCCACCCGCACGACGCGGACGCCCGTGTCGGTCCGACGTGGAGGGACGCCCCGTACCCGGTACTGGTCCTCGACGCGCACGGAACGGTCGCGGACCTGAACGCGCCCGCCCGGATGGTGCTGACGGACCGCCGAGACGGCGGTGCCGCACGGGACGTGGTGCCCTCCTGGCTGGCGGACGCGCACCGGAACCTCACCGACCGGAGGGACCGTCCGAAGGGCCCGCCGGCCGCCGGGGAGATCGGTGACCGGTTCTACGAGGCGCGTCCCACCCCGCTCGCGGACGGGGGCGTGGTGTGGTGGCTGGTGGACGGAACCGACCGCCGCCGGGCGGAAACGTCCCTGCGAGACGCCTGCGCACAGGCACAGACCCACGCCATGGTCTTCAGCGCCCTGCTGTCGTCGCTGAATGTGCCGCGCTGTGTGGAGGTGACGGTGCAGATGGCGGCGGAGCACCTGGCCGATGCCGCGCTGCTCGTCCTGCCGCCCGTCGGGCGTCGCCACACCGTGGCCCGTGCCCTGCGCGGCGAGTCCGTGGTGCAGGCCTCTCGTCAGCTCGATCCTCGCAGCGTCCCGGGGCTGGCCGAGGCACTCCAGGGGTTCCCGCCGGTGCCGGCGCGCTGGATCGACCCCGGTGCACTTCCCGAGTGGGTCGTGCCGACCGGCTTCGGCGGGCCGGTCGGTTCCGCCATCGTCACGCCGCTTCCCGGCCACGGGGTGTCCGCCGGTGCGCTGATCCTGCTCCGCTCCAGCACCGCGCAGACGTTCTCCCCGGACGAGGAGGCGTTCGCCCGGCTCTTCGCCGCACGCGCGGGTGCCGCGCTGTCGGCCGCGCGCCTCTACGGCGAGCAGAGTGCGATCATCACCACGCTCATGCGGGAACTGCTGCCGCCGACGCTGGAGAACCTGCACGGGGTGGACTACGCGGGACGCTACCGGGCCGCCAGCGACCACGAGCGGATCGGTGGTGACTTCTACGAGGTCCACCCCGGGCCCGGTGGCTCGCGGGAGACGTTCGTCGTGCTGGGTGACGTGGCCGGCAAGGGGCTCGACGCGGCGGTCCTCACCGGGAAGATCCGCAACACCCTGCACGCGCTGCTGCCACTGGCGTCCGACCACGAGCGGGTCCTCACCCTGCTCAACGGAGCTTTGCTCGCCTCGCACCACACCCGGTTCGCCACCATGGTGCTGGCCGGTGTGAAGCGCGAGGACGACGGGCGGGTGCGACTGCGGCTGACCAGCGCCGGACACATGCCGCCGCTCATCGTCCGCACCGACGGCCGCGTCGAAGAGGCGGACACCCACGGCACCCTAGTCGGAGCGCTTTCCTCCGTCACGGTGCACACGGCGGAGGAGGTACTCGCGCCCGGGGAGACCTGCCTGCTCTACACCGACGGCATCACCGAGGCCCGCGGAGGGCCGCTGGGTGACGAACTGTTCGGTGAACACCGTCTGCGCCAGGCGCTGGTGGAGTGCGCCGGTATGCCGGGGGAAGCGATCGTGGAGCGGGTGCAGATGCTGGCCGCACAGTGGCTGGGCAGCGGCGGCCACGACGACATGGCCGCCCTCGCCATCAGCGCGCCGCGCACAACCCGGCCGGTGGGGGCGGACAGCACCGGGAACGGTCATCCGAGGAGGACGGTGTGAGCGGGACGCCTCCGGCCGCGGTTCTGCGCGACAGGCTCTGGCAGGCGGTGCTCGAGGGGAGCGAGTACGACGCCGTAGACGTGGTGCGCGCCGGTCTCGACGCGGGGTGGGAGGAGGAGGCCCTGCTGCTCGACGTGGTCGCGGCGGTGCAGGCGAAGATCGGTACCGAATGGGCCGCCGACCGCATCAGCGTCGCCCAGGAGCACGCGGCCACGGCCATCAACGAGCGAGTGATCGCCGTTCTCGCCCACCGTCCGCCGACGGGCGGGCCCGTCCCCGCGCACCGTGGCCGGGTGACGGTCAGCTGTGTAGACGGCGAGTGGCACGCCTTCCCGGCCCGGCTCGTCACCGAGGTCCTGCGGCTGCGGGGCTGGCAGGTGGACTACCTGGGCGCCCAGACGCCCACCCCCCACCTCGTCGCCCATCAGCACCACACCAACTCCGACGCGGTGCTGCTCTCCGGGTCGATCCCCACCCATCTGCCGGCGGCGCATGCGGCCATCACCGCCTGCCAGGCCGTCGGGGTGCCCGTGCTCGCCGGTGGCAGGGCCTTCGGGGAGGACGGACGGTTCGCCCGGGCCCTGGGCGCCGACGGGTGGGCGCCCGACGCCCGCGGCGCGGCCACCGCGCTGGAGGCCGGTCTGCCGCGCCCCACCGCGGTCCGGCAGGCGGTCGACGACCTGCCTCACCTGGCGGACCAGGAGTACACGATGGTGGTCCAGTACCGCAGCCGCCTGGTCGGACAGGTGCTGGCGGACCTGGAGCGCCGTTTCCCGGCGATGCACGGATACAGCGACGCGCAGCGGGATCGGACCGCGGAGGACCTGGTCCACATCCTCGACTTCCTGGCCACCGCCCTGTACGTGGACGACCCCGGAGTGTTCACCGACTTCCTGGAATGGACCTCCGAGGTCCTCGCGGCACGGGGCGTTCCGGTGGAATCCCTGGTGACGGGACTGGACAGCCTCGCGGAGCGACTGCACGACTTCCCCCGGAGTCTGCGCTTCGTCCGCGAGGGCGTGGCCGCTCTGGGCCGGCCCGCCGGCTCCGTCGTGCGCGGCTCCGTCGTATGAACGCACCGCACCCGTACGGCCTGGGCCCCGCGGCGGGCCGGGTTCCGCGTCGCTGACCGCGCGTCAGCGGTGAGCTCGACGACGACGGCGGTCCGGAGCCGACCGCCGGTGGTTTGCGCTTCCCGGCCGGGGCCGGCGCTGCCGGGTGCCGTGCGGCCGGATCTCCGCTACCCGATGGGTATCGATCCGCCGGGCCCGGCCGACCGCTCGTGATCCACCGTCACAGCGGCGCCGCCGACACGTGCCCGCACCTGGGCTCCCGCCCTCCCGTCCTCGGGCGGCTCCTTCGGCGGACCGGCGTCCTCGAACACCTCACCGCGGCGGGCTCGGCGGGAGCGGCGTCCGAGCAGTCCGGGTCCGGTGGCCGGCCCGGCCGCCGGACCCGGACCGGTCCGCCGTCAGCCCGTCAGCCCGTTCGGCTGCCGTCCGAGTCCGGCCAGGCCCCGCAGCAGGGCGCCGCGCCCCCGGTCGGGCACCGTCCACAGGGTCTGTCCGCGTACTCCCCAGCGCCGCAGCAGGGCGTTGGCGGCGAGGAAGCCGCTCGTGGCGGCGCGTTCCATGAGGGCGACGGGCAGGCCGGTGCGCACCAGGTCGCCGGCCACCACCAGTGCCGGGTCCGGGGTGCGCACCGTCGGCCGGTCGGCGTATCCCCCGACGGGGAACAGGGGGCAGTCGGACCGCCACAGGTGGCGGGCGTCGACGATCGCGGCGCCGGCCGTCTCCGGGTAGACGCGGTGCAGCTGGCCGATCAGCCGCTTCTGCTCGGTCTCGCGGGACGCCCCGGGACGCCGGGCGTAGGCGTGGAGTTCGACCACGGAGCCTTGGGTGCGGGACGCCCAGCGGGCCGCCTCGTCCTCGTAGCGGTCCAGGACACTGATGTTGTCCATGCCCTCGTAACCGCTCGTGCCCAGGAACGCCGGCCGGTCGGGCGCGACGGGCCGGTCCAGCCACAGGCGGCTGACGAGGAACGGCGGAGCGTTGCGCAGGCGTGCGATCCGTTCCCGCCACGGGCCGTCGCCCAGCCGGTCGCAGCGGGCGACCAGGGACCGCAGGCCCGCGGCGTCCAGGGCGAGGACGACGGTGTCGTGACGGCTCTCCGTTCCCGTGGTGGCGACCTCGTAGCCGCCGTCCCCGATGGGTGTGATGTGCTCGACGGCCGTGGCGGTGCGGATCTCGGCGCCCTGCCGGCGCAGGTATCCGGCCAGTGGTTCCCACAGGGCGGTGGGAAAGGGCCCGTCGGGCACGTCGAACAGCAGCCCCTCGGAGGAACCGAGGAAGTAGATGTGGAACATCAGGATCATCTCGGCCGCCGACAACTGCCGGGGATCGGCGAAGAAGCTGCGGGAGAACACCTCGAAGGCCAGATGGCGGGCGGTGTGCGGGAAGCGGACCGCGTCGAGGAATTCGTGGGCGCTGATGCCGTCGAAACGTTCGTACACCTCCGGCACGCGGACGTCGAGCAGCGCGAGGGCGGTGCGCGGTTTCATGCGGCGCAGGTCGCCCGGGCGGAAGGACGGGCTGAGGGCGGCGAAGCCGAGCGCGCTCCACGGCGGCGTGCGCGGGACGTGGCGGAAGCTGTCCCGCGGTCCGTCGCTGTGGCGCAGCGGATAGTCCGGCAGTCCGGTGAGCCGCTCCAGTCCGGGGTCGGTGCGACGCAGCAGACCGCGCAGGTTGTAGTACTGACGGAAGAAGGCGTGGAAGCCGCGGCTCATGGTCGCCGGGGTACCGTCGGCCAGATCGGCCGGCCAGCCGCCGACCCGTCCGCCCAGGAAGGATGCGCGCTCGTAGAGTGTCACGGCCACGCCGCGCTCGGCCAGCGCCGTCGCCGCGGCGAGTCCGGCGATGCCGCCGCCGACCACGGCGGTCGTCGGGCGGGTGCCCTGGATCCGGCGGGCCCCGGGCGGCGGTGCGAGCACACGGGCGCGGCGGTCCCGGCCGTGCCGGGCGGCGTGCGGGCGGCGCAAGGGGGTCATGCCTGCTCCCCGCCTTCCGTGCGGGGCCGTCGTCCGACGAAGGTGTGGGTGATGCCCGTCTGCCACCCCGGCAGGGGCAATGCGCGCACCGCCTCGAAACCGGTCGCGCGCAGCCGGTCGGCGAAACGGCCCGCGGTGTCGAACTCCACGACGCTGCGCCGGAGATGGCGGTACAGCTCACCGTCGCCGAGTGCGGCGGCGGCCGGCTGGACGATGCCGCGGCACACCAGGGTCCATACCGCGCGGTCCGAGCGCCGTCCGGTGAGGGTGTACTCGTGCACACCGAGTCTGCCGCCCGGGGCGAGCAGGTCGCGCACGGCGGTGAGTACGGCGTCGGGATCGGAGACGTTGCGGAAGAGGTAGGCGGCGAACACCGCGTCGAACGGCCCTTCCACCCCGGCCGAGGCGAGTCCTTCCGCCGGTGCCCGCACGAAGGTCACCCCGTCCGGCCAGGTTTTGGCGGCGGCCCGTTCGAGCATCCCGGTGGAGGCGTCCACGCCGGTGATGCGGGCGCCCGGCAGCACGGTGGCGAGTGCGGCGGTCGACGCGCCGGTACCGCAGCCGAGGTCCAGGACCCGCAGTCCCTCGCCCCGCCGTGGCAGTCCCAGGCGGCGTGCCGAGCGGCGCAGGTGGGCGTGGTAGCCGGGATTGGCGGCCACCAGGGCGTCGTAGCCACGGGCGGCGTGGTCGAACGCGGCGGCTAGGTTCTCGTCGCGCAGCAGGGTCATACGGTCTCCCGGTACAGAAGGGGCGGGTGCGGACGGCCCGGTCAGGGTCCGTCGTACGGGCGGCGGGGCAGGGTGGGCAGTTCCAGCGCCGAGCGGAGCATGGGGCCGACGGGGGCGTGCAGGCCGACGGCGAGGTCCTCGTGGAGCCGGGTACGGCCGTCGAGGAAGCGCAGCAGACGCGGCATGGGGACGCGGGCGAAGAGGCGGGCGAACAGGTCGGGGCCGTCCGCCCTGCCGCTGGCCAGGGCCCGCAGCAGCACGGCGTCCATGGCCCGGGAGCGGGCGGAGTGGGCGGGGGGCGGCACCGGGGTGCGGCCCCGGCACAGGGCGGCGGCGACGGCGCTCGTCTGGCGCTGGATCCCGGCGAAGGTGTAACCGGTCGAGGGACGGGTGGCGCCGCCCGCGGCACCGATGCGGAAGACGGATGCGCCGGACCGGCGGGCCATCGGGGCGTCCGTCATCGGGATGACGCCCGTCTCGGTGGACAGGACCCGCAGCTCCCCCAGTCGGAGTACGTCCTCGGTGTAGTGCCGTACCGCTGACTCGTAGCCGTCGGCGGTGAGGGGGCGCGGCGAGAACTCGGTGTACTCCACCAGCGCCTCATGGCGGCCGACCGGCAGCACGTAGCCGAAGGACAGGCCGTCCGCGGGCTGGGGGGTGCGGAAGTCCATCAGGTCGGCGGTCGGGGGGTCGAAGAGCGGGCGGGCGGTGCGGACGAACCAGCCGTGGAAGTGCTGCAGCAGCGTGGTGCGGGCGGCCGGCAGGCTGCCCGGGGGGCGTGAGTCGAACACCCAGCGGGTCCGCAGGATCTGTGCCCTGCCGCCGGTGTCCCGTACGTGGACCAGTGCTCCCCCGGGCACGTCCTCCACGGTCTCGACGGTCGCCTCCAGTCGGCGCGTGGCCTGGTCGGCGGCCAGGTCCCGGGCGACCAGGTGCTCGAAGTCGTCGGACCGGATCATCTTGTAGGACAGCGGTGCGATGTCCGCCTCGATCGCCGGACCCGAACGGGGACGCACCCGCAGGTGCCGCCAGGTCGCCGTGACGGCGGCGTCGAAGCGGCCGGCGCCCGCTTCCCAGAAGCACCACGTGCGGCGCGGGGGCCGCAGCGGGCCGGGCGGGGCGTCCACCAGGACGACCGACGGTGCCCGGGCTCCGGGCGGGGTCCGGGACAGACGGTGGGCCAGGGACAGCCCGGCGGCGCCCGCCCCGACGATCGCCACCTCGGCGTCCAGCACGACGGCACGCTCCTCCCGTTGTCGGTACTCGCACCTCGCCAGCATTCCTGCCTGCGTGCCCGATCAGATCAAAGTCACTCGGACGAGTGACTCACTGCTACTGGTGAGACAGGGCGCGGATGGGGAACGCATGTGGCGGCAGTTCGTCGGACCGTTCCGGCTCGTCCGCATCGGCGTGCGGTGCGTGACCGGAGGAGTGTGGGTGACGGGACGATCGGCGTCCGGAACGAGAGGAACTTGGATGGGCCGCACGCAGGCGGAAGTTCACGGCACGGCGGGGCCACGGCTCGTCGGGCACCGGGAGACCGTGTCGGCGCCCGCCGCGCCCGACAGTGCCGTGCCCGGTGTGCCGTACGACGCGCACCACGCCCTGCTCCCGCCGGGAGTCGCGGACGCCTCCGCCGTGGACCGGGACGTGTCCGGCGCGGTCGGACGCGTACTCGACCACGTGCTGGCCGACCGGGTGGCCCGCGCCCGCGACGTGGACCCGCGGTTCGGGGACGACGTGGCCCGGCGTGTCGCGCACTTCACCCGTGCGGGTGGCAAGCGCACCCGCTCACGTTTCGTGTGGTGGGCACTGCGCGCCTGTGGTGGCGGTGGCACCGTCCCGGTCACGGCGGCCCTGCGGATCGGTGCGGCACTGGAGTTGCTGCAGACCTGCGCGCTGGTCCACGACGACGTGATGGACGGTTCCGCGCTGCGTCGTGCGCGGCCCGCGCTCCATGTCGACATCGCCGCCCAGTACGCGGACGCGGCGCCGGGCGGGCGGGCCGAACACCTCGGCGGCGGGGCCGCGATCCTCACCGGTGATCTGGCGCTCGCCTGGGCGGACGACCTGGTGGCCGAGACACCGCTGGAACAGGGCGGCACGCGGACGGTGCGCCGGCTGTGGAGCGACATGCGCACGGAGATGGTGGCCGGCCAGTACCTGGAACTGCACGGCCAGGCGACCGGTTCGCGGTCGCTGCCGCACGCGCTGCGCGTCGCCCGGCTCAAGAGCGCCCTGTACTCGGTCGAACGGCCGATCGCCCTCGGGGCCGCGCTCGCGGGCGCGGACGACGCCACCACGGCCGCCCTGTGCGCGGCCGGGCGTTGTGTGGGCACCGCGTTCCAGCTCCGCGACGATCTCAACGACGTGTTCGGCGACCCCCGGGACACCGGCAAACCGGCCGGTGGGGACATCAGGGAGGCGAAGCCGACCTGTCTGGTCGCCCTCGCCCACACGCGGGCCGGGGCAGCCGGCGACCACCGCGCCCTGGAGGTGCTGGAGCGGTCCCTCGGCGACGGCGCGCTCACCGGGGAGGGTCTGGAGGGGGTGCGGGAGGTCCTGACGAGCACGGGGGCGCGGAGCACGGTCGAAGCGATGATCGCCCGGCTGGTGGATCAGGGACTGCGTCACGTCGACAGCGCTCTCCTCGATCCGCACGGCGGGGAGCGGCTGCGGCAGTTGCTGGCCTCCGCGGCGGGTGTGGAACCGCCCAGGGACGCACACTCCTGCGGCAGCCGGCCCGGGACCACCCGGGCCGCCGGTGGCGGCAAGGGGGCCGGCCGGTGATGCGCGCCGTGACGGGCCGTACGGATCATGTCGTCGTCGTGGGAGCCGGACTGGCCGGGCTGTCGGCGGCCCTCCACCTGCTGGGCGCCGGCCGGCGCGTCACCGTCGTCGAGCGGGACGCATCGCCCGGCGGACGCGCCGGGCGCCTGGACCTCGACGGCTACCGGATCGACACCGGTCCCACCGTGCTGACCATGCCCGACCTGGCCGACGAGCCGTTCGCCGCCGTCGGCGACAGTCTGCGCGAACGCGTGGAACTGGTTGCGCTGCACCCGGCGTACCGGGCCCGCTTCGCCGACGGGAGCTGTCTCGACGTGCACACGGGGGCCGAGGCGATGGCAGCCGAGGTCGAGCGTTTCGCCGGCGGCGGTGAGGCCGCGGGCTATCTGCGGCTGCGTCATTGGCTGGAACGGCTGCACCGGGCGCAGATGCGGCGCTTCATCGACGCCAACTTCGACTCCCCGCTGGGCCTGCTGAACGCCGATCTCGCCCGGCTGGCGGCGCTGGGCGGTTTCGGGCGGCTGGACGCGCGCATCGGGAGGTTCCTGAAGGACGAGCGGCTGCGCCGGGTCTTCACCTTCCAGGCCCTGTACGCAGGCGTCCCGCCCGCCAGGGCCCTGGCCGCGTACGCCGTCATCGCCTACATGGACACCGTCGCCGGCGTGTACTTTCCGCGCGGCGGGATGCACGCGCTGCCGCGCGCCATGGCGGACGCCGCCGCCGGCGCGGGCGCCGATCTGCGGTTCGGCCACGAGGTGAGCCGGCTGGAGCGCTCCGGCGGCCGGATCACCGCCGTCGTCACGGAGCAGGGCCGGATTCCCTGCGACGCGGTCGTCCTGACCCCCGACCTCCCCGTCGCCTACCGGCTGCTGGGCCGTACACCACGGCGCCCGGTGCGGCTGCGGCACTCCCCCTCCGCGGTCGTGCTGCACCTCGGCACCGACCGGACCTGGCCCGAGCTGGCCCATCACACCCTCTCCTTCGGTGCCGCCTGGCACGGCACGTTCGACGAGCTCACCCGCACCGGCAGGCTGATGAGCGACCCGTCGCTGCTCATCACGCGCCCCACCGCCACCGATCCGGGCCTCGCCCCGCCGGGGCGCCATCTGCACTACGTCCTCGCTCCCTGTCCCAACACCGACATCGGTCCGGACGCCGCCGCGTGGGAGGACCTGGCCCCGCGCTACCGGGACGAACTGCTACGGGAGCTGGAACGGCGCGGTCTGGCCGGCCTGGGGTCCGCCGTCGAGGCCGAGTGCCTGGTCACCCCCGCGGCCTGGCACGCGCAGGGCCACGCCGCCGGTACTCCGTTCGCCACGGCCCACACCTTCGCCCAGACGGGGCCGTTCCGGCCCCGCAACCTGGTCCGCGGCACCGAGAACGCCGTACTGGCCGGCTGTGGCACCACCCCCGGCGTCGGCGTGCCGACCGTGCTGCTGTCCGGGAAGCTGGCCGCAGCACGGATCACCGGTGGCCCGGGACGCCGGCGCGTCCCCCTCACCGCGACCCAGGAGGCATCCGCATGACCGACCGCGAACTCGACACGGCGGGCGTCACCGAACCGGCGCTGCGCGAGGCCTACCGCCGCTGTCGGGAACTCAACGCCCGGCACGGCAGGACGTACTTCCTCGCCACCCGGCTGCTGCCCGTCGAGCGGCGCCCCGCCGTGCACGCCCTGTACGGCTTCGCCCGCTGGGCCGACGACATCGTCGACGCACTCGGCACCGGGGCGGACACCGCGCGCCGTGACGCGCAGCTGTGCGCGCTCCAGCACGAACTGGACAAGGGACTGCGGGACGGCGACAGCGGCGAACCGGTGGTGCGGGCGCTCGCCGACACGGCACGCCGGTACGGCATCGACCACGGTCACTTCACCGACTTCATGGCCGCCATGCGTGCCGACCTGGTGGTGACCGACTACGCCGACTACGCCGAACTGCGCCGGTACATGCACGGTTCGGCGGCGGTCATCGGGCTGCAGATGCTGCCGGTCCTCGGCACGGTCGTCCCGCGCGCGACGGCCGCGCCGCACGCCGCCGCCCTCGGGGTGGCCTTCCAGCTGACCAACTTCCTGCGTGACGTGGGCGAGGACCTCGACCGCGGCCGGGTGTACCTGCCCGCGGACCTGCTCGCCGCGCACGGCGCCGACCGGGGGCTGCTGCGGTGGAGCCGGGACACCGGGCGCCGCGACCCGCGTGTCACCTCGGTGCTGAGGGAGTTCGAGGCGCTGACCCGGGGGGTGTACCGGGAGGCGGCACCGGGGCTGGGGATGCTGGAGGCGGTGTCCCGGCCGTGCATCCGTACGGCGTTCGTGCTGTACGGCGGCATCCTGGACGCCGTGGCCCGGGACGGCTGGTCGGTACTGCACCGCCGGGCGGTGGTGCCCCGCCGGCGGCGCGCCGTGGTCGCCGCCGACGGGCTCGCCCGGGTGACCGCCGCCCGGCTGCGCGCCCGTGGGGCCGGCCGACGCCCGGACGTCCGTCCGCTCGCCCCGTATCCGGCGGTTTCCGAGGGGGTCGCATGAGCACCGGATCCGAGCGCGGGAGGCACCGTCTGCCGTTGTCCCTGCGCCGGCGCGCGGTGCCGTGGGAACGGCAGCGTCCCACCTGGCGCGAGGCGCGGCCCGCTGTCATCGCCGGGGCGCTGAAGCGGGCCCTGGCGCGGCGTTCCGGCAACTGGTACGTGGTCGCTTCCTCCCTGGACCTGCGCGGCGACAGTCCGCTCGCGCGAACCGTGGCGGGTCAGGAACTGGTGCTCTGGCGGGACCCCGGGGGCCGTCCGGTCGCCGGTCCCGGGATCTGCCCCCATCTGGGCGCGCCGCTGCGGGACAGTCCCGTCCGCTGCGGGACCCTGGTGTGCCATTGGCACGGACTCGCCCTGGACGGCGGCTCCTTCGCGGGATGGGAGCCGTTCCCCGTGCACGACGACGGCGTACTGCTGTGGGTCCGGCTGGACGTGGTCGGCGGCGAGCCGCCGCTCGACGCCCCGGTGGTGCCGGAGCGTCCGGACCGGGGGCGGGCCCTGGCGGCCGTGTACACCGGGGTGGGGACCTGTGAGCCCGAGGACATCGTGGCCAACCGTCTGGACCCCTGGCACGGGGCCTGGTTCCACCCCTACTCGTTCGTCGATCTCACCGTGGCGGGCACGCCGGACGGCTCGGACGGTGGCGAGGACGCCTTCATCGTGGATGTGTCGTTCAAGGTGGCGGGGCGGCTGGTGGTGCCGGTGCGGGCCGAATTCACCGCGCCCGAGCCGCGCACGGTCGTCATGCGCATCACCGAGGGTGAGGGCGCGGGCTCCGTGGTCGAGTCGCACGCCACTCCCCTGGGAGTGGACGGCCGGGGGCGGCCCCGTACGGCGGTCGTCGAGGCGGTGGTGGCGGCGTCCGACCGCCCGGGCTTCGCCCTGGCCCGGGGTGCGGCGCCGCTGCTGCGTCCGCTCGTACGGGCCGCCGCCGGACGCCTGTGGCGTGACGACCTGGCCTACGCCGAACGGCGTTGGTCGCTGCGCTCCACGGGACGCTTCCCCGGCTGACGGGCCGGGTCACCCGCCCGGCCCGGCCCGGCGGGCGGGCCGCGCTCCGTCCGGACGGACACCCGCCGGCCCCCGCCGGGCGCCCACACCGCCACTCCGCCCCGGCGCGGCTCGTCCCACCACCCGGCGGGGTCACCGGCGGGCCCCGGCCCCGGTGCGCGTGGGGACCGCTGCCGGGCCCGCCCGTACGGGCCGCCGCCGGACGGCTGCCGCGGCGCTCCGGCTGCATCACGCCGAGCGGCGTCGTCCGCCCGGCTCCGCGGGCTGTCCGCAGGAGCGGCCGGCTCCCGCCCGGCCTCACCGGTGGGGTGTGCGTCAACCGGACGGCCGCTTTCCCGGACCTCCACGGCTCCTGCGGCAACCCGCGGCCGACTTCGCGCCGTGCGCCGGCGCCTTCGTGGCCCGCCGGTTCCGGATGGCCGGGGTCCGCCGGACGAGGTGGACGCCGCTCCCCCACCCGCGGGGCTCCGGTGGTCCGCCATCCGCGTCCCCGGCCGGGCGGTCACCGGCCGGACAAGTCACCGGCGGGCCCGGCCGCCGTTTCGTCGGCCGTGCCGCCGGCGCCCAGGAGGCCGGTGTGCCGCAAGGGGGCCTCGGCCTCGAGACGGGCCAGTTCCCTGCGGGCCACCCGCAGCACCACCGGGGGCAGTGCGGCTCGCGCCGCCTGCGCCAGGCGCAGCCAACGGGGCACGTAGACGGCCCTGCTGCGGTGTTCCACGGCCGCTCCGAGCCGGGCGGCGACCTCGTCGACCGGGTACAGGCGCCGGGCGGGCGGCGGCATGTGGCCGCGCAGCTCCCGCAGTACGGGGTGCTGGTCCGCGTCACGGATCATGTCGGTGTCGGTCCAGTTGAGATAACCGATGCCGACGGCGACACCGTGGTGCGCCACTTCGGCGCGCAGGGAGTGGGCGAAGGCCTCCACGCCCGCCTTGGAGGCGCAGTAGGCACTCATCATCGGGGCGGCGCCGATGGAGGCCAGCGAGGCGACCTGGAGGTAGTAGCCCTCCGTCGTCAGCAGATCCGGCAGGAAGGCACGGGCCGTGGCCGCGCTGCCCGTCAGGTTGACGTCGATCACGCGCCGCCACAGCGCCGGGTCGGAGGTGACGAACGGGCCGCCCTCCGCGACACCGGCGTTGGCCACGACGGCGGAGGGGGTGCCCAGACGGGCCCTGACCAGTCGGGCGGCCTCGTCCAGTGCGGCCTCGTCGGTGACGTCGGCCTCGCACACCAGTGTGCGCGTGGGCAGGCTGTCCGCCACCGCTTCCAGTCCGGTCTTCTCGTGACCGAGCAGCGCGATCCGGGCACCGCGCCGGGCGAGGTCGCGGGCCAGGGCGGCGCCGACGCCCCGCGCAGCGCCCGTCACCACGACGGTGCGGCCGCGCAGCGGGGTGCGGTTCACCGGTCCTCTCCCTCGTGCGGCTCCGGGGCGGTGCCGGGGCGGGCCGTGTGGTCGGGGTGGCCGGCGGTGCGGCGGGCCTCCTTCATCTCAGCTTCGTACAGGTGGTCCCGGCCCTCGGCCAGCTCCTCGACGGCGCCTCGCTCGATCTCCCTGAACGGCTGGTAGTACGTGCTGTCATAGGCCTCGACGATCTGGAACGTCCAGTGGCCCGGGATCACGTTGCGGCCCAGCACCTGGGTGCGCACCGTCTCGGCCCAGTCCGGATGCCCGGCCTTGTGCAGCAGTTCGACCGTCCGGTCCAGTTCGAGGTCGGCGGTGCCCGTGAGCTGGTGGAAGCTGTAGAGGTGGCCCCGGGCACGCTCGATGGTCTCCAGGGCCTTCGACAGCGACCCGAGCGCTTCCACCGTCTCGTCGCCGACGCCGTCGGGACGCCGGTGAGCGCGGTCGGGGCCGTCTTCGTGTCCGGTCATCGTCTCGCCTCCGCCTGTCGTCGATGGTGTACCCGGGCCGGTGGGGCCAGGAGGGCGCACCCGGTCCGGTGCGCCGGTCATCCGCCGTCGGCCCGCCCGCCCCTGCCCGGTTGCGTGCGGCCTGTGCGGTCACGGTGGGCCAGCAGCCGCTGTGCCCCGGTCAGCGCGGGTGCCAGACGCCGGCGCAGGGCGGAGCGGGCGGCGTTGGCGCCTGGCGCACCGTGTACGCCACCGCCCGGATGGGCACCGGCGGAGGCCAGGTACAGACCCTTGACCGGGGTCTCGGGGCGCCCGGTGCCGGGGGCCGGGCGGAAGACGATCTGCTGGTGCATCGCCGCGGTTCCGCCGTTGATGGCGCCGCCGTGCAGGTTCCGGTCGAGGGACTGGAGGGTGGGCGGTGCGAGGATGCGCCGCGCCCGGATCCTGGCCCGGAAGCCGGGCGCGAAGCGTTCCACCTGGCGCTCGACGCGGTCGGCCATGATCTCCTGCTCCCTGGCGTCCCAGGCACCCGTGAGGGACTCCTCGCCCGCGTCGTCCACGATGTCGTGGGGCACGTGGGTGTACGCCCACGCGGACTCGGTGCCCCGGGGGGAGCGGGAGGCGTCGGAGGTCGTCATCTGGCCGAACAGGCTGAAGGGCCGGTCCGGGACGCTGCCGGTGGCGAGCTGGGCGGCGAAGCGGGTGAGTTCGTCGAGTCCGTTCGCGAGATGGACGGTTCCGGCGCCCGCGGCCTGCTCACAGCTCCAGGGGACCGGGCCGTCGAGCGCCCAGTCGACCTTGAAGGTGGCGAAGTCCCACTGGAAGCGCCGCAGGTCGGACAGCAACTGGGCGGGAAGGTGCTCGGGGGCGACGAGTTCGCCGTACAGGGCGGGCACCGACACGTCGGCGAGGACGGCGCGGTCCGCGGCGACCGTCTCACCGCCGGCCGTGCGCACCCCGGTGGCACGGCCGTCGCGTACGACCACGCGGTCGACGCGCTGCCCGCAGCGCAGTACTCCGCCGCGCGTCTCCAGTCGCCGTACCAGGGCCTCCGTGAGGGCTCCGGAGCCGCCTGCCGGCACGGGGAACCCGTACGTCTGTCCGAGCATCGACATCAGCCAGCCGAAACCGCCGCTGCCCGCGGCCTCCGGTGCCAGGTCGGCGTGGAGCGCGTTGCCGGCCAGCAGCAGCCCTCCACCCTCGCCCCGGAATTCCTCCTGTGCCAGACGGCGTACCGGCAGGACCAGGGTGCGTGCCATGCGCAGTCCTCCCGTGCCGCGCAGCCGCACGGCCAGCCGGGCCCCGGAACGGATGGGCGGGAAGGGAGTGAACAGGGCGTCCAGGAGGTCGGGCCGCAGGTTCTCCCACACATCGTGCAGCCGTCGCCAGGCCGCGCCGTCGCCCGGCGCGAAGGAGTCCAGCGAGCCGGCGGTGACGTCGACACGGCGGTCGAGCACCGCGCACCGGCCGTCGCTCAGCGGGTGCGCCACCACGTGCGGGGCATGACTCCAGCGCAGTCCGTGACGCTCCAGGTGCAGCCCGGAGACGACCGGGGAGGCGGCGGCGAGCGGGTAGAAGGAGCTGCAGAGGTCGCTGACGAAGTCGGGGTCGGCGCCGCGGTCGTGGCGTACGGCGCCGCCTGCCTCCGGCTGTTCCTCCAGGACCTCCACGCTCCAGCCGGCGTCGGCGAGCAGGTTCGCCGCGACCAGTCCGTTGGGCCCGGCCCCGATCACCACGGCGTCAGGCACGGGCGCCTCCCGCGTCGGTTTCGGGTGGGACGACCTGGCCCATGGGACGGCGCCGTTCCTCCTCGGCGGCCTCGGCCTCGCAGAGTCTGCCCAGCCGGTGGAGCATGGCGCGGTGGCGGATCTGGATCAGTGCCTCCACGGCCACGTTGTGCACCAGGCCTCCCGCTCCGCGCAGCGGATGCTCGTCCACGACCACCAGGCAGTGGTCGCCCCAGGGCCGCAGCTCGATGGCGATCCGCGCGGTGCCGAGCGGCCCCGCCTTGGCCTCCAGTTCCAGGGCCCGGCCCGGCTCGCAGGTCCGGACCACGGTCTCGTTGCACAGGCTGAACGGCCCGATGCGTACTTCGTACCTGATCTCGGAGCCGAGCTGCGGCCAGTGCCCGTGCGCGGGCTCGGACGACGCGGTGCCGACGACCCAGTCCCCGTAGCGCGTGCCGTCCTCGAGCACGGCCCAGACGGACCGCGGGCTCGCTTTGATCAGACGATGACGAACCGCCACTGCGACCTCCCGTGTTCGCGAGCTCCTCCGGTCAGCACTGAGTGCCCCCTCTGGCACGGGTCAACCGGGCGCGGTCGCACGACGGCATCTGCGCCGGTCAGGCGGTGTCGCGGGTGGGAGCCAGGGCCCAGCGAATGCCGGCGGTGACGGCGGTCCCGAGCGGGCGGACGCACACGCTCTCGGCGGGGGGCACACGGGGCAGCCACAGGGCCCGGGAGGCCCAGCCCGGCAGGAGGGACACGGCGTTGGCCGCGAGGACGCCGTAGGGCAGCCGGGCCAGCAGCGGGACGGGCGGGTCGAGCAGCAGGAAGCGGGCCGTGGCGCGTGCCTCGGGGGTGGCGCGCAGCTCGGGGCGGTAGGCGGCGAGGCGCTCGTCGAGGCCGGCGCGGTCGACCGGCGGGTCGGGTATGCCAAGGGCGGTGGCGATGCGCGCCATGTCGGCGACGTACGCGTCGCAGCCCTCCTCGTCCAGGGGGCGGGCGCCGTAGCGCTGGTGGGCGCGCAGGAAACTGTCGACCTCCGCGATGTGCACCCAGCAGAGCAGGCGGGGGTCGGCGGCCCGGTACTCCGCTCCGTCCGCGGTGGTGCCGCGCACCGTCTCGTGGACGGCCCGTACCCGGTCGACGGCCAGCTGGGCGCTGTCGGCGGTGCCGTAGGTGGTGACGGCGAGGAAGGTACTGGTCCGCTGGAGACGTCCCCAGGGATCCCCGCGGAACCCGGAGTGTCCGGCGACGGCGGCCATGGCCAGCGGGTGGAGCGACTGGAGCAGCAGGGCCGACAGGCCGCCGATGAACATCGAGGCGTCCCCGTGCACCCTTCTGACCGGCCGCTCGGGGCCGAACCAGCGCGGGCCGGGAGTGCCGTGAATACGCGTGCGGTTGTCCGGACCGTCCGGTCCGGCCACCCTGGAGAAGATCGCGTGACCGATCCGGTCGCGCACTGCGGTGCCGCCCGCCGTCAGCAGTCCCATGGCTCGCTCCGCCCTCTTCGCGCCCACGACGACCGCGGACGCCCCAAGACATACCGCCTGCGCCCGTCCCCCTCGGGAGCCCGCACCGGCCCGCGCCGGCCCGCACCGCTCAGGGTACGTCGCCCCACCAGTCGTACACCCTGCCGCCGGAACCCCGGGGCACGTACACCGAGCGTCCGCCCGCGCCGTAGCGGCCCATCTCGGTCGGCAGGCGGACACCGTCCCTCAGTTCTGTCCCGCTGCGGCCGGTGACGTCCAGCAGCAGACCGTCCAGCGGCCCGCCGGCCAGCTCCGCGTACGTCCGCCCGGCGCGCGGTCCCGGGTCGTCGTGGTCCGCGCCGTAGACCCTGCCGCGCATGAACTCCAGCTCGTCCATACCGGCAGGGTGGCATCCCCCACTGACAATCGGTCCTAGTAGGCCCCGGGACCGCAGACCTCCGGGCCGCCGGTGACCGTCGTCCACGGCGCCGGTGCCCGGCCGTCGCTCCAGGCGAGCAGGTCGTCGCGCGGGACGCAGACTATGCCGCACTGCACGGCGTACTCCTCGGCCGGTGCGGTGAAGTCGCCGGTCGTGACGACGAGGGCCACGTCCGCCTCGTGAACGGTGAAGCAGGTGCCGCCGAAGCGTTGCAGGTCCTGGGAGCCGACCTTGTTGTCGTCGCCGTAGCGCTTGCACTGGATGACGAGACGGCGGCCCTCGGGGGTGAACGCCACCACGTCGGCCCCGAGGTCGCCGGCGCCGCCGACGACCCGCACCTGTGAGCAGCCGTCGCGTACGCACAGGTCCGCCGTCACCTCCTCGAACTCTTCCGGGCTCAGCGCGTCGAAGTCGTAGCCGACGTCCCGGTCGTGGCCGGCCCCGGGGCCTCCCGCGCGGGGCTCCGGCACGGCCGGAGCGTGCGCCGGTGCCGGTGTGCCGAGGGCGTCGAGCGCCGTCGTCGTCGCCTCCTGGAGAGCTTCGCCCGTCCGGCGGGCGACGCGCGCCGCGGACAGGCGCCGTCTGCGCCTGTGGGCCAGTACGGCCGCGACGGTCAGGCACAGCAGTACCACGGCCCACACCGGGCGCCGCTGCACGACCCCGGCCAGCGCGCGCACCGCGAAGCCGGCCGTGACCAGGGCGGTGGCGAGGAGCCCGAAGAACATGGCGGTCGCGCGCAGGTCGAAGCGCCCGGACATCGAACGCGTACGGCGCTGGGGCATGGTCACCGTGATGGTTCCCTTCTCTGGCAGCCGGCACGACGCGCCCCCACGGGAGGCCGGGGGCCGCCGAAGATCACGTACGCCTACTGCCCGCGATCGTCCCGTTCACCGGCGTGCCGCATATGCGGGCGGGGTAGATGCGGTGTGTTCTGTTGAGGGCACTCAGGGAGGCGGACGGTGGACTGGCGGGGATTCGCTCAGCAAATGGCTTCCATGGCTCGTGATCTTCTGGCCGAACACACCCTCGACGCCACCCTGGAACAGATCACGCGTTCGGCGGTGGACCTCGTGGAAGGCTGTGACGCGTCCGGGATCCTCGTCCTGCGGGGCGACCGGGTGAGTTCGCTGGCGCCCACCGAACAGCTCGTGACCGAGAGCGACCGTCTCCAGGGGCGCCTGCGGGAAGGGCCGTGTTTCGACGCGGCCCGGCCCGACCGCGACGAACGGGTCTTCCGGATCACCGACTTCACGAAGGACCCGGAACGCTGGCCGGCGTTCGTGCCCCGCTGCCGTGAGCTCGGGGTGGGCAGCATGATGGGGTTCCTGCTGTACACCCGGGAGGAGGAGCTGGGGGCCCTCAACATGTACTCCCGCAAGCCGGGGATGTTCACCGAGGACAGCGAGACGGCGGGCTGGCTGCTGGCCTCCCACGCGGCGGTCGCCTTCTCCACGGCCGTGACCGACGCCCAGATGCAGGAGGCCATCGCCACCCGGCATCTCATCGGCGAGGCGATGGGCATCCTGATGGGCCGGCATCACATCACCGAGGACCAGGCCTTCGCCATACTGCGCACGCAGTCCCAGCGCACCAACACCAAGCTGCGCGAGGTGGCGCGCCGGGTCTGCGAGACCGGTACCGCGGAGCGGTGAACGCGCGGTGACCGGCCCTCGGCGGGCAGCTCAGCGGCTGCCCGTCCAGGTGTGGGCCACATCGATCACGAGACGGCCGGGGAGTTCCAGGACACGGAACGGCAGCCGTGCGCGCACGCCGAGGCCGATCTGGGTCTCGCCCTCGAAGCTGCCCGCGAACCGTGTGTCCCTGAAGGTTCGGTATCCGGTGAGGTCCACGCCGGGCAGGGAGCGTCCGGCCCGCGCGGGGTAGGTGGGCTCGCCGGTCTCGGGTGCGTAGGAGGGGGCGGCCACCCGCACCTCGAGGACGGCGCCGCCGGCGACAGGCAGGTGCTGGCCCGATCCGTCCTGGTACAGACGGTCGACGTACCGGACGGAGTAGCCGAGACCGGCGCGCGCGGCGCCCGGCAGGTCGACGACCATCCGGTCGAAGCAGTCGTGCCGGCCGGTCCTGACGTCGCGTACCGGCGTGGTGGTGCTGTCGGTGGCGGTCCTGGCGAGGCTGCCCCAGCCGGTGGGGCAGGCGGCGCCCACCTGGGCGGGCGCCGCCTGGGCGGCTGCGGCCGGGACCGCCGCCGTCGCGAGCATCGTGCCCACGAGTGCGAAGGTCGCACAGATTGTTCTCGTTTGAAGCATTTTGGCCCCCTGGGCTCTGATCCTTCTGGTATCAGGTGAGACGAGCGGGATGACCCGAAGGTTGCGGCTTCCGCCCGGCCGGTCGCCGGACCGCCGGGCATGGCACATCCTGGTGGGAAGCAACCGAATGGATGTCCCGTGCGTCCGCACCGGGAGGGCGCGACATGAGTGATGCAGCCGCCGTACCGCACGGGAAGCGGCCGGCAGGCGTGCACGGCCGGGGCACGGAGGAGAACCGGACCGCGCGTCCGGAGCCCCGCATCGAGGACGCGCTCGCCGGTCCGGTGGTGGCGGCGGTCCAGGACATCGGCGGATACGGCGGCCTGGTGTACCTGCGCTCGCCCGACCGGCGTTCGCTGGTGCTCTGTGTGGTGTCCGGCGTACCGCGGTCGCTGCTGAGGCCGTGGTGGCGGATACCGGTGGGCGGCTCGCTGCCCATGTCCGAGGCATACCGCAGGGGTGAGGACCTGTGGCTGCCGGACGAACGGGCGACGATGCTGCGCTTCCCGCAGTTCACCGCCGCCCTCCCGTACTCGTTCGCCCACGCCTACCACCCCGTGCGGGTCAACGGCGAAACCGTGGGCGTCCTGGCCGTGCTGCGTTCCGCCACCCGGGAGCCGACGGACGAGCGGACGGTACGGGCGGCACTGCGCGGGGCCGGACGCGACATGGAGGTCCGCCTCACCGAGTTCGCCCGCCGGATGCCCGGCCGGGAGGGTCCGGACGCCGTGGCCTACGGCATCGACTACGACGACCAGCCGGTGAACGTACGGCTGCCCACTCCTCCGGCCCGGGCCGTGGAGGTCGGCATCCTCGAGTGGGACCTGGACAGCGACCGGTGGTCCGGGGACGACGACGCGCTGTCCCTCCTGGGCGTCACCCGGGCGGAGTTCGGCGGCACCTTGGCGGAGGTGGAGGGCCGGGTCAGTCCCGAGGACCTGTACGAGCTGAGGGCCAGCCGGCAGGAGGCGGAGGACACCGGGCAGGTCAGGGCCCGGCACTTCAGGGTGCTGGACGAGCCCGGCGACGACGGCCGGATCCGGTACCGGCCGGTGGAGCTGTGGGGTCATGTCGTTCGGGTGGAGGGCGCCGCCCGGATCCTGGTCGGCGCCCTGGTCGACGCGGCCGGCGGGGTGAACGCGGCGGAGGCCGCGGAGCGGCTGCCCGACGGGCTGTTCTCCCTCGACCAGGACGGCCGCGTCATCTACGCCAACCGGCGCTGCCAGGAACTGCTGGGGCGCGAGCTGGAACTCCTGCTCGGCCACTACCCGTGGGAGGTGCTCCCCTGGTTGCACGATCCGGCCTACGAGGACCGCTACCGCGCGGCGATGCTGTCGCAGGAGCCGGTGTCGTACCTGGTGCACGCCCCGGACGGCGTCTGGCTGGGATTCGTGCTCTATCCCGGTGTCCACGGGCTGACCGGCCGTGTCTTTCGCACCGACGCTCCCGCCGGGGCGGAGCCGGGCCGGGCCCTGGCACCGGTCAGCGGGGGCACCGGGACCGGGGCGCCGTCGGAGCTGGTCGCGCCGGCCCGCGCGGGTGCGCTGTACCACGTGGTGCAGATGGCCAGCGTGCTGACCGAGGCCGTCACGGTCAGGGACGTGTGCCGCGCCGTCTCCGAGCAGTTGCTGCCCGGGTTCGGCGCGCAGGAGATCGCCCTGTACACGATCCGTGACGGGCGGATGCACCTGCTGTGGGAGTCCGGTTACCCGGAGCACTTCCTCGACCCGTTCGAAGGGGTCCCGCTCGACGCGAACCTTCCCGGCGTGCACGCCCTGACCACCCGGCTCCCCCTCTTCTTCGAATCACCCGAAGCGCTGGTCAACGCTTACCCCGGGCTCATCCTGGACACGATGGGTGCCTGGTCGTTCCTGCCGCTGATCGCCTCCGGTCACCCGGTCGGCTCCTGCATCCTCGGCTGGGACTCGCCCCACCGGTTCACCCCCGAGGAGCGCAGTGCGCTGACCGCGCTGGGCGGACTGACCGCGCAGGCGATGGAGCGGGCGCGACTCTACGACGCGGAGTCCGCCGTGGCGCGCGGGCTGCAGGAGGGGCTGCTGCCGCACCGGCTGCCCGCCATCGACCGGCTTCGCACCACCGGCCGCTATCTGCCCGGCACCCAGGGCATGGCCATCGGCGGGGACTGGTACGACGTGATCATGACGGGGCGCGGGGTGGCCCTGGTCATCGGCGATGTCGAAGGGCACAGCGTGGGAGCCGCGGCCGTCATGGGGCAGTTGCGCAGCGCGGTGCACGCCTTCGCGGCCAGCGGGCGGCCGCCGCAGGAGGTCATCACCCACACCAACCGGCTGCTGGCAGAGCTCGAGACGGACGTCTTCGCCACCTGCTGCTACATCGAGCTCGAACCGGCCACCGGCCGGGCTCTGGCCGTCCGGGCGGGACATCCCCAGCCCCTGCTGCGCCATCCCGATGGGCGCACCGAGAGCCTCGATCTGGCCGGCGGTGTGATGCTCGGCGTGCAGCCGGACGCCGTCTACCCGGTCACGACGCTGACCCTGGTCCCCGGCAGTGTGCTCGCCCTGTACACGGACGGACTCGTCGAGACGCCCGGCGGTGACATCGAGACGGGCATCGAGACGGTCCGGCTCTGCCTGGCCGACAGCCGCACCGACTCCGTCGAGGAGCTCGCCGACCGGCTGATCCGCACGGCCCGCCGGACCGAGGACCGCCCGGACGACGTGGCCCTGCTGCTGACGGCGTACGACCGGGAGACCGGCGGCTGAGACGGTCAGGACGCCGGTGGACGCCCGTCGTCGTACGGGAGCGGCCTCACAGGCAGTAGCGCACCAGCCACTCGTCCGAGTCATAGGCGTAGCGGGCCGGGTCGAGCGCCGTGGCCAGCCGTTCCTCCACCATGTCCTCCACCCGGACCGGCTCCGGGAGACGTCCGAAGCGGGCGTGCCGCGCGGTGGCCTCCGCCCCGTCAGCGTCCTCGGGTGTGCGCACCGTCCCCTGGTTCACCGCGACTCCCCTCTTGGGCCGTCCGGTGCACTCCCTCGGACAACACCGCGGCCTCCGCGTCAAGTGTCACACACCGGTGGCCGTCGGAGACCCCGTGGTCGCGGCGTTCGTCGTCAGCGAGGGCCCTGCCCGGCCGGCACGCGTGGCGGGCACCGCGGTGGCTGGACAGGGTCAATGCCCCGCGCGAAAGGGGAGGGTGGGCGCACCGGCGTCCTTGGGCCGCACTCCGCCGTGGCGGACGGGGGACCGGGGGAAACGCGAAACGGCAGGACCCGCGAGGGGCCCTGCCGCCGTGCGTGTGCCGCCGGGATCAGACGCCTCGCCGCACGCTCCGCAGGACGAAGAATCCGAAGATCACCAGCACGCCTCCGAGCGCGGCCGGCCAGAGCTGCGCCCCGGTCTCGGCCAGGCTGCCGGTCTGGGCCTGTGCCTCGGTCCCGTCCTCGGTCCCGAGCTCCGGGAGACTGCCGGGGACCTCGGCGGCCTGGGCCGCCTGTCCCCCGTCGTCCTTGCCACCCGTGTCGCCGTCCTGGTTCCCGGCGCCGGCGTCGTCGCCGTCCTGCGCCGGGAGCGAGGCCTTGACATCGGGCTGTGCGGTGGCGCCGCCGTCCGCGGGCTCCTCGGTGGCCTGGTCGTCGGCCGGGGTCTGCGAAGGCTCCTCCTGGCCGCCGTCTCCCTTGTCGCCGCCGTTGTCCTGGTTGTTGCCGTCGTCGCCGGGCTTGGCGCCGCCGCCGTCCTGGTTGTTGCCGTCGTCGCCCTGGCCCGCGTCGCCGCCCTGGTTGCCGTCACCGCCCTGGCCCGGGTCGTCGGGAGTGGCCGTGGGCTCCTCCGGCTGCTGGGGCTCCTCGCCCTGATCGCCGCCGTCACCGTTGCCGCCGTCACCGTTGCCGTCGCCGCCGCCGTCACCACCGGCGCCGGAACCGCAGGTGCGGCCCTCGTTGATGCAGTCGACCATCTCGTTCATCAGGCCCTCGTCGAAGACGTTGATGAAGTCGCCGTGGTCCGTGATCGGCTTGTGCAGCTGCTCGGGGAAGGAGTCCACGGCGAACAGCGGCGTGGTCTTCCCGCCGTCGTTCAGGCTCGGCGCGTCGACGTCGTAGACGATGCGCTGCACCAGCTGCGGCACGGGCTTGAAGCCGGACGGGCAGGTGCCCTCGGCGTCCGCGAACGCCATGTGCGTACGGTGGTTGGCGCTGTCGATGTTGCGGCCGTCCCAGCAGCTTTGGAAGTCGAACGTGCGCACGACGTCACTGCCCTGCGGGCACAGCGGGTACTTGTCCTGCAACTGCCGGTCCTCGAAGCCGGTGCAGCTCCAGGACGCGTTGGCGTTGGCGGGGCCGTTCACGAACGACTTCGCGTCGCCGGTGATGATGCGCAGCAGCCGCGGCATGGCGGTGACCTCGCCCTGCGGGTTGCCCTCGAAGGTCAGCGTGACCTCCTTGGGCGTGACGATCTCACCGACGTTGCCCTCGATGCCGCCGCCCGGGGATTCGGCGTCCTGCTCCTCGGTTCCGTTCTGCAGGCGCAGCACCGGCCAGTAATACGACGACTTGTCGCCCTGGTCCGCACAGCTGGTGTCCGCCTGCGCCAGTTCGTCGTCGCTGGAGAAGGCGTTGGTGGCCTGGTTGCCGATGTAGTCGTGGAAGTGGTGGGCTCCGTTGCCGACACCCGGGGCGGCGATCACGTTGTCCGAGTTGAACAGGCCGTTCTCGTTGACGCCGCACTCGCTGGTGAAGGTGCCGCGGGAGGCGTTCTCCGCCTGCTTCGGTTCGGAGACGTTGGGCTGGACGCTCTTGATGTCGACGTAGTCACCGGCGACGGGTCCGTTGCCGGCCTGGCCACCGTTTCCACCCTGGTCCTGGCCCTGGTCGCCCTGGTCGCCCTGGCCCTGCGGGTCCTGGTTCCGCTGGTCCTGGCCGTCGCCTGCACCGCCCTCCTGCTCACCCTGGCCGCCGTCGCCTTCCCCCTGCCCGGCGTCCGGCTGCGCGGGGGCGTTGCCGGACTCGCGCACGGCGCAGGCGGCCAGTTCCTCGAGGCCCTCGGGCCGGTCGCCCACCCGGTCGATGGCAGTCGCGATGCGGGCGAGGGCCGCGGCACGCTTCTCCTCGAGCGGCTTGGCTATCGCGTTGTCCGCGAAGCCCGGGTCCTGTCGGAGAGCGTCGGCGGACTCCCCGAGCCGCTTGTATGCCTCGGCGATCTGCGCGTCCAGGGAGGCGAGTTCCTTGTCCACCTCCGGCCGCGCCTCCTCGGGCACCGAGGTCAGCTGGGTGGCCACGTCCGGGCAGTCGATCGTGGCGCCCGAGAGGACCTGCGCGTCGCCCTGCCCGCCCTCTTCCGTCGCGGAAGCGTAGACGTTGGCCGCCATCATCCCGCCTCCGCCCAGAATCAGGGCGAAGGCGGCGAGCGTCGCGCGCTGTTTGGGCCGTCTGCGTGTGTTGCGTGCCACGGTAGTACTCCTACGCTTCTGTCGCGGGGGGTGCCTCTATGTCTTTCGTCAAGGCGCCCAGGTTTGGTTTGGGGTGGTTTGACTGGCTGGGTCATGCGGCGAGTTCGACGTCCTTGGGG
>NZ_JBVIIM010000039.1:61899-62327 GCF_055569765.1 Streptomyces sp. NPDC031365 | reverse complement strand
CTGGCGTTGACTTTTGGCACGCTGTTGAGTTCTCAAGGAACGGACGCTTCCTTCGTACTCACCCTCTCGGGCTTTCCTCCGGGCGCTTCCCTTCGATGTCTCCGACTCTATCAGATCTTCCCGACCCGATTTCCTCGGTGCTTTCCAGGTCAACGCTTTCGCGTTTCCCTTTCCGGCGGATCCGACTTTATCAGAGATTCTGAGCCGGTTTTCCCGCCCCTCCCGGGACTGATTCCGTCGCGCGGAGCGTCCGGGTGCCCGTTCGGGGGGAGTTGTCAACGTACTGGGGGGGGGGGGGGGGGGGGGGGGGGGGGGGGGGGGGGGGGGGGGGGGGGGGGGGGGGGGGGGGGGGGGGGGGGGGGGGGGGGGGGGGGGGGGGGGGGGGGGGGGGGGGGGGGGGGGGGGGGGGGGGGGGGGGGGGGGGCCCT
>NZ_JBVIIM010000039.1:0-61889 GCF_055569765.1 Streptomyces sp. NPDC031365 | reverse complement strand
TCTCCCTCCCTCGCTTTTTCCCTCTGTCTTCTTCTACTGTCTCCTCCCCCCCCCCCCCCCCCCCCCCCCCCCCCCCCCCCCCCCCCCCCCCCCCCCCCCCCCCCCCCAGTACGCTCGTGTGCGGCCTCCGACGGACCGTCAGACCTCGACCACCACGGGCAGGATCATCGGCCGGCGCCGGTAGGTGTCGGAGACCCACTTGCCCAGCGTGCGACGGATGAGCTGCTGCATCTGGTGCGGTTCGACGACACCGTCCTGGGCCGAGCGCTCCAGAACCTCCGTGATCTTCGGGATCACCTCGCCGAACGCGGAGTCCTCGATGCCGGAGCCGCGGGCCTGGACATGGGGCCCGCCCGTGATCTTGCCCGTGGACGCATCCATGACGACGAAGACCGAGATGATGCCCTCATCCCCCAAGATCTTGCGGTCCTTCAGGGCCGGCTCGCCGACATCACCGACGGAGAGCCCGTCGACGTAGACGTAACCCGCCTGGACCTTGCCCGAGATCTTGGCCTTGCCCTCGACGAGGTCGACGACCACGCCGTCCTCCGCGATGACGATGCGGTCGTGCGGAACGCCGGTCAGGACGCCCAGCTCCGCGTTGGCGCGCAGATGACGCCATTCACCGTGGACCGGCATCAGGTTCTTCGGGCGGCAGATGTTGTAGAAGTACAGCAGCTCGCCCGCAGAGGCGTGGCCGGAGACATGCACCTTGGCATTGCCCTTGTGGATGACGTTGGCGCCCCAGCGGGTCAGGCCGTTGATCACGCGGTAGACCGCGTTCTCGTTGCCGGGGATGAGCGACGACGCCAGGATCACCGTGTCGCCGTCGACGATGCGGATCTGGTGGTCGCGGTTGGCCATCCGGGACAGAGCCGCCATCGGTTCGCCCTGGGAGCCCGTACACACCAGGACGATCTCGCTGTCCGGCAGGTCGTCCAAGGTCTTGACGTCGACGACCAGGCCCGGCGGGACCTTCAGATAGCCGAGGTCCCGGGCGATACCCATGTTGCGGACCATGGAACGGCCGACGAAGGCGACCCGGCGGCCGTACTCGTGCGCCGCATCCAGGATCTGCTGGATGCGGTGGACGTGGCTGGCGAAGCTGGCCACGATGATCCGCTTGCGGGCGCCGGCGAATACCTGGCGCAACACGTTGGAGATGTCACGCTCGGGCGGTACGAAGCCCGGCACCTCGGCGTTCGTGGAGTCGGAGAGGAGGAGGTCGATGCCTTCCTCGCTGAGCCTGGCGAACGCGTGCAGATCCGTGAGGCGGCCGTCCAGTGGAAGCTGGTCCATCTTGAAGTCGCCGG
The DNA here is from genome assembly GCF_055569765.1 of Streptomyces sp. NPDC031365. Classification (NCBI taxonomy): domain Bacteria; kingdom Bacillati; phylum Actinomycetota; class Actinomycetes; order Kitasatosporales; family Streptomycetaceae; genus Streptomyces; species Streptomyces sp. NPDC031365. Next base: position 60,576 of record NZ_JBVIIM010000039.1, on the reverse strand, counting down.
TGTGGACCGCCATGCCGGCGGGTGTGCGGATGGCCACGGCGAGCGCGTCGGGGATGGAATGGTTGACCGCGACGAACTCGCAGTCGAAGGGGCCGATGCGCTCGCGCTGTCCTTCCGCCACCTGGAGGGTGTACGGCCGGATGCGGTGCTCCTGGAGCTTGGCCTCGATGAGGGCGAGGGTGAGCTTGGAGCCGATCAGCGGGATGTCCGGCTTCTCGCGCAGGAGGAAGGGGACACCGCCGATGTGGTCCTCGTGGCCATGGGTGAGGACGATGCCCTCGATGTCGTCGAGGCGGTCCCGGATGGAGGAGAAGTCCGGCAGGATCAGGTCGATTCCGGGCTGCTCCTCCTCGGGGAAGAGCACGCCGCAGTCGACGATCAGCAGACGGCCTCCGTACTCGAAGACCGTCATGTTGCGGCCGATCTCGCCGAGACCGCCGAGCGGGGTGACGCGTAGGCCGCCCTCGGCGAGCGGCGGGGGCGGGCCGAGTTCAGGATGCGGATGACTCAAAAGACTCTCCTCACCACACGCGCCACGTACCGGTGGGGCACGTGGCGCGCATGACGTTCGTGCAGAAGCAGTTGTCGATGTGGGGTGCGGGCACCGGTGGCCCGCGTATTCAGTTGTGAAGTACGTCTGCGCGAGCGGACGCACGAAGTCTGGTTACTGCAGTTGTACCCCGCCGGCGGCAAGATCGATCTTGAGCTGCTCGATCTCTTCGGGCGTGCACTCGGCCATGGGGGCGCGCAGGGGGCCGGCGGGGAGACCCTTGAGGGTGAGCGCCGCCTTGGTCGTCATCACGCCCTGGGTGCGGAACATGCCCGTGTAGACGGGGAGCAGCTTCTGGTGGATCTCGGTGGCCTTCTGGACGTCTCCCGAGGTGTACGCCTCGACCAGGGCGCGCAGCTCGGGCGTGACGAGGTGGCCGACGACCGAGACGAAGCCGACCGCCCCGATGGAGAGCAGGGGCAGATTGAGCATGTCGTCGCCGGAGTACCAGGCGAGGCCGGAGCGGGCAATGGCCCAGCCCGCGCGGCCGAGGTCGCCCTTGGCGTCCTTGTTGGCGACGATGCGCGGGTGCTCGGCGAGGCGGACGATCGTCTCCGTGCTGATCGGGACACCGCTGCGGCCGGGGATGTCGTAAAGCATGACCGGCAGCTCGGCGGCGTCGGCGACGGCCGTGAAGTGCCGGTAGAGGCCCTCCTGCGGCGGCTTGTTGTAGTACGGGGTGACGACCAGGAGGCCGTGTGCGCCGGCGTGCTCCGCAGCGCGCGCCAGTTCGGTGCTGTGGTGGGTGTCGTTGGTGCCGACTCCGGCCACGACATGGGCGCGGTCGCCGACGGCCTCGACGATCACCCGTACGAGATCCGCTTTCTCCGCGTCACTGGTGGTGGGGGACTCACCTGTGGTGCCATTGACGATCAGGCCGTCGTTGCCTGCGTCCACCAGATGGATGGCGAGCCGCTGGGCGCCGTCGAGGTCGAGTGCGCCGTCCGCCGTGAAAGGCGTGACCATGGCGGTGAGGACCCGCCCGAAGGGGGTCTGCGGAGTGGAGGTCGGAGCCATGGGCTACACGCTACTCGTTGCTCAGGTCGGGGTCTTCCCTCGGGGGAGGCGACAAGGTGGGGCAAAGGGGAGCCCGGCACTGCCTGCTCGGGGGTTCAGGCAGTGCCGGGCCCGTTTGATCAGGCTAGATGAACTTCACGAAATGCCGCAATACGGACACTTCACACGGCCGATCCGTACATGTGTACTCGCCGGAGGAAACGGAGCGCACTACGGGGCCACACGCCCGTTGGCGTTGAAGGCCGCGTACGTGAGCGGCATGAGCCGGGCCCACTCGGCCTCCATCTTCTCGCCGGCCATCTCGATCTCCCGCTGCGGGAAGGACGGGACCTTCGCCTGCTCGTGCTGGGTGCGCAGCCCGAGGAAGTGCATCAGCGAGCGGGCGTTACAGGTGGCGTACATCGACGAGTACAGGCCGACGGGGAGCGCCGCGCGGGCGATCTCGCGGGCGACACCCTCGGCCAGCAGCTTCTGGTAGGCCGCGTACGCCTGGTGGTAGGAGTCGCCGAGCACGTCCTGGACGGTCGCGTGCTGTGCCGGAGTGCCCTCCACGAAGACGTACTTGCCCGGGCGGCCCTCCTGGACAAGCTTGCGCGAGGCATCGGGCACATAGAAGACCGGCTGCAGCTCGCGGTAGCGCCCTGACTCCTCGTTGTAGGACCAGCCGACCCGGTGGCGCATGAATTCGCGGAAGACGAAGATCGGCGCGCTGACCAGGAACGTCATCGAGTTGTGCTCGAAGGGGCTGCCGTGCCGGTCCCGCATCAGGTAGTTGATCAGACCCTTGGAGCGCTCCGGGTCCTTGTGCAGCTCGCCGATGGACTGCTCCCCCAGCGTCGAGACACGGGCGGCGAACAGGACGTCGGAGTCGGAGGCGCTGGACTTCACCAGCTCGACCGTGATGTCACTCCGCAACGTGACGTCGGTGCGCGGTGACGGCTTGGAATCGTCGGCGGAGGTCAAGGGGGTCCTTCCCATCGCGGCTGCTGTGCGGCGCCCACTCTACGGGGGGTCCAGCGCCGTGAGGGAGGCACCCTGCCGTGACGATATTTACGGACGTGGGCACCATTTGGGGCATCCGTTCGTCTGTGGAGGTGACAGTGATTCGTGCGATCCCGGAGGGAGACACACCCCGATGTTCGGTCGACGCGAACCCGTACCGTTCGCCTTTGTCGCCGAGGCCGACAGGTTCCGCAGCAATGTCGCCCCGCCGCCCCCTGAGCGGGCGTCCGCCGGTCACCTGGCCGGGCGCTGGCTGCTCGGGCTCACCCTGGTCGCCGGGTTGGTGGGTTCCCTGGTGATAGGCATGCCCTCGATGTCGGCCGGCCCCTCCGACGCGGGCACAGAGCAGCAACAGGCTTCCGAGGGGCGCTGAGCCGCCCCGGCCTGCCGCACCGGCGCATACGGACCCCCGAGGGTGGTGACCGGTGACACAGATCGGTAGCCTCACCGGGCACTGCCCGCGTATGGATCGAGTGAGGACCAGCCGTGCCCCTGCCCTTCCTGACGGCCGACCGAGCTTTCGACACGGCGGACGAAGTCGCCCTGCCGTACGACGACCGGGACCGCTGGCGACGCCCGTACCGCCCCGGTCCCTGGCGAGTGGGGGCCGCGGCGCTCCTGTTGCTGCTCGCCTCGTTCGTGCTGTTCGCCGCGGTGATCATCGCGGCGACGGCGACGCCGGCGTCCGCCGGGACGGTCTTCGCCATCGCGCTGGTCGGTGTCGCCTGCGCACTGCGGCTGCTGCGCATGGGCGTGTGGGTCAGCGCCCGGGGACTGCGCCACGTGGCCTTCGTCAGCACCCGGACGACCGCCTGGGACCAGGTCGTCGCCGTGCGCACGGTGCAGCAGCCGGTGCGCTGGCTGGGGCTGCCCCGGACGGTGCAGGGGCAGGCGCTGGTTCTCGCGCGGCGGGGTCGTGCGGCGGAGCCGCTGCCGCCGCTGCTGACCTCGCACAACGCGGACTTCCTGGGGCGGGACCAGTTGGCTTTCGACCGGGCGGCGGACACCGTGGAGGCCTGGGCGGCCGAGTACCGGCGCGCCTGACCCCTTCCCGCGCGCTCAGGAAGAGGTCTTGTGCAGCGTGATCGCCCGCTGCATGGCCTTGCGGGCGCGCGGGGTGTCGCGGGCGTCGTGGTAGGCGACGGCGAGCCGGAACCAGCTGCGCCAGTCGCCGGGGGCATCCTCTGTCTCGGCCTTGCGCCGGGCGAAGACCTCGTCGGCCGAGTCGCGGTCGATCCGGCCGCTGGGCAGGCGCTTCAGCTCGTCCACGGGCAGACCGCCCTCGGCGTCGAGCAGGGCGGCGAGCCGGTTGGCGTCACGGACGAACTCGGTGTTCTTCCACAGGAACCACACACCGATGACCGGCAGGATCAGCACCGCCGCGCCGAAGGTGACGGTGAGGGGCGTACCGGCCTCGATGAGCAGCACACCACGGCTGCCGACCAGGACGAAGTAGACGACCAGGACGGCGGCCGTGACGGCGTAGGAGATCTTCGCGCGCATGGGGTCCGCCGGACTCAGTTCAGGTCGAGGAAGTGTTCCAGGCCGAAGGTGAGGCCGGGAGTGGTCACCACGCGGCGGGCGCCGAGCAGGATGCCCGGCATGAAGCTGCTGTGGTGCAGGGAGTCGTGGCGGACGGTGAGGGTCTCGCCCTCGCCGCCGAGCAGGACTTCCTGGTGTGCCAGGAGTCCGCGCAGCCGGATCGCGTGCACCGGGACCCCGTCGACGTCGGCGCCACGAGCGCCGTCGAGGGCGGTGGTCGTGGCGTCGGGGGCTGGTGCGCTGCCGGCCCGGCGGCGGGCCTCGGCGATGAGCTGGGCGGTGCGGGTAGCGGTGCCGGAGGGGGCGTCGACCTTGTTCGGGTGGTGCAGCTCGACGACCTCGACGGACTCGAAGTACGGGGCGGCGATCTGCGCGAACTTCATGGTCAGCACGGCGCCGATGGAGAAGTTCGGCGCGATGAGCACGCCTGTCTCCGGGGACTGCTCCAGCCAGCCCCTGAGCTGCGCGAGGCGGTCGTCGGTCCAGCCGGTGGTGCCGACGACGGCGTGGATGCCGTGACGTACGCAGAAGTCGAGATTGCCCATGACCGAGGCGGGCGTGGTCAGCTCCACGGCGACCTGGGCGCCCTGCTCGGCGAGGGTCTCCAGCTTGTCGCCCCGGCCGAGGGCGGCCACCAGCTCCATGTCGTCGGCGGTCTCGATGGCCCGGACCGCCTCGGCACCGATCCGGCCCTTGGCTCCGAGGACCGCCACGCGCAGCTTGCTCATGTTCGTTGCTTCCTTACGGGAGGGGTCAGGCGACGGCGTCGTGCAGACGGGCCGCCTGCTTGTCCTTGAGCGGGCCGATGACCGACAGGGAGGGCCGCCGTCCCAGGACGTCGCGGGCCACCGAGCGGACGTCGTCCGGGGTGACCGAGGCTATCCGGGCCAGCATGTCGTCGACCGACATCTGCTCGCCCCAGCACAGTTCGCTCTTGCCGATGCGGTTCATCAGCGCGCCGGTGTCCTCCAGGCCGAGGACGGTGGAGCCCCGGAGCTGGCCGATGGCACGCTCGATCTCGTCGTCGGGCAGTGCGTGCTCGGCGACCTGGTCGAGTTCGTCGCGGCAGATCTTGAGAACGTCGTGCACCTGGGAGGGCCTGCAGCCCGCGTACACGCCGAACAGGCCGCAATCGGCGAAGCCCGATGTGTAGGAGTACACGCTGTAGGCCAGGCCGCGCTTCTCGCGGACCTCCTGGAAGAGGCGGGACGACATGCCTCCGCCGAGGGCGGTGTTGAGCACGCCGAGGGCCCAGCGACGCTCGTCGGTGCGGGCCAGGCCCGGCATGCCGAGGACGATGTGCGCCTGCTCCGTCTTGCGGCCGATGAGCTCGACCCGGCCGGCGGTGCGCAGGGCGCGCCGGCCGCCGCGCGGGTCGACCGGCTCGGCGCCGGGATTCCCGAGGGCGCCGGCCTTCTCGAAGGCCGCGCGGACCTGGCGTACGACCTTGTCGTGGTCCACGTTGCCGGCGCAGGCGACCACGAGGTGCGTCGGGTCGTAGTGCTTCTTGTAGAAGCGGCGGATGCGGTCGGCGGTGAGGGCGTTGACCGTGTCGACCGTGCCGAGGACCGGGCGGCCGAGGGGGTTGTCACCGAACATGGTGTGCGCGAACAGGTCGTGCACACAGTCGCCCGGGTCGTCCTCGGTCATGGCGATCTCTTCGAGGATGGCGCCGCGCTCGACATCGACGTCCTCCTCGCGGATCACCGAGGAGGTGAGCATGTCGCACACCACGTCGATGGCCAGCGGCAGGTCGCTGTCGAGCACACGCGCGTAGTAGCACGTGTACTCCTTGGCCGTGAACGCGTTCATCTCGCCGCCGACGGCGTCGAGGGCGGCGGAGATGTCCAGGGCGGACCGGCGGGACGTGCCCTTGAAGAGCAGGTGCTCGAGGTAGTGGGTCGCGCCGTTCAGGGCCGGGGTCTCGTCGCGGGAGCCGACATGGGCCCAGATACCGAAGGTCGCGGAGCGCACCGAGGGCAGGGTCTCGGTGACGATGCGCAGGCCGCCGGGGAGGGTGGTCCTGCGGACCGTACCGATGCCGTTGTCGCCCTTGATCAGGGTTTGGGTACGGGCGACGGCCCGCGCCTCCGAGGAGGTGCGGGCCGTCGCCTTGGCGTTACGAGACGTCACTGGGCGGTGTCGTCCTTCTTGTCGTCGGAGCCGCTGTCGGCCTCGCCCTCGATCACGGGGATCAGGGAGAGCTTGCCGCGGGAGTCGATTTCGGCGATCTCGACCTGGACCTTATGGCCCACACCGAGGACGTCCTCGACGTTCTCCACGCGCTTGCCGCCGGCCAGCTTGCGGATCTGCGAGATGTGCAGCAGACCGTCCTTGCCCGGGAGCAGCGAGACGAACGCGCCGAAGGTCGTCGTCTTCACGACGGTTCCCAGGTAGCGCTCGCCGACCTCCGGCATGGTCGGGTTGGCGATGCCGTTGATCGTGGCGCGGGCGGCCTCGGCCTGCGAGCCCTGGGCGGCACCGATGTAGATGGTGCCGTCGTCCTCGATCGTGATGTCGGCGCCCGTGTCCTCCTGGATCTGGTTGATCATCTTGCCCTTGGGGCCGATGACCTCGCCGATCTTGTCGACCGGGATCTTCACGGTGATGATCCGCGGCGCGTTCGGGGACATCTCGTCCGGCGTGTCGATCGCTTCCATCATCACGTCGAGGATGTGGAGGCGGGCGTCACGGGCCTGCTTGAGGGCCGCGGCCAGAACGGAGGCCGGGATGCCGTCCAGCTTGGTGTCGAGCTGGAGGGCGGTCACGAACTCCTTGGTGCCGGCGACCTTGAAGTCCATGTCGCCGAAGGCGTCCTCCGCACCGAGGATGTCGGTGAGGGCGACGTAGTGCGTCTCGCCGTTGATCTCCTGGGAGATCAGGCCCATGGCGATGCCGGCGACCGGGGCCTTGAGCGGCACACCGGCGTTCAGCAGCGACATGGTGGAGGCGCAGACCGAGCCCATGGAGGTCGAGCCGTTGGAGCCGAGGGCCTCGGACACCTGGCGGATCGCGTAGGGGAAGTCCTCGCGGGCCGGCAGCACCGGCACGATGGCCCGCTCGGCGAGCGCTCCGTGGCCGATCTCGCGGCGCTTGGGGGAGCCGACGCGGCCGGTCTCGCCGACGGAGTACGGCGGGAAGTTGTAGTTGTGCATGTAGCGCTTGCGGGTCACCGGGGAAAGGGTGTCCAGCTGCTGCTCCATACGGAGCATGTTGAGGGTGGTGACGCCCAGGATCTGGGTCTCCCCACGCTCGAACAGCGCCGAGCCGTGCACGCGCGGGATGGCCTCGACCTCGGCGGCCAGGGTGCGGATGTCGGTGACACCGCGGCCGTCGATGCGCTTCTTCTCCTTGATGACACGCTCACGGACCAGGGACTTGGTCAGCGAGCGGTACGCGGCGGAGATCTCCTTCTCGCGGCCCTCGAACTCCGGGAGGAGCTTCTCGGCGGCGAGCGCCTTGACGCGGTCCAGCTCGGCCTCGCGCTCCTGCTTGCCCGCGATGGTGAGCGCCTGGGTCAGCTCGGGCTTGACGGCGCCGGTCAGCGCCTCGAGGACGTCGTCCTGGTAGTCCAGGAAGACCGGGAACTCCCCGGTGGGCTTGGCGGCCTTGGCGGCGAGGTCGGCCTGGGCCCTGCAGAGCACCTTGATGAAGGGCTTGGCGGCGTCCAGACCGGCGGCGACGACCTCCTCGGTCGGCGCCTCGGCGCCGCCCTCGACCAGCTTGATGGTCTGCTCGGTGGCCTCGGCCTCCACCATCATGATCGCGACGTCGCCGTCCTCCAGGACGCGGCCCGCGACGACCATGTCGAAGACGGCGTCCTCGAGCTCGGTGTGCGTCGGGAAGGCCACCCACTGGCCGCTGATCAGCGCGACGCGGACGCCGCCGATCGGGCCGGAGAAGGGCAGACCGGCCAGCTGCGTGGACGCGGAGGCGGCGTTGATCGCCACGACGTCGTACAGGTGGTCGGGGTTGAGCGCCATGATCGTGGCGACGACCTGGATCTCGTTGCGCAGGCCCTTCTTGAAGGACGGGCGCAGCGGGCGGTCGATGAGGCGGCAGGTGAGGATGGCGTCCTCGGAGGGCCGGCCCTCACGGCGGAAGAAGGAGCCGGGGATCTTGCCGGCGGCGTACATCCGCTCCTCGACGTCCACCGTGAGGGGGAAGAAGTCGAGCTGGTCCTTGGGGTTCTTGGACGCGGTGGTGGCCGACAGCACCATGGTGTCGTCGTCCAGGTAGGCCACGGCGGAGCCGGCGGCCTGGCGGGCCAGGCGGCCCGTCTCGAAGCGGATGGTGCGGGTGCCGAAGGAGCCGTTGTCAATGACGGCCTCGGCGTAGTGGGTCTCGTTCTCCACTAGCAGTTTCTCCGTTACTTGTCGTCTTTTGTCCCTCTCCGCCCGTGTGGCGGGGGGACGGTGGCGGAGAAGCGCTCCACTGGTGCGGGCCGGTCTTCGATCGAAGCACCCGGGGTTCACTCTCCCGGGGGCCACTACCGAGGACCGGCGGCGGCGAGGTGCACTTCTCCCCGTGCGTCGTGACGTCCGATGACGTCGGTCGGTGGTGCCCGTGGACCGCATTCCCGATGCGGTACGGAGCATCACACTGAGTCGTATCTCTTGCGTTGTGCTACCACACTACAAAGGTGCGGTGACACCGCGCACGTACAGCAAAGGGAGCGGCCCCCTTGTCCCAGGGAACCGCCCCCTTCACGGCGTCCTACTTGGCGCCCGCCGCACCGCGGCGGATGCCGAGGCGGTCGACCAGCGCACGGAAGCGCTGGATGTCCTTCTTGGCGAGGTACTGCAGCAGCCGGCGGCGCTGACCGACCAGGATCAGCAGACCACGACGGGAGTGGTGGTCGTGCTTGTGGGTCTTGAGGTGCTCCGTCAGGTCGGAGATCCGACGGGACAGCAGCGCGACCTGGACCTCGGGGGACCCGGTGTCGCCCTCCTTGGTACCGAACTCGGAGATGATCTGCTTCTTCACTGCGGCGTCGAGCGACACGCGTACTCCTCGTAGTCTGTGAGTGGCCACCGAGTGCCCCCGGTCTACGTCTCGGGGGGTCTTCCATGACTCGGAAGGCGGGGATCCGCTGGGCGCGGCCTCCAGGGCGGGAATGCGCTCCGGGGGTGCGTACACATACGGCCGTCAGCCAGGGTACCAGGGCATCGGCTACCGTCCGTCCACCGCCCGGCTCACCCGGTCAGGGCCCGTACGGCGGTGAGGACGCCCAGCGCCGCCAGGCACAGCGGCACCAGCGTGAGCAGGACGGCCGACTCGGCGAGGTCGAGGAAACGGCCCCAGAACGGGGAGAGCCCCTTGCGGGGGACGACCAGGCCGATGGCGGTGACCAGTACGGTCCCGGCGACGACGGCCGCCGACAGCCAGAGCGTACGCAGATCGAGCGCTCCCCGGTCACCGTGCAGGACGAACTCGGTCAGGGCGTCGGACGGCGGGTTCAGCACGAGTCCCAGCAGCAGGGCGGCGACGGCGCCGAGGCCGGCGGCCAGGGCGCAGACCACCTGCGAGGTGTAGCGGAACAGACGGGCGCGGATCAGCATGGCCAGTCCGGCGGCGAGCGCCAGCAGCTGTCCCCAGAGGTCGTCCGAGAAGCCCAGCACCGCGGCGGCCACGACGACGACCGCCGCGGTGCCGCCCACCAGGCCCAGCAGCAGTTCGTGGCCGCGCCGGGCCTGGGCGGCGATGCGGTCGGCGTCGAGCGCCTCGGCGTCCGGGGCCTGGGACGGGTCGGGGTCGAATTCGTCGGCGAGGGCGGACCGCGGGGCCGTGTACCCGATGGGCAGCCGCGCGAAGCGCGCCGACAGGCCCGGCAGGAACGCGACGAGGCCGATCGCGCAGGGTGCGCACACCGCGGCGGCGTCGCTCGCGGAGGCTTCGGTGACGATGACGAGGAAGGTGGCCACGGTGCCCACCGCCGCGACGAACGTGGCGGCCACGAAGGGCGCGTCCGATCCGGGGGCGAGCGCGAGAAGGGTCACCGACGCCACCAGTACGGCCGCACAGCCCAGCATGAACTGCAACCTGCCCGGCCCCTGTCCGTCGGGGGCGGCGATGATCCCGGACCCGGCGACGAGCAGCAGCGGCAGGCCGCCCAGGCCGAGGGCGACGGCCGGGACGCGGTCGTCGTAGACCCGCGCGCGGACTCCCGCGAACGCGAGGAGCAGCAGCCCGAGACCGCCCGCGATCACACCGGGCAGGCCGTGCATGTCGTGCCGTACCGGGTCGGCGAACCACAGGAGGAACGCGAGCAGCAGCAGAAGCAGGGCGCCTGCGGTCAGCCCGGCGGCGCGCAGCAGGTCGTCGCTCCACAGGTGCCGGTCGCGGACGACCGCGGAGGCGACGGCGTCCGGCACGTCGTCGTGGACGGCGGGCGGCAGCGACTGGGCGAACGGCCGCAGGCTGAGGACGTCCCCGTCGAGGATCCGCTCGTCGGCGAGCGTGCGGGCGCCGTCGAGGACCCTGCCGTCCCGCCGTACCAGGTGGTACCCCGTCGGGGCGCCGGCCGGCTGGGTCTGGCCCGTCAGCCGCAGGATCTCCGGATGGACGTCGGCGACGGGGATGTCCACCGGGAGCGCCACGTCGATCCGGCTGTCGGGCGCCACCACCGTGACCCGGCAGAACCCCGTCGCGGTCGTCGTACTCACCTTTATCGACCCCCTGTTCGCGGATGCGTACGCTGCGCTGCGCAACCCTACCGACACGTCCTGTCGGTGGTGGCACGTAGGATCGCCGGAGTGTGGAGGACGACCGTCACCACGGGGGTGCGGTGTGCAACCGATCGTCCGCACGGGGGGATTGATGCTCATGAGCCAGATCGACATCAAGCGCCCGCCGCGCACACTGCCGCCCGGAGTGCCCTCGGACGAGCTGCAGTTGGAAAATCCTCCCGAACTGCCGCGCGGGCAGCAGGAAAGCATGCTGATGCAGGTGCTGCCGACGCTGGGCATGGGCTCGTCGGTGGTGTTCTACTTCGCCTCCCCCAACGCCCACCCGTTCATGCGGATCATGGGCGTGGTCATGCTGGTGTCGACGGCGGCGATGGTGATCGCCCAGATCGTGCGCTACCGCCGCGGTACACAGGGGCAAATGGCCGATGTGCGCCGCGACTACCTGCGTTATCTCGCGCAGACCCGCCGCAAGGTCCGCGGCACCGCGCACCTCCAGCGCGACGCCCAGCTGTATCTGCACCCCTCGCCCGATCAGCTGTGGGCGGTGGTCGCCGAGGGCACCCGGGTGTGGGAACGGCGTGTGGGGGACGCCGACTTCGGGCAGGTGCGTCTGGGCCTGGGCCCACAGCGGCTGGCGACACCGCTGTCCGCCCCGCAGACCGCGCCGGTCGACGAGCTGGAGCCGTTGTCCGCGGGCGCCATGCAGCGTTTCCTCGCCGTGCACGGCCAGTTGGACGGCCTCCCGGTCGCCGTGTCCCTGCGCGCCTTCTACCACATGACGGTCTCCGGCGAGCCGGACAGCGCCCGGGCCGCCGCCCGCGCGCTGGTCGCCCAGGCCGTCACACTGCACTCCCCCGACGACCTGGTGCTTGCCGTGGTGACCGCGCCGGGCGCCGTGGACCGGTGGGACTGGACTAAGTGGCTTCCGCACGGCCAGCTCCCGGGGTCGTACGACGGGGCCGGCACCCGCCGTCTCTTCGGGGACGACCTCGGCGAGGTGGAACAGCTGCTGGCGGACCGGCTCGACGGCCGCCCCCGGTTCAGCCCGGACGGCAGGCCGCACCTGGACCAGCCGCACCTGCTGATCGTCCTCGACGGCGGCATGGTCCCGCCGACCTCGGCCTTCGCCGCCGCAGAGGGCCTGCAGGGGGTGACGATCGTCGAGGTCGTCCCCGGTGAGCTGGACCAGCCCCGCGGTGACCTCTCGGTCGTCGTACGACCGGACCGGCTGTGGCTCGACTCGGGATCCGGGATCGCCTACGAGGGCGAGCCCGACGCGCTGTCCCTGCCCGCCGCCGAGGCGCTCGCGCGGCAGCTGGCGCCGCTGCGGCTGGGCGGCGGGGACGACGACGAACCCCTCCTGGCCAGCCTTGACTTCACCGAGCTGCTCGGCCTGGGGGACGCGGCGGCGGTGGACGTCGCGCGGACCTGGCGGCCGAGGTCGACCCCGGAGCGTCTGCGAGTGCCGATCGGCGTCGGCGAGGACGGCCGGCCCGTGATGCTGGACCTCAAGGAGGCCGCGCAGGACGGCATGGGCCCGCACGGTCTCTGTGTGGGCGCGACCGGCTCCGGCAAGTCCGAGCTGCTGCGCACCCTGGTGCTGGGGCTGGCGGTCACCCACTCCTCCGAGACGCTGAACTTCGTCCTGGCCGACTTCAAGGGCGGTGCCACCTTCGCGGGCATGTCCCGGATGCCGCACGTGGCGGCCGTCATCACCAACCTCGCCGACGATCTCACCCTGGTCGACCGCATGGGCGACGCGATCCGCGGTGAACTGCAGCGCCGCCAGGAGCTGCTGCGCGCCGCCGGCAACTACGCGGGCATCCACGACTACGAGAAGGCGCGCGCGGCCGGCGCTCCGCTGGAGCCGCTGGCCTCGCTGGTGATCGTGATCGACGAGTTCAGCGAACTCCTCACCGCCAAGCCCGACTTCATCGACATGTTCATCCAGATCGGGCGCATCGGCCGTTCGTTGGGCGTGCATCTGCTGCTGGCATCGCAGCGACTCGAGGAGGGCCGGCTGCGCGGACTGGACACCTATCTGTCGTACCGGATCGGTCTGCGGACGTTCTCGGCCGCCGAGTCCCGCGCCGCGATCGGTGTGCCGGACGCCTACCACCTGCCCTCCGTGCCGGGTTCGGGTTATCTGAAGAGCGGCACGGACGAGATGGTGCGCTTCAAGGCGGCGTACGTGTCGGGGACGTACCGCGCGGGCGGCCCGGACACCGGCCGCGGGACGGGGCTGCCCGTCGAGCGCCGGCCCGCCCTGTTCACCGCGGTCCCGGTGCCGGTGACGTACGCGGCGCCGGATCCGGTCCGGACGCCAGGCCCCGACCGGCGGCAGGAGGACGACGCGCTGGCCGACACCGTCCTGGACGTGGTCGTACAGCGCCTCGAGGGGCAGGGCGTGCCCGCGCACCAGGTGTGGCTGCCGCCGCTGGACCGGGCGCCGTCGCTGGACGAACTGCTGCCCACGCTGTCGGTCTCCGCCGAGCGTGGCGTCCACCCGGTGGAGTACCCCGTGCCGGGCGGGCTGACGGTGCCGCTCGGACTGGTCGACAAACCCTTCGAGCAGAAGCGGGAGATCCTCTACCAGGACTTCTCCGCCGCGGCCGGCCACACGCTGGTGGTCGGTGGGCCCCAGTCGGGCAAGTCGACCCTGCTGCGTACCCTGATCGCCTCGTTCGCGCTCACCCACACACCGCACGAAGTGCAGTTCTACGGCTTGGACTTCGGCGGTGGCGGCCTGTCCGCGGTGGCCGACCTGCCGCACGTGGGCGGTGTGGCCTCCCGTCTCGACCCCGAGCGCGTACGGCGTACGGTCGCCGAGGTCGCCGGCATCCTCAACCGCCGCGAGCAGTTCTTCCGCGCGCACGGCGTCGACTCGGTCACCACCTACCGCCGGCGCCGCGCGGCGGGCGATCTGCCGGGCGAGCCGTGGGGTGACGTCTTCCTCGTCATCGACGGCTGGGGCAACTTCCGCAACGACTACGAGGGCCTCGAGGGCGTCGTCAACGACATCGCCGCCCGCGGCCTGGGACACGGCATCCATGTGGTCATCTCCGCCTCGCGCTACATGGAGGTGCGGGCCGTCCTCAAGGACCAGATCCTGGGCCGGCTGGAGCTGCGCCTCGGTGACGCCATGGACTCCGAGTTCGACCGCAAGGTCGCCCTGAACGTGCCGACGGGGGTGCCGGGCCGGGGTCAGGTTCCCGCCAAGTTGCACTTCATGGCGGCGATGCCCCGGATCGACGCCTCCTCCAGCCCGGACGACCTGTCCGACGCCACGGCCCGGCTGGTCCGGTCGGTCAAGGAGAACTGGCAGGGCCCGCCGGCCCCCACGGTCCGCCTGCTCCCCCGCAGGCTGCCCGCCGACCAGTTGCCCAAGGGCTTCGAGTTCCCGCAGCACGGCATCGCGATCGGCATCGACGAGGCCGATCTGGAGCCGGTGTTCATCGACTTCGACACCGACCCCTTCTTCCTCGTCTTCGGCGAGAGCGAGTCCGGCAAGACCAATCTGCTGCGCCTGGTCGCCAAACAGATCGCGGAGCGCTACACCCCGGCCGAGGCCCGGATCGTGGTCGGCGACTACCGGCGCACCATGCTGGAGGCGGTGCCGGAGAGCCACCTGCTGGAGTACGCCCCCATGGCGTCGGCGATGCAGGTGCACATGGACGCCGTACGGCAGTTCATGGAGAAGCGGGCGCCCAAGCCGGACATCACACCGCAGCAGCTGCGCGACCGCAGCTGGTGGAGCGGCCCGCAGCTGTTCGTCATCGTCGACGACCACGAACTGGTCGCCGCCGGCTCCGGCAACCCGCTCTCCCAGCTGGTGGAGCACCTGCCCTTCGCGCGGGACGTCGGCGTGAAGTTCGTCATCGCACGCAGCTCGGCCGGCGCGTCCCGGGCGATGTTCGAGTCGTTCATGCAGCGCATGAAGGAACTCGGCGCCCAGGGCGTGGTCCTGTCCGGCGACCCGAGCGAGGGCGACATCCTCGGCAATGTACGGGCTCGGCCCATGCCGCCCGGACGTGGCGTGTTCGTCTCGCGCAAGCGCGGTACGCCGCTGATTCAAGTGGGCTTGCTTCCGCAACGCCACTAGGGTGATCGGCTGGAATGGGGACTCAACGGGGAGGCAGTTGAGGTGAGTGCGAACGGGGGCGGCGCGCCGGACACGGGGAAGGCGTTCGACACGTTGTCGGGTGTGAACCCGGCGATGGCGCTGGACATCCAGCACAACACCATGAAGGGCTTCAAGAAGCGCGTCGACGAACTGCTGCGGGAACTGGACGAGTCCGAGGCCGCGCCAACCAAGGTCGGCCAGGACCGGCTGTCCCGCGCCCAGTTGGGCTCGGCGGAGTTCAGGGAGGCGCAGTACCTCTACGACTCGTACGCCGTCGTCCACGACGAACTGGAACAGCTCTCCAAGGCGCTCGGCGCGCAGATCGAGGGCATGGGGCTCGCGGTCCAGGCGTCGCGGGTGGGCTACGAGAACCTGGACGCGGACATCAAGGCGCGGATGAAGGCGGTCAACGCGGAGGCGGAGAGGTATTACGTCGTGGAGCGGGATCCGTATGTAGAGCGACCGGTCGTTACGGCCGAGGAATCCAACTCCACCGATGAGCAGGGGAACTACTGATGGCCGAGCAGTCAGGCCGCGGAACGCCGAAACTCGCCCGCACGGACTTCGAGTCCATGACGCACGAGCAGTTGGCCGCCCTCCTCGACTCGGCGAGTTCGGAAGGCGCTTCCCACCTCGCCATGAAGCTCTCCAAGGCCTCGTCGACGATCACCGGCATCGGCGACGACCTCATGACGTACGTCAAAGGGCTCGAGTGGCAGGGCGAGGGCGGCGACGCCTTCCGTAACTGGGGTGGGCAGAGCGCCGCCGCAACGCTCCGCCTCGGCCAGTACGCCGAGGTGGCGTCCCGCTGGATGGCCACGGTCGCCCAGGCGGTCGCCGAAGCCAAGGCAGCGATGCCGGCCACGTCCGAAACGACCCAAGCCAAGGCGGACCTCGCCGACGCACGAAAGACCCTCGCAGCGGCACAGGACCCGGGTGCTCACAACGACCCCGACGCCCGCAAACTGACACAGACGGCCCAGTCCGACGCGACGGCGGCGCAGCAGCGGATGGAGGCAGCGCGGGGGGAAGCGATCCAGCAGTTGCAGAAGCTGGCGCAGACGTACGAGTACTCGGCCCAGCAGGTGAACAGCGTGCCACCGCCTACGTTTGCGCCGCCGGCACGGCACCTGGGGTCGGAGGAATGGCAGAAAGAGGAACAAGGGAGGTACGTCTCCCTCAGCCCCGAGAATTCCACGGCAAAGCACACGACTCCTGTGCACACTGCCAATGGAAGCGGAGCGGAGATGACAGCCATGGTTCGCCCAGACGCGCTCGTCACGCCTCCAACGTTCACGCCTGCGTCCGGCGGAGACGCGGCCGCTTATTCACGTCCCACTGCCATGGAGATCGACAGCGTGGTCACATTGCCGGAGCCTCGGGTTTCGGCAAACCCTCACACAGTGGTACCTCACATCGGCAACGGGTCACGTCCCGACGTCTCCTACCCGGTACAACCCGTTGTCGTCCCGCCTGCTACGGGCAACCGTGGCAGGCCGGGTCCCATCAACCCTCCGCCGGTACCACCGACCACTCGCCCACCTCTGCTACCAGGTCAGGGAACCAGTGGAGGAGGCGTCCCTCGTCCGCCTCGCGAGACCGGCATCATCGGAGGCCGCCCGGTGGCCCCCGGCGCGGGTCGTTCCACGGGCCTTCCGCGGGGGACGGTCATCGGTGGCGAAAGCGGCCAGGGACGCATGCCCGTCGGGCGCACTTCCTCTCCCGGGATTCCCGTGAACAGAAGCCCCGTCCCAGGGCAGAGCACCACATCTGGCCCCCGACGCCCCGCGTCGGAGACCCATGGAATGATCGGCAACCGCCCGGCCCAGCCGAGCCGCACCAACCCGCAACCCTTCACGCCTGGCGGCGCGGGTCTGCTACGCCAGGCCAACGCGGGTGAATCGGCACACGGCTCTACGGTCGCTCGCACGGGAAGCACCACACACACAGCCCATCCGTCGGTCTCCCGCCGGGACAACCAACAAGATGGGACCTAAAGACCGGACTACGTCTCAGAAGAGGAAGAGACCTGGGCTCGTCGGAACCATCGTGTAGTTCCCCCAGTGGTCGACTGAGCTCGTCGGACGCCCATACTCAGGAAGGCACATGCGTAACAGCAGCAAGCGAACATGGCGGCCCCTCTCGATGGCTTCGGCTGCTCTCAGCCTGCTGCTGGTCGGTGTTGCCGCCGCACCGGCCCACGCCGAGTCTGTTCGTGCGATGCAATGGCATCTCGATGCCATGCAGGCGGACGAGATGTGGAAGGTCAGCAAGGGCCGCGGTATCACAGTGGCGGTCATCGATTCCGGCGTCGATCGCTCTCTCGCCGACTTGAAAGGTCAGGTCCTCGACGGTAAGGACTACTCCGAACAACGCGGCGACGAACACACCGATCTTGAGGGCCACGGAACAGGCATGGCAGCACTCATCGCCGCCACTGGAGCGCGAGGAGCACAACACGGCTCCTACGGTCTCGCACCGGAAGCCAAGATCCTCCCTGTCCGGATGCGCTATGCCACGGAAAAGTACGGTCAGGTCGACAATAAAGCGGAGTACTCACGCGTACTGACCAAGGCGATTCGCTACGCAGCAGACACCAAGGCTCAGATCATTAGCATCTCAATGGGCAGCGATAATGCACCCGGTAGGCAGAACGTCGGAACACCGGAGCTCGCGTCAGCGGTTCGCTACGCCATCGAGAAGGGCAAGCTGATCTTCGCTGCAGTCGGAAATAGCGGAGACACATCGAACTTACCTCTGTATCCGGCAGCCACGCCTGGCGTCGTGGGCGTGGCAGCAACCGACAGGAACGCTGTGGCATTGAAGGGGTCCCAGAGCGGTCCTCAGGTCGACCTCGCAGCCCCAGGTGGCGACATCGTCAACGCCTGCCCCGGTGGGACTGAGGTCTGTACGGGAGGCGGTACCAGTGCAGCCACGGCACTCGCCTCAGCATCTGCTGCGCTCATCTGGGCCGCGCACCCGGACTGGACCAACCACCAGGTGCTCCGTGTCATGTTGAACACCGCAGGAAAAGCCAGGAGTGGCGCAGAGCGCACAGACTCCATCGGCTACGGCATCGTCCGTCCCCGGATCGCCTTGAAGGAACCAGGCAACCCGGGTCCCGCGGACGAAAACCCGCTGCCCGACCTGGCAGCTGCCTCGGCGCCTCCGTCGGCCGAGACGTCACCATCCGCAGGCACGGAAGACAACGCTGCAGTCAACGAGTCGAAGCCCGCAACTGCTGCCTCGGCCGACGATGACGGCATCGCCGGTTCCTGGGTGGCCATGGGCGTGGCAGCCACTGCGCTTCTCGCGGCAGTTGTCGCCGTACCCATCCTCCGCGCCCGCCGCCGACGCTCGACCCCGGTACCTGCGGCCCCGCCCTTTCCGCCGCCCTACTCCCCGTACGCCCAGCCACAGCAACCCCCGGCCTACGGACCACCACCGGGGCCCGGTCCCGAGCAGGACCCACAACGCTGAGGCCACCGATTCCCAGCACGAAGGAACGGACATGTCATTCGACGAAATGTGGGGCCACGCCCGAGACAACGCTCTCGCACAGCAGCAGAGCAACACGCGCCTGAACCAGCTGCCGGCATCCGGAGGCGGCGGAACCGGCAGCAGCGACTACACGGTGACGTCCCCCGACCTGAAGGCCGTCGGGAACGAGGCGCAAGAGCTCTACCACGGCTTCGAGAAGGACGCGTTCCATGCCGGAGCCAACACCAGCACAGCGGGGAACAGCCTCGATGAGGACGGCTTCAGGACCGGCTCGGCCATGTGGACCGCCTGGGACGCCTGGCGCTCTCAGGCAGAGGCACTGCTGAGTGCCTGCGCCCACATCCACAATCACCTCGAGGACACGGTCTCGACGCACACCAAGCGCGAAGAGGTCCTGGTCACCAACCTGTCCGTCGAACAGATCAACAAGCACTTCAAGTAGTGGGGCTGCGCTGTGCCGACCTTCGAGAACCTTCTCAACGCCCGACTGGGCAGCCTCAGCGACGCTGTGGACGACTGGACCGAGACAGTCAAGAAGCTTGAGAAGCTCGAGGAGCAAGCAACCAAGGGCATGCTGAAGAAGGCTGGCAAGGCGGACTGGGAAGGCGAGAACGCCGGCGTCACCCTGCCCTTCGTGAGGAAGACCGCCAAGGAATTCGGGGACGCACTCAAAGAAGCCGAAAGTAAGAGTTGGACCCGTAATGACGAGTTCGGTTACGGCATCGTTCGTCCCCGCGTCGCTCTCACCGACCCGGGCGCCCCGGGGCCTGCCAACGAGCACCCCCTGCCCGACCTGACTGCGGCAGCCTCAGCGGCTCCGTCAGCAGAGACGTCACCGTCCGCCGGCGCCGACGAGACGAAACCCGCGGTCGCGGACCTGTCCGACGATGAGGGCGGCAAGCCTCCGTGGCTGGCTCTGGGTACTGCAGCCGCCGCGCTCCTCGCCGGGGCCGTCGCCCTACTCGTAGCCCTCCGCGCCCGCCGCCGATGCTCGACCCCGGTTCCGGCGGCCCCGCCCTACCCACCGAGCTACGGCCCCCCGCCCGGGACGGGGCCCGGTCAGGGCCGACAGCACTGAAGCCGGCCATCGCCGCGCGACCAGCCGTCAGCAACATCGCGAAGGAACCGACATGTCATTCGAGGAGATGTGGGGCCAGGCCCGCGACGAGGCACTCACGCGGCAGCAGAGCAGCACGCGGCTGAACCAACTCGCTCCGGTCGGGGGCGGCCCAACACAGCCCCAACTGCATGTGGACGCCTCCGTACTTGAGGAAAGAGCGAAGAACGCTGAAACCCTGCGCAAGAACTTCGCAGACGCTGACAACAAAGTGATGAGCGCTACGAGCGAGATCAGTCTCAAGGGCTTCAAGTCCGACTCGGCTGTCGATACATTCCAGGAGCGTTGGCGCTCTCAAATGCGGTATATAAACGACCTGTTGGAGAACGGTGTGAGGGGAAACCTGCGCTCCTCCGCAGCCGGCTTCAAAGCCGAAGAAGCCCGGCGACTCAGTAAGGTGAATCACCTCGGCGGCGGAGGGAAGAGCTGACGTGTCCATCACTTACCAACAGCTACGGACTTCGAATCTCGCATCACTGTCCGCCGCCGTCGACGCCTGGAGCCACCTGCCTGAGCAAATTGACACGGTCGCTCGATCGTTCGGGAGTACGGTCACGAAGGGACTCAGGGATTCGGACTGGAAGGGGGAAACAGCAACAGAGGCGCTCTCCAAGTTCGACCTGATCGAAAAGCAGATGAAAGCAGCCTCTGACGAGGCTCACGACGTCCACACCCTCTTACGGAGTTCACTCGAAGCCTTCCAGGACGCCAAAGATGAGCTCAAAAAGATCGAAAAGTACGTAGCAGAAGACAAGTATCTGAAGATCACCCCTGAAGGACAGGTGTACTGTGACACCTCCTCCGCGCCACCGGAGCACCAGGGCTCTCTGAACAAGGGCTACTCCGGTGCGGTGCAGGACTACAACACCAGGATCGATGCCGCGCTCAAGAACGCAGACGACGCGGATCTCGCCCTGCAGTACGCCTTGACGTCGGATCCGAACAGCGACGCACGGGGGTTCAATACCGAAAGCGCCAGCACTGTCAAGGAGGCAGAGCGGAGAAGACGCGAAGCGATTCAAGACGCGAACGCGATGGCCACGCTCGCCCGAAAAGGCGGCGAGTTGAGTGTCGACGACGTCAAGCACATGCGAAGCGTCCTCACCAAGCATGAGGGTGATCCGCTGTTCAACGAAAAATTCGCGACAGGTCTCGGCGCTGAGGGAACTCTGCAGTTCTGGGTGGACCTGTCCGATGCGCATGCCGGTGCGCAAGGCTCAGAGTTGAGGGAGCTACAAACGTTCCAGAATCAGCTCAGCACTAATCTGGCCAAAGCCACCCACTCCGATTCGCGCGCTATGGACCAGTGGAAGCAAGCGGTAATCACCGCGGGCAATACCAGCTTCCGATCGGATCCCGCCGACCCTCTACGCCCCCCTACGGGGGCCGTCGGCTTCCAGGTGATGAGCAGCCTCATGAGTACAGGGCACTACGATACGGCGTTCCTCGACGATTACGGAAAAGCTCTCCTGAAGGTCGACATGGCACCGGAGGGTGAGGGAAAGTACACCGATGAGGTCTGGCAAAGAGGAGCCGACCTGGTCTTCGGGAAAGAAACCGGTCGCGATCCCCTGAACGGTTACCTGGATGCCCTGTCCCACAACCCGGAAGCTGCCACACAAATGCTTTCCGGCAAGTCAGACCTTAATCACCTGCTGGAGAGCAGCACGTACACCGACCGTGGAAGTTCCTTGGGGCCGGCACTGGAAGCAGCAGTAACCGGTATCGCGCCTGACCTGCCGACCGACAGGGTGCCACCGCACAGCAAGGAACAAGTAGAAATCATGCAAAATGTCATGCACGCGGTTGCGCAGTCGGGCGGTGGCGCCGATCTGGTCAACAAAACGGGCCTTGGTGAGAGCTTTGGCCATATGGCCTCAGCGTACATGCCAGAAATCAGCATTTCACTGGCCGGACCCGGCTCCGAGCCTGCCCTATTGACGAACAGCGCTGCACCCCAAGGGCTCGAGCGCACGGATGTTACCCGCTTCTTGTACGAAGTCTCCCGAGATCTGGACGGGAAAGTAGCAATTCAGTACGGAGAGACTGCCTACACTGCCAGTCTTCTTGAGGCGCATGTAGCGGATTCTTCTCTGTACGACGGCAGCACGGACAATGCTATCGCAACGGTTGCACATAGTGCGGGAATGGTCCAAGGAATCGTGGGACATTCGACTGCAGATGCTGAAATCGGCCGCTCGATCGGTACTGAAAAAGATTACAACGAGGCAATTAAGAAGCAGGGAGATTTCATCAAAACCATGGCCGCCACGGGTATCGGTGTCGGCTCAGTCGCTCTCGTCCCTGCCACGGCATCAGGAGCCCTGGTGGCCGCCACTGCCGGAGGGTTCTTCTCTGGAGTATCAGGCATGGCAGTGGACCGGTTCTACGACGGCAAGCAGCTTGACGGTGCTCTGGATGAATCGTTGTATCGCACTGGCCAGGACCTCAACAGGACGCAGGATTCAGTGGTACAACAAACACAGTGGTCTGCCGTGGATGCTATCGCAGTCCACGGTTCCCAACTCCCAGAGGACGCTACCAAGGATTTGATCCGAAACTCGGTCAACCAAGGATGGCGTCTGAGCGACAACGCTCTTGAGGACACACACGCGCGCCCCAGCGCCTGACCTGTATCGGTGGCTGTAGCCATGAAAAAGAATGTCAGGACACTACTGGCAAGCGGCGTGGGATGTATTCTCGTCTTCGGAGGGATTTTCAGCTACCAATATCTTTTCACCAGTGGGCTTGAGCACCTCCCGCAGAAGGTTTGCTCCGGCTCTGTGGACAGGGAGATCGCTCTTAAGGCCCTCCCTCCATCTCGCAGCGCCGAAGAAGGCGACGACACAGGCACCCCCGGCCAACATTTTTTCTTCACTTGCCACGTCTCCACCAACGGTGACTCCATTCTGTCTGGTGAGTCCAAGACCGCCGATTCTTCAGTCGCCAACTGGGTCCGTTTCTACACAGGTAAACGCGATGGAGAGCTGGTGCGGACAGACAAGGGCTCCGTAAAAGTACTCTCCGTGTCCGGCGGGTTGGCAAGCGTCTATGTTCCCTGCACACCTCCCGACATCAATCCTGATACAGCCATTCAATCTTACGCCCTCATAACCGAAGCAAGGACAGTCGGGGAAACTCGCGCGAAAAATGATGAGCTACGCCAAGTCGTCACTGATTTCGCGTATGCCATTACGAAGCACGCATACAAAGTAGGTAAGTGCCAGGAGGCCAAGTCACTCCCCCCAGATCTCAGTAATGCCTACTGAGCACGAGGAGCGAGAATTCTATTCCTGCGGCAGCAGTTCAAGATTTACCAGCCACGCTGGCAGGCAATCGATATTCATTCACGCGTCCGAGTTACCCAGTTGAAGCGGTCCCATTCATCCACTGGTTTCGCGAACTCGAGGTCAGCTTCACGGAATCGGCACTTCACGCAGGCGAGAAATAATGAGATCGAAATCCGAAAGAGCCCGCCTGCAGAAATCTTGCTCTTGCGCGTTGATGCGATTGACCACATCTGCGAAGGCGGGGTTCATGAGCCCTTGAGCTTCAATAATAATTCGACTGGGCAGTAGCACCCAGTTCCTCCTTGTGCGGTCAAGCGTCCACTCGACTTGTGTGGGGGTAGCCCGCACCGCGTCCTCGATGAGCCGCGCCGTATGCTCGCTACGATTCTTGAAGCGCCATTTCATGCGTGGCACCTGAAGGTAGCCGTAAACAAGATTCGACTCCGTGGAAATTCCAAACCATTCAATCTCACCGAATCTACTGAGAGCGCACATCGCACGGATACTTCGATCAGACACTTGACACATCAAGCGAAAAGCAAGCGATCTTCGACCGCGAACGACGGGACTACTTGGGCTTTCATCTCACCCGTACATTCACCCATACGTCGCCCCTTCGTGGAAAATATCCAGCACTTAACTTGGCCAGGCCCAAAAACTCTCTGAACTTCCGATTCCAGACCTTACGGCAATCGAGGAACAGTTTGTAGCCACTCTGCTAGCTGATGGAACTCCGGTGCGTCCCGGGGGATAAAGTCGATGATCGGCTGAAGGAGTTTCAGAAGATTCTTGATGCGCCGCAGTCGCAGAATCTCCTGCTTCGAAAGCGACCTCCATTCAACCGTGGTAGCGGCCACTTCATCTCGGGATTCATGAATCTCTCTAAACACGGCACGACACGCCTCGATAGGATCTCGAATCGGGTCGCCCTGCACGGCACCAAATCGCTGGACAGCAAAAGCGCGTACATAAATTTCGTCGGCAAGAATGCTCGCTGTATCAAACTCTGCACTATCTCGTTTCCGACAAAGTGCCGCCAGGGCCAGCCGAACCCAACGGAGCTGAGTCTCCACACCCAGGCCGGTATTTTGCATCCTACCAACGGACAAGTCGCGGACCATTTCCCAGGTTTGCCAGTCGTCATTCGAACTGTCCGATCGGTTTACCCAGGCCTCTAGTTCGTCAAGTGAAGCTCTTGCGATCCCTTCACTTTCGACTGGTGTCGAGTTCCCGCCAGGCGACTCATTCGACGAATATGATTCCCGCACGTTCGAATGCCTCCCTTCCTATTGCAAGGCTATCTCGTGATGGCTTGTAGTGGCCGCTGTTATTGTTGATTTCCAGGCCGATGTAGGTTCCATCACTCCCGGCTATATCGGCCTCTCCAGCCGTCTGAACTGACTCTCCGCGGGTCAGGACGGGATGCTTGAGCTCAATTCCAGCAACATACTTGGGCATGACGAGAAGGTCACCATTCTGATCAACCACCCATTTTATGCTCCCAGAATTGATTGCTTCATCAAACCCGCTGTCGCCTACCCTTAGCGGGCCGACAGCCAGACTTTCGGCAGCGGCCAGCTCACTTTCGAGTTCTCCCGGCATCTGATTCTTATATGACGGTGCAAGCCCAAGAGTGTCAGCGCCACCCAGCGGATTTCTTACATACTCCGCCGGGTTGGGTGCGGGTGCCAGACCCAGTGGGTCCGCCGTGAGATACCGCGCCGTTTCCGGGTCGTAGTGGCGGAAGTAGTTGTAGTGGAGGCCTGTTTCCGGGTCGTGGTACTGGCCGGGGAAGCGGAGGGGGGTGTAGGCGGTGCTGGAGGTGGGCCAGGTTGTC
Organism: Streptomyces sp. NPDC031365; assembly: GCF_055569765.1. Classification (NCBI taxonomy): domain Bacteria; kingdom Bacillati; phylum Actinomycetota; class Actinomycetes; order Kitasatosporales; family Streptomycetaceae; genus Streptomyces; species Streptomyces sp. NPDC031365. The sequence continues at coordinate 35,908 of NZ_JBVIIM010000039.1, read as the reverse complement.
GTGCCCCAGAGGGTGGTGCGGGTGCGCCAGGCTATGTCGCCCTGTTCGTCGATGAGTTCGGTGGGGGTGCCGACCAGGTCGGTGACGATGGCGAAGAAGCGGGAGTCGATTTCGTGCTGGGGGGCGTCCGCTGCGGTGATGCGTTCCGACTGGGTGATGGGGTGGAGGCCCCGGTGGTTCCAGGTGAGGGTGACGGGGTTGGGGAGGGTCGGGGATGTTGTGGTTTGTTCGCAGAGGGTGGTGCCGTCCCAGGTGAACAGGGTCTGCTCAGTGACTGATTCGCCGTCGGCCGCCAGGCGGAGTTTGGCCGTTCTGCGGCCCAGGGGGTCGTAGGTGTAGCGCCAGCGGGTGCCGTCGGGGGTGGTGACCGCGGTCAGGCGGTCTTCCGCGTCCCAGGTGTAGTGCCAGGTGTCGGGCTTGCGGGAGAGGCGGGGTTTCTGACGGAGGGTGGTGCGGCCCAGGGCGTCGTGTTCGTAGCGGACCTGGCCGGCTCGGGTGATGCGGGTGCCCGCGTAGGTGCGGGAACCGGTTGCTTCGCCGCCCGGATGCGACGTCGGCCACGACGCGGAGGTCTGGTTGCCGGCCTCGTCGTAGGCGTAGCGCTCCGTCCAGTTCGCGGCATGTACGGCCGTCACGCGGCCCGTCGCGTCCAGGTCGAAGCGGCGCGGGCCGGAAAGCTGGTCGTCGATGCCGATCAGGTGGCCGTCGGCGCGGTAGGTGTACGCGCGGTGCTGCACGGAACGGCCGTCTGTGCCCGTCACCGACTGGGTGGCCAGGCGGCCCAAGGGGTCGAACGTGTGGTCCAGGGTGACCGTTTCGCCCATGCGGCGGGTCAGTTCCCGGCCTGCCGGGTCGTAGGTGAAGTCAATGGTGTGGCCCGACGCCGTCATGGCGGCGCTGCGGCCCGTCGCGTCGTAGGCCCAGGTGGTGATCGCGCCGGTGGGGGTCGTACGCGACGTGCGGCGGCCGAGGGCGTCATAGGTGTGGGACAGCGTGCGGTCGTCGACCGTTTCGGCGAGGGCTCGGCCGTACGCGTCCCGGTCGATCGTCAGGGTGGTGCCGTCGGGGGCGGTGGCCGCGATCAGTCGGCCGGTGGTGTCGTACGCGTAGGTGGTGGCTCCGTCGGGCGTGCGCTTGGTGGTCACCCGGCCCATGGCGTCGCGTTCGTACGACAGGGTGTGGGCCAGTGCGTTCTCGCGGGACGTCAGACGGCCTGCCGCGTCGTACGCGTACGTCAATGTGCGGTCGTCGAAGTCCGTCTCCGTGACCAGACGCCCCGCTGGGTCGTATCCGTACCTCCAGGTCAGGCCCTGCGGGTTGGTGACCTTGGTGAGGTTCAGCTCTGTGTCGTGCTCGAACTCGTAGCGCACTCCGTCCGGGCCCGTGCGGGCCGTCAGCAGGTCGAAGTGCGTGTATTCGAAGTGTGTGGTGCCGCCGAGTCGGTCGGTGTGGGTGGTGCAGTTGCCCTCGCCGTCGTAGGTCCAGGACTCGGTCGTGCCGTCGGCGGCGGTGCGGCGGGCCAGGCGGCCCTCCACCGTCCACTCCAGGCGGGTCACCACGCCTGTGGGGTCCGTGATCGTGACGGGGCGGCCGAAGGCGTCGCGGTCGTATGACGTCGTCGCGCCGAGGCGGTCCGTGATGCGCACGGGGAGGCCCGCGTCGTCGCAGTGGACTGTGGTCGTGTGGCCGAGGGGGTCCACCACGGCCGTCAGGTGGCCCCGCTCGTCGTGCTCGAAGTGGGTCGTGTGGCCCGTCGGCGCTGTGAGGGAGGTTCTGTTGCCCCGGGCGTCGTACGTCTGGTGGACGGTGGTGCCGTCCGGGTGCCGGACCGTGGTGGGGAGGTGGAGGGCGTTGTAGTCCGCTTGGGACTCGCGGCCGTCGGGGCGTACGACCGAGGTGAGGTCTCCTGCCTCGTCGTAGGTGAAGCGGGTGGTGTGGCCCAGGGGGTCGGTGCGGGAGAGCAGGCGGTTGAAGCGGTCCCGTTCGAAGCGGGTGACCGCGCCGAGTGGGTCGGTTTCCGCCACCACCTGGCAGCGGTGGTTGATGAAGTAGCGGCGGACGTGGCCCGTACCGGTGGTGGCCGTGGTGGTGCGCAGTCCGGTTTCCGGGTCGCGTTCGCTGTAGTGGAGGCGCAGGCTCATGTGGCCGTTGGTGCCGCCCTCGGCGATGCAGCGGTCGTGGTCGTCGTATTCGTACGTGTAGCCGCGGTCGTTGGTGTCGGTCCAGGAGGTGATGCGGCCGGCCGTGTCGTAGGTGAAGCGCAGTGGGCGGCCGGAGGAGTTGACGACCTCCGTGAGGTCGCCGGTCTCCGAGTAGCCGTAGCGGATCAGTTCCTGGTCCGCGCCGGTCAGGTGCAGGGCCGTGATGCGGTGGTCTTGTGTCGTGATGCGGATGTCGTGGCCCGCGCTGTGGGACAGCGCGGTGGGGGTGCCGGTGGCGTCGTATTCGACGGTGATGCTGTTGCCGTTGCGGTCCTCGAGCTGTCGTATGAGGGCGTGGTCGTCCGCCTGGGTGGTGAAGTGGCGGACGGTGCCGGTGTGCGGGTCGGTGACGGTGTAGCCGTCGTCCGTGGTGCGCAGGGGCCAGCGCGGGCCCTCCGTCGGGAGGACGGTCTCGCCCGGGCCGGGGTGGGGGTAGGCGAGGAGGAGTCCGTCCTCGTCGACCAGGACGATGCGCTCCGGCTCGATCTCCAGACGCTGGTCCACCGTGGAGGACCAGGACGGGCCGAACCAGCGGCCCGCGCGGAAGCCGGACTCCGCGCGGCGCCGGAAGAGCAAAGGCAGTGCACCGGGCAGGGCCACGTCCGTCTGCGGCAGGTACATCTTGCCGGTGGCCAGGTTGACGGGGTCGGTGGGGTCGTGGTGAGCGGGTGAGCTGTTGTCGCTGTGGGCGTTCGGCTCGCTGTCGTCGAGGTGGGAGCCGGCCGTGCCGAGGCCGGTCGGGCTGCCGAGCGCGTTACGGCCGTCCATGTGGCGCGCCAGGCTTCCCGCGCCCTTGAAGGCCGCGCCGCCGGCCAGGCTCGGGGCCATGTAGCCGAGCATGCGGACCGGGTCCTTCTGGAACTCGTCCCAGGTGTTGGACACCCCCGTGTAGACGTCCTTCGAGAAGCCGACCGGGTCCCGGACCGCGCCGACGCCGCCGTCGATGACCATCGCCCCGTCGTGGAGGTAGGCCTTCGGTTCGGTCAGCAGGCGGCCGGGGTTGACGGCGAGCCCGAATTCGACGAGGTCGTTCCAGCCCTCCTTGGCGCCGTCGGTCAGGCGCTGCCAGCCGCTCGGGCGTTTCGGCGCCTTCTCGGCCGCCTTGTGCAGCGTGCGCTTCGCGGCGCCTGCCGCCTCCGTCACCTCGCCCTGCGCGGTGTTGATCCGCTCGACCAGTTCCGCCATCGCGGTGCGGCCCGGGTCGGTCTCGGGGGGCCGGGTCGGCAGGGTCGTGTCGCCGGCCTTGATCGCCGCGTTGTAGCCGTCCACGGCCTTGGCGTACTGGCGGGAGAGGTCGCGGGCCGTGGGTGCCTCGTGGTCGAGGATCTGCTGGGTGAGGCGCTGGGCTCCGTCGAGGATCTCGCGGTAGGCGAGTACGGCGGCGCCCGCTTCGACGAACGCGTCCATCGCGCCGTCGAGTTCCTCGGGGAGCTTCTTGACCGTCTTGCGGAACTCCTCGGCGGCCTCGCCCTGCCAGGGTTCGGTGTTGAGTTTGCGCAGTTGCTCCGCGCCCTCGCCGAAGTGTGCGGCCGCACCGCCGAGCTTCTTGATCAGCCGGTCGAGCTCGGCGGGTTTGCCCGGTACCCAGTCCTGGACGGTGTCCGCGGGGGATATCCAGATACGGCGGAAGAGGAACCGTTTGTCCGTCATGCTGGGTGTTCCTGCTCCTGCCTCTACTTCTTGCCCGGGTCCACCGGCTCCATACGGGCGCGGAACTCCTTGCGTTCCTCGGCGATGCCGTGGTCCTCCAGGAAGCCGGTGACGGGGTGGTCGTCCTCGAACTGCTGCTGCCGTTCGAGCATCATGGCCTTGTACCGGGTCTTGGTCTCGGTGACCAGGAAGTCGTTGATGGTGGCGCTCAGCGCGGAGACGATCACGTCGGCGTCGTCGGCGATGCAGCCCAGGCCGTGGCACCACTTGTCGAGGAAGTCACCGACCGACTCGGTGACTTCGGCGGCTCCGGTCGTGTCCTCGGTGACCTGGAAGGGGTCGTCGAACATCTGCTCCGCACGTTCACCGGCGATCTTCCGGGCGGCGGCCGTGGACTCTTCGAGGGGGCGCGCGATCGACTGGAGGAACTGCACCTCCCACTTGAACTCGCCGCCGTCCGCTCCCAGTGGGATGAGCCAGCCCTGTACGTCGCTCATGCCGCACCGCCCCGGGGACGGTACGAGACGTGCAGCACCGGCTCTACGGCGGTGGCGGCCGACGCGAGTCGTACGGCGTGCTCGGCGGCCGGGTCCAGCCAGACGTCGAGTCCCGGTGGCAGCAGGCCGAGGAGGTCGGTGCCCGTCGTCGAGAACCAGGCTCCTCCACCCGTGAACAGCTCGAACTGTTCCAGCGACGTGAACACCGGCACCAGCCGGGCCGGGGCCGGTTCAGGGGCGGTGACGGTGGCCAGGTCGAGGATGCGGGACCGCGGCGAGGCGTCGGCCGGCGGGGAAGTCGGTGCGATCACCGTCAAGAAGCCCGGCTCTTCGGGCCGTTCGCCATACACGCGGGACCGGAGGAACGTGTCGAACACCTCCTGCGGCGATGCCTCACCGCGCTTGGCCCGTCGTACCGTCTCCACCAAGTCGACGTCACTGGTCGCTGTCATGCCGGCGCCGCCCCCGTTCGCACGCATGTACTCAACGATCACACGCGCGGAGCGCCATGTGCACCTTTGCCAACCGACATGTGGCGAGGCGCACATGCGGAGAGGCGGCCCGTCATCGGGCCGCCTCCGTTCTCCACTCTGCCTGCCTCAGCCCATCAACATGCGGAACCGGGCCGCGTTGCCGTGGTCGGTGTCCTTGTAGCCGATGACCGACTCGTCGAGGAGCTGGGCGATGCGGGCCAGCTTCTGGACCATCTGGTCCATCTCCGCGCTGCTGCTGCGCTGGATCTCGGCGTAGGCGGTCTTCGCCTCGCCCTCCCAGGTCTCGGCGACGGCCTTGACCTTGCGCATGAGGATCTCGAGTTGCTCGCTCATCTCCTTGGCCGTCTTGCGCACGTCCTGCGCGGCCTGGGTGACGGTGTCGAAGTTGACCGCGGTGCGGTCGTAGTTGACGGTCACTGCTGTCTCCTGGGTGGCGGCGGTGTCGGTCAGGCGAGGTCGGTGATGCGGCTGGTGACCTGGTAGGAGTTGTCCACCTTGCGGATCTCCGAGACGCGTTCCTGCTCGTGCGAGCTGAAGCCCTTGACGCTCATCCGCATGACCTCCTCCAGGTCGACCAGGTCGTCCTGGAGCTTCTTCAGGTGCTGGTTGACCCCGCGCTGGACGGTGTCGAACTCCTTGCCCGCGGCGCCCTGCCAGCCCGCCTGGATCATGTCGACGACGGTGTTGAGGGACGTCACCTTGCTGCTGACGTCCGTGTGGAAGTCACGGATCTTGTCCGCGAGGTCCGTGAGATCCGAGTCGCTGTAGTCGACGCTCATGGTCTCGTGCCCTCCTCATGAAGTGCTGGACGGGTGTCCAGGCGTCCTGGCGGGCAAGAACCGCTGCCTCCCTGCGCGACGCGTGGTCGCAGCGCCGCACCGCCCCCGTGCGATACCACATACGTGGCACCCGGGGCCACTTTAGTCACTTGGTGTGGGTGTTCCAACTGCAAAGCGGCTACGGGCCAGTTCACGGCGGGTAATCTCCGCCGGAACCGCGAGATCCGGTCACCGCGCGGGCACCCCCGCGGGGCGCGCGGGCACCCCCCGCGGGGTGCCCAATACTGTGACCGAGGATCGTTCGTACGTCACGAAAGGACATCGCTGCGCCATGGCTGAACTGCCGGACCAGGAGCGTGAGACGCCCGAGGAGATCAAGGCGCGCAAGGAGCGTGAGCGGGACGAGCTGTACGCACTGGACATCTCGGGTGTCGAGTGGCATTCCGCTCCGGGCACGGAGGAGCACGAGGAGCGGGTGGAGATCGCCTATCTGCCCGACGGCGCCGTGGCCATGCGGTCCTCGCTCGACCCGGCGACGGTGCTGCGCTACACGGAGGCGGAGTGGCGCGCCTTCGTACTCGGCGCACGGGACGGGGAGTTCGACCTGGAGCCGTCGCCGGGGAACGGCGCGCCCGCAGAGTGAGGCGGGGCCCGGCGCGCCGGCTGCCGAGTGCCCCGGGAGGCGGCGCGCCCGCGGAGTGAGACCGGGGAACGCGCAGGCTGCCAGGTGCCCCGGGGACGTCAGGCCCTCCGTGCTCCCCCACGGCGCCGGCGCAGATCGCGCAGGGTCACCGCCGTACCGGCGATGACGGTGATCAGCACCGCCGTGATGCCCAGGGCGTAGGCCGCGCGGCGTTCGTCGCGTTCCGCCGGGGTCTCCGCCAGGGAGAACGGGGCCACGTCCGGGGCCTCGGCCCTGGTCACCCCGGGATCGGGCGTGGGCGACGACGGAGGGTCCGCGAGGTCGGACTCCTGGACGGCGCGGACCGGGTCGACCACGCCCCAGCCGACGAAGTCGTCGTGGCCGTTGACCGGGCGTTCCGCCGTCTGCTCGATCCGGGTGACGATCTGGGCCGTGGTCCAGTCCGGGTGCTTCTCCTTGAGCAGGGCCGCCACGCCGGCCACGAAGGGGGCCGAGAAGCTGGTGCCGCTGTCGGTGCACTGGCCGCCGCCGGGGACGGTGGAGACGATGTCGACGCCGGGCGCGGCCACTCCCACGAAGTCCCCGGCCTGCGAGAAGGCGGCACGTTCGTTGTTCCGGTCGGAGGAGGCGACGGCCAGCACTCCGTCGAAGGCCGCGGGATAGGTGTTCTTGACCTTGCCGTCCAGGCCGTCGTTGCCCGCGGAGGCGACCACGACGACGTCCGCCGCGATCGCCTCGCGCACGGCCTCGGCGAGGGCGGAGCCTGCGGACAGCGGCTTGGTGGTGTCCTGCGAGATGTTGATGACGTCGGCGCCCCGGGCCACGGCGTGGTCGATGGCCCGCGCCATGGAGTCGGAGTCGCCGCTGCTGTCGGCGTCGTTCTGCCGGATGGGGATGACGGTGGCGTTCGGGGCCAGGCCGACGAATCCGGTGCCTTCGCGGGGCCTGGCGGCGATGATGCCGGCGACCTTGGTGCCGTGGCCCACCTCGTCGGCGGTGGGGTCGCCGCCCTTGCCCTTGGTGAGCAGGTCCAGTCCGGCCGACTTGTCGACGGCGCCGACGAGTTGGGGGTTCCGGTCGTCGACGCCGGTGTCGATGACGGCCACGCGTACGCCCTTGCCCTCGTCCGTGCCCTCCCACAGCTCGTCCAGCAGAACCCGCTGCAGCGGCCAGGGACGGGCCTTGAACTGCTGCTTGCTGGGATAGGTGCACTCACCGCTGCCGTCGAGGCGCAGACGCTGCGGCGCGTCCTGCGCCGGGCCGAGCGCGGTCAGGAGTACGGCGGCGGCCAGCAGGGCGGCCTTGGTCGGCGACACCGGTGCGGTCCCTTCCTGTTGTACGTCTGCGGGGCGGTCACGAACCCTGGGGCTGGCGTGCGCCGTTGGTGTCGAGGCGCGGTCCCCTGGCGAGGAACTCGGACCAGGCCAGCGGGATCCGTGCCGGACGGACGTTCTGGTAGCCGAGTTTGACCTGGGCCTCGCTGGGTTCCGGTGCGTCGTCCGCGCCCTCGCCGGGGTCCGCGGCGCCGATGTCGGAAGCCTCGCTGTCGCTGTCGCCGTTCGCCTGAACGGCGTACCGCAGTCCGGTGTCGGTCACCAGGAAGAGGGATCCGGCGTCGGAGGCGGTGCCCTGGATCTGGGTGTAGAGCTGGCCGGTTCCGGGGGTGACGTAGGTGCTGGTGCCGCCGGCCGTGATCTCGACCGGGTAGCCGCTGCCCGCCCAGGTGCTGAGGTCGGTCGAGTTGTCCTGGCCCACGTCGCGCAGCACGCTGCACACCGTGTCGCGGCCGCTTTCGGGGGAGTTGACCTGGCGGGCCCTGCGGTCCGGCCAGTCGGCGGGCTGGCCGGCGAACGGTTCGGGGTCGGCGGTGAAGTCCTGGAGGCCGACGGTGCGGGCCTTGCCGTTCATGTCGAGGGGGGCCGTCTGCGGCGAGGAGATCAGCAGCCAGGCGGTGAACTCGCTGACCGGCTGCACCTTGCCGGGCAGGACGACGTAGTACCGGGTGCCTTCGCCGGTCTCGGTCCGCAGGACCGTGCCGACCCTGTTCTCGTCCGCCGACAGCTGCCCCGGCACGCCCGCGGGGTCGCCGACGCCGGACGGCAGCCGGGGGAAGCCGACGGGGTCGCCCTCGTGGAGGGTGGCCAGCCATTCCTCGCTGACGACTTGGGGCTTGCGGGAGCCGACGAGGGCGATGGTCAGCGGGTCGGTCTCCGCGCCGGTGACCATGTACGAGGTGCCGCGGGCATCGACGAGGTGGCGCTCACCGGTGCGGGTCTTCACGTAGAGCGTGTCCCCGCCGGAGAGACGGCCTGTGCCGTCGGTCTTCTCCCGGTCGGCGCCGGCGAGCACGAACGTCGCCTGCTGGACGGTGCCGTTGCCGTCCTTGCCGCCGGGCTGCGCGCAGACGGCCCAGCGCTTGGCGCGGCCCGCCTCGTCCGCGGAGGGCAGCCGGTCGGGTGCGTAGGGGATGCCCAGGATGGGTCCGCGCGGCAGCTCGCCGGAGTCGAGGATCTTGTCCTCGACCTGGACGACCTTGTATCCCGCGTCCTTCATCAGCAGCCGCGCGGACGCGAGGTTGAGCACGGGGTGCAGGCGGGTGACGCCGTCGGTGTCCAGGACGACGTACCGGGTCGTCGACTGCTTGCCGACGATCACCCGCGCGCCGGGTTCGTCCCAGCCGGGAGGGGCCGTGGGCTTGAACATGCCCCAGGCCCCGAACACGCCCAGCACCAGCGCGCCGACCACCAGACTGGGGACGACGGCCCGCAGCGGCCGGGGTGCTCCCTCCTCCGTACCCGACGGTGAGGGCTGGAGGAAGGCGGCCAGCATGCGCCGCTTCGCAAACGTGTAGGCGTTGAGTTCGTCCCGCCGTGATGCCATGAGTGAGTGCAGCTCCCCCGCTTACCGCCCCCGGGGACCGAATCCCGGGCCGCCCGTTGTCGGACCGGCCCCCTACTATGCCTGGTGATCGTCGGTGCGTGTGGAGCAGGTAGGGTACGGGCTTTTCCGGGCCGTGGCGGTGCAGTTGGCCGGGCGGTGAGCAGAGCGGGGGATGGAGTGAGGGCTTCGGGGACGCGGGTGCGCGGCCCGGCGGGGGCGCCGGGCAGTGCTGCGGGCGGTCCGGGAGGCGCGGGCCGGCCGGCGGCGGGCGATCCGCCTGTGCTGGGGGCGCTGCGGCTCGGCACACGCCCGGGCCGGGGCAATTCGTTCCGGTTGCAACGACTCGTGCTGCTGGAGATCGCCGCGGCCGTGCTGCTGGTCGGCTGGGTGGCCGGTCCGGTCGTCCTGGTGCCCGCCGTGGTCGTCGCCGCGGTGCTGGTGGTGCTGGCCGTCGTCCGCCGGCGCGGGCGCTCGCTGCCCGAATGGCTGGCGACGGCACGGGCGTTGCGGGCGCGGCAGCGGCGGGCCGCGGCGGCCGAGGTGCCGCCGGGGACCGAGCCGGGGCTGGCGCCGGTGCTCGAATGCGCCCCGGCGCTGCGGACGTACTCCCACGGTGTACGGGACCGGCGGCCGGTGGGGATCATCGGGGACGGCACCTTCGTCACGGCGGTGGTGCACGTGGAGGCCGATTTCACCGCGCTGCGCGCGGAGCGGAGCCGGCGGCCGCTGCCGCTCGCCCTGGTGCGGGACGCGCTCGAAGTGGACGGGATCCGGCTGGAGTCGGCGCAGATCGTGCTGCACACCCAGCCCGCTCCCGCGCTGCATCTGCCGCCGCAGTCGGTGGCGGTCGCCAACTACGCGCCGCTGCAGGAGCAGACGGAGGCCCCGGCGGTGCGCATCACGTGGATCGCGCTGAAGCTGGACCCCGAACTGTGTCCCGAGGCCGTGGCCGCACGCGGCGGCGGACTGGTCGGGGCGCAGAAGTGTGTCGCCCGCGCGGCTCATCATCTCGCCAGCCGGTTGACGGGTGCCGGTTTCCGCACGACGGTGCTGGATGAGGAGGAGCTGATCGCCGCGCTCGCCACGTCGGCGTGCGCCAATCCGCTGGTCACGGCGGAGGCCGGGCGGACCGGGACGAGGGAGCGGCGGACCGAGGAGTCCGGCCGCAGCTGGCGCTGCGACAACCGCAGGCACACGACGTACTGGATACGGCGCTGGCCCGGAACCGGTGGGAGCGGCGGGCCCTCGCTGCCCCAGTTCGTCGCCCGGGTCACGGCCGTTCCGGCGCTCGCCACCACCTTCAGTCTCACGCTGGCGCGCGCGGAGGGGCAGGAGGTGTCCCTGTCCGGGCATCTGCGGGTGACCGGGCGCGGCGACGACGAACTGGTGGCGGCGCGCCGTGCGTTGGAGGATTCCGCACGGCGGGCGGGGGCGGATCTGGCCCGGCTGGATCGCGAGCAGCTGCCCGCCGTGCTGGCCACGCTGCCGCTGGGAGGCGCGCGATGACGACGTCCACGACGCCGGCGCCCGGCGGGGGCGGCGCGGGATCGGGTGCTCGGGGGCCGGTCCGGCGGCTGCTCAGCGGCTTCGGACCGACCGGGCCCCGGCACGGGCGGCACACGCTGTCCGTGGACCAGGTGGACGCGCTCGCGCTGCCGATCGGCGACGACGGGGTCATCGCCGGTGTCGACGCCGACGGCCGGCCCGCGGTGCTCGGGCTGAACCGGCCCACACCGTACGACGTCGTCCTGATCGGCGGCCTGTGGACGGCGCAGGTGCTCGCGTTGCGGGCGGCGGCGACGGGGGCGCGGGTCGCGGTGGAGACGGGACGCCCGCAGGCCTGGCAGCGGATGCTGCACGCCATGGGAGGCGGGCAGAACGGGCTGACGGTGTACGACGTGGGGCGCGTGCCGCCGCAGGGCGCGTCGGCTGGGACGCCCGTGCTGGTGGTGCGGGACTGCGGCATGCGGCCGCCGCGGGGGCGGGTCGTCTCGGGGCCTTGGCAGTCGCTGCTGACGCTGCTGCCGTATCTGAGCCCGGTCGCGCCGGGGCTGCTCCGGCGGGCCAGGCTGGCGGGCATCCAGCGGGTCTCCCCCGACGAGGCGGCGGAGCTCGGCCGGACGATGGGGCTCTCCCGGGCGGAGGTGGAGTCGCTGCCGGCCCTCGCCGACGGGGTGACGCTCTGGTGCGCCGACGGCGACCGGCAGTACGTGACGACCCGGCCCACGGACGCGGAGACCGGACTGCTGGGCATGCCCCGACGGATGGACTGAGCGGGACGGGACGGCGGGGGCACCGTTTCACCCCCCGGCTTTCACTTCGGACCCCTATGAATGCCGTTGATGCCCTGTTTGCGGGTGATTGTCGGGCGACTGCCCACCGGTCGCTGCCCGTTGCGCCCTGTGGAGGGGGGCGGGCGGGCCTGCCGTAGTGGGGTGGGTGGTGATTAGGCTGGGTGTGGGCGTGACGTCGGAACCCGTGAACCGGGCGGCGGCGTCCCGGGTGAGAGCGGGGGAAACCGATGACATCGGAGGACCTCGCACGACCTCGAGCGGCTTCGGACCACTGCGAAGCACAACGGACGACAAACACGGTCGCCCCAGCGTGGCATGAGGGTGCACGACCAATCAGGAGGAACTGTGAGCAGCGATCGGGACGGGACGCGCGGGGGCTGGGCGACACCCGGCGATGACCAGCCCGACGCGGAGTCCGCCATCGAGACGACGGGCGAGTTCACCATCGACTACGCGCCGCCGGCCTGGTACACGCAGAACGCTTCGGGGAGTGAGGAGTCGGGGAATTCGTCCACTTCCTCCGGTTCCCAGGACACGTCGTCCTCCTCGCCTTCCCCTCCGGCTCCCGCGCCTTCTTCCGGCGGGCCGATTCCGCCGTTGCCGGGGCTGACTCCGCCGCCGCACGCCGTCAGGGCCATGGGGCCGTCGTCGCTGCCGACGCCGCCGTCGCCCGCGCCCTCGCCCGCGCCGGGGGCGCCCTTCACACCGCCCGCGCCGCCGTCTGCACCGAGCGCCCCATTCACGCCTCCGGCTCCTGCCGCGCCGTTCACACCGCCCGCGCCGCCGTCGGGGGCGCCCGTCTCCGTGCCGAGGCTCCCGCTGGGCAGCGGGTTCGAGCCGCAGCGGCCGGAAGCGGCGGCGGAGCCCACGGATTCCGGTGCTGCCCCTGCTTCGTCTTCCGCCGTGCCGGACGTTCCGGTCGGTGGGTCCGAGAGCGACAGCGGTGATCTGGAGAGCGGTGCGACGATCCGCTTCTCCGCCTCCGCGTTGAAGCGGGAGATCGCGGAACGCGAGGCGGAGGGTGAGACGGAGGGTGAGACGGAGGGTGAGACGGAGCAGCCTGTGCCCGAGGCCGCCGAGGAGAGCCGGGAGGACGAGGCAGCACTGGAGCCGGTCGCCGAGGAGAAGAAGGACACGGATGACTCCGACTCCGACTCCGACTCCGACTCCGAGGAGCCTTCCGCGGGGTTCGACGAGGCCGGCGTCACCGACCCCGAGGACGGGGAGACCGACGACGCCGAGTCCCCGGTGACCGACGTGGCGGACGACACGGCGGCAGTGGAGCCGGAGGACGAGCCGCAGGACGAGCCGCAGGCCGGTGAGCCCGAGGACGCCGAGCCGGTGAACGACGCGGTGCCCGCCGAGGCCCCCGAGGACGGCGCGCCCCAGGACGCCATCCCTGCCGCGCCCGACGCCCCGCCCGTGTACCCCGCAGCCCCGGCGCCTGCCGGTCAGTGGCCGCCGCAGCCGCCACAGGCCACCGCCCCGCCGGCGGACGTGCAGCCCCAGCAGCCGCCGTTCCAGCCCCAGGCGCCGCAGCCCGCGCCCGCCGCCTGGAACCCGGCCCCGCCGTCCGGCCACGGCTTCCCGCCCGGCGCCCCGGCACCGCAGCCCGAGACCCCGCCCACGCCGGCCGCCGGCGCCGAGACCAGCTTCTCTCTGCCGCAGCCGGGCGCCGCCCCGACTCCCCCGGCCCCGCCCGCCGGATACGGCTTCCCGCCCACCGCCACGCCCGACCCGGCGAACCCTCAATCCCCGCCGGTGACCCCGCCGGCCCCGGACCCGCAGTCCGGTGTGGCTCCTCAGGCCCCGGCACAGCCCACTCCCGGCCAGCCCGCCGGATACGGCTTCCCGCAGCCGCCCGCCGCAGCGGCCGCCCAGCCCGAGACGTCGCCCGCCGACGCCCCCGGCCCCGCGTACCCGCAGTCCGGCGCGCAGCCCCAGCCGGGGACCCCGCCCACCCCCAACCCGCAGGCCGGGTACGGCTTCCCGCAGCAGGGCGCTCCCGCCCCCGCTCCTCAGCCGTCGGCTCCACCCGCGGGCTACGGCTTCCCGCACCAGCCCGTTCCGGGGGCCCCGCAGCCCCAGCCGGGGACCCCGCCCGCGCCCAACCCGCAGGCCGGCTACAACTTCCCGCCCAGCGCGGCCCCGACTTCCCCTGCCCAGCCCGCCGCTTACGGCTTCCCGCAGCAGCCCGGCACCCCCGCGCAGCCCGGCGTACCCGGCGAGCCCTCACAGCACCCCGGCGCACCAGCACACCCCCAGCAGCCCGCCGCCCCCGGCGTGCCCCCGCAGGGTCACCCCCCGCAGCAGCCCATCGACCCCCGAGCCGGGGCCGCCTGGCCGCAGCCCGTCCAGCACGACCAGCGGCAGCCGACCAACCCCGGTGCTGCGCCGCTCGGTTACACCGCGGCCGTGGAGCTGTCGTCGGACCGGCTGCTCAACAGCAGGAAGCAGAAGGCGAAGAGCAGCCGCCCCGCGTCCGGCGGATCGCGTTTCAAGCTGGGCGGGAAGAAGGAAGAGGCCGAGCGCCAGCGGAAGCTGGAGCTGATCCGCACGCCGGTGCTGTCCTGCTACCGGATCGCCGTCATCAGCCTCAAGGGCGGCGTCGGCAAGACGACCACGACGACCGCGCTCGGCTCCACCCTCGCCACCGAGCGACAGGACAAGATCCTCGCGATCGACGCCAACCCGGACGCCGGTACGCTCGGCCGACGTGTGCGGCGCGAGACCGGGGCCACCATCCGTGACCTCGTCCAGGCGATCCCGTACCTCAACTCCTACATGGACATCCGGCGGTTCACCTCCCAGGCGTCCTCCGGTCTGGAGATCATCGCCAACGACGTCGACCCGGCCGTGTCCACGACGTTCAACGACGAGGACTACCGGCGCGCGATCGACGTGCTCGGCAGGCAGTACCCGATCATCCTCACCGACTCCGGCACGGGTCTGCTCTACAGCGCCATGCGCGGCGTGCTGGACCTCGCCGACCAGCTCATCATCATCTCCACGCCGTCGGTGGACGGTGCGAGCAGTGCCAGTACGACCCTGGACTGGCTCTCCGCGCACGGGTACGCGGACCTCGTCTCACGCTCCCTCACCGTCATCTCGGGGGTGCGCGAGACCGGAAAGATGATCAAGGTCGACGACATCGTGGCGCACTTCCGGACCAGGTGCCGGGGCGTACTCGTCGTACCGTTCGACGAGCATCTGGCCGCGGGTGCGGAGGTCGACCTCGACATGATGCGGCCGAAGGTGCGGGAGGCGTACTTCAACCTCGCGGCGCTGGTCGCCGAGGACTTCGTCCGGCACCAGCAGTCGCACGGTCTGTGGACCTCGGACGGCAACCCGCCGCCCGTCGCCGCCCCGCCACTGCCGGGCCAGCCCGTCCCGGGTCAGCCCGGCGCGTATCCGCAGCAGCCGCAGCCCGGACAGCCGTACGGCCAGCCGGTGCAGCCCCCGGCCCAGGGCGGGCAGCCGTACGCCCCACCGCACCAGCCCCCCGCCCAGCCGTATCCCCAGGTTCCGGGGCAGCCCCACCCGGCCCAGCCCGGGCAGCAGCCGGCCGGCTACGGCTACCCGCAGGCGGGTCAGGGGCAGCAGCCGCCCCCGCAGCAGTAGGGCCGTCCACGGCGCGGCGGAGACGGTGACCCGACGCGGGGCCACCGTCTCCGCCACGCACTGGTCAGCCGTTCCGGCCGACGACGGCCGTGACCCGGATCTCGACCCTCATGCCCGGGGCACCCAGCGCCGCCACCCCGATCTGCGTCCAGATGGGCGCGCGCCCACCCATGCGCCGGCGAAACTGCTCGACCATGACCCGGTTGTGGGCGTCACCGATGGAGTCGGCGGCACTGGGCACGTGGAAGGAGTCCACAGCGATGACGTCGCCCCAGGTGGCGCCTGTCTCGGCGAGTGTCTTCTCGACGTTGTCGAACGCCCGGACGATCTCGTCCTCCAGCGCCTCCGGGAAGTTCGTGTCGTCGTCCCAGCCGCCCTGACCCGAGATCTCGACGCGGTCGCCCACGCGTACGGCCTGGCTGTAGTGCAACAGGGCCAGGTGTTTCTCGCCGTAGCCGGGAGTGAGGAAGAACTGCGGGGTGCAGGGCTGTTCGATGCGGACGGCAGACATGACCAGATCCTCTCCAATAACTTCATTCTTGAAGTGAACCTACCATGCCTCACTTCAAGCATGAAGTGATGGACCGCTTGATAATGTGTCGGGGTGACCAGTTCCGCGTCCCTGGACGCCGGTGAGGACGCCTCCGGCGAGCCCCGGTGGCTCACCCCCGACGAGAAGGAGGCCTGGACCGGCCTGGCCTCGCTCGTGCTGCTGCTGCCGGGGCGGCTCGAGGCCCCGTTGCAGCGTGAGGCCGGTCTGACGCTCTTCGAGTACCTGGCCCTCAGCCACATCTCGGAGACACCCGAACACCGCTTGCGCATGAGCGAGTTGGCCTACCTGGCCAACGGCTCGCTCTCCCGGCTGTCCAACGTCGTCAAGCGGTTCGAGGCGCGGGGGTGGGTGGAGCGCTACCCCGACCCCGAGGACGGCCGCTTCACCATCGCCGCCCTGACGGACACCGGTTACGAGGTCGTCGTCGCCGCCGCGCCGACGCATGTGCGGGCGGTCCGCAGGCTGGTGCTCGATCCACTGAGCGCGACGGATCAGCGCGCCCTCGCCCGCATCGCCGAGAAACTGCGGACGCGGCCCGAGGACCTGGCCTGAGCCCCGCCGTCACCTGCCCGCCCACCTCACTCGACAGGCCTGTCACCCGCATCCCGGCCGTCTCCGGCCGTCGCACCCCGCACGCCGCGCACGGTCACTCCACCGTGCCGTTGCTCCTCGGCGGTGGCGCCTTCCCGCCCTGGCCGGCGGCGCGTCCGTGACCTCCACCCGTGAGCGAGTCGGACGCGTCACGTCGTTGTCTCCGCGGGCCACACGCGTTCCCTGACGTGACCACCGCTGTTACCGCTCTTGCCCGCTCACCCGCGCATTGCGGAGGGTGGACCCGCTCAGCCCGTTCCGGCGGTGTGGCCGCCCGCACGAGCATCCCCGACCGACCTGGGAGCACCCACCGGCTCCGGCCCCGGGGACGAGCACGTCCTCCCGGGCCCGGTCACCGGCGGGACGTCGTCGCCGCACCGTCTGCCCTGGAGGTACACGGTCCGCTCCCCCTACGCTTCCTCGGCCGCGGCCACGAGTTCCTTGCAGCGCTGGACGTCCTCGGCCATCTGCTCCAGCAGCGCGTCGATCGTGTCGAACTTCGCCTGCCCGCGGACGAAGACCAGGAAGTCGACGGCCACGTGGAGGCCGTACAGTTCGAGGCCGACGCGGTCGATGGCGTACGCCTCGACCGTGCGCTCGGTGCCGTCGAACTGCGGATTGGTGCCGACGGAGATCGCGGCCGGCATGGCCTCGCCCTGGGCGTGCAGCCAGCCGGCGTAGACGCCGTCGGCGGGGATCGCGGTGTGCGGGAGGGTCTCGACGTTGGCCGTGGGGAAGCCCAGGTCGCGGCCGCGCTGGGCGCCCCGGACGACGACGCCCTCCACGCGGTGCGGGCGGCCCAGGATCTCGGCGGCGCCCTCGACCTCGCCCTCGGCGACCAGACGGCGGGTGAGCGTGGAGGAGAACGGCTCGCCACCGCCCGCCTCACCGCTCACGTACAGGTCGACGACCTCGACGTCGAAGTCGTAGACCTCACCCTGCTCGGCGAGGAAGTCCACGGTGCCCGCGGCCTTGTGGCCGAAGCGGAAGTTGGGGCCCTCGACGACCGCCTTGGCGTGCAGTTTGTCGACCAGGACCTTGACCACGAAGTCGGCCGCGGACAGCTTCGAGAACTCGGTGGTGAAGGGAAGGATCAGGACCGCGTCCACCCCGAGACCGGCCATCAGCTCGGCACGCCGGTGGTGCGGGGCGAGCAGCGGGGGGTGACTGCCGGGGCGGACGACCTCGCTGGGGTGCGGGTCGAAGGTGACGACGACGGCCGGGACACCCAGCTCGCGGGCCCGGTCCACGGCATGCCGGATGATCAGCTGGTGTCCGCGGTGCACTCCGTCGTAGGAGCCGATGGTGACGACGCTGCGCCCCCAGTCCTCGGGGATGTCCTCCAAGCCACGCCAGCGCTGCACTGTGCCTGCTCCTTGTCGAAACCTTGCCGGACGGACCGGGTCCGCGGACTTCTCTGCGCAGGTCTAAGGGTGCCATGCCGCATGCTGTCCGCCCGCATCGGCATGGTGGCTGTGTGACGGGGTGCACGTGCGGGCGTGGGTCAGGCGGGGACGCCCGCGCCCGCCAGGTCCTCGATCGTCCGTCGGCTGTCCGGGCCCACGAGCGCGGACCACTCACGCGGGGCGTCCGCGAGCCAGCCGGCCACGGTGGCGGCGAACCCGGGGACGTGGCGGCCCAGGTCGGTCAGGCAGCGTTCGAAGCGGGCGGCGCCCTGGGGAACACGGCCGAGGAGCAGCCCGGTGCGGTGGACGAGGACGCGCGCCTCGGGGCCGGGGATGCGGGCGGCGGCCCGCAGCACCGCCTCCAGGACGGCGGGGTCGGACTCCCGGGCGAGCAGGGCGTCCAGCAGTTCGCGGCGCAGCGGGCGGGAGGCCTGTGTGCCGGGGGCGGCGAGGACGCCGGCGAGGACCAGCCGGAGCGGTTGTGGGCCGTCGTCGAGCAGACCGGCGAACAGCGTCCGGAGTACCGCGCGGTCGGCCGGGCCTCCGTGGTCCAGTTTCCGGTCGGCGTACGCTGCCACCGGCCCGGCGAGCTCGGGCCGCCGTTCCGTGCTCTCCCGCAGGAGAGCGGCGACCGGTCGGGCGAGGGCGGGGGTGGTGGCGTCGGCGAGGGCGTGGAAGGTGCCGGTCGGGTCCGCCGCCCGTGCCAGCCTCGTCCGGAAGGCGTCGAGGACGGGCCCGGGGTGGGTCTCGAGGGCGTCGGTCAGTGCGCTGGGCGGGAGGTGGGGGTCGCCGTCCGCGAAGTGGGCCAGGGCCCGGGTGAGGTGCCGGTCCCTGCTGTCGGGGTCGCGGACGAGGAGGGCGAGCGCCCCGCCGTGGAGTTCCCGGTCGGAGGCGCGGACCAGTACGGCGAGGGCCGCGTATCTGAGCAGGGTGCGGTCGACCGCGTCGCGCGCGCACGGCGCGGCCCGCAGGCCGTAGGTGATCGCCGCGGCCCGGCGTGCGGGGCGTTCGTCGCGCGCCCAGCGATCGGCGGCCCGGCACATCGCCGCGGGCTCCTCCTCCGCCAGTACGGTGAGCAGTTGGTCGGCGCGCCGGTGGGCGCTGTCGGCGAGGGCGTCGATCAGCGCGTCCAGGGCCTCGTGGCGGTGGGTGTGCAGCAGGGCCTGCGCGGCCGTCGCGACGGTCGCGTGGGGGGTGGCGGGCAACGGCCGCTCGTCCTCGAACCAGCGCACCAGGTAGGGCGGTACGGCGACAGGGTCGGCGGTGAGCAGCCGGGCTGCGGCGTCCAGGAAGCGGGGTCCACTCTCGCACGGGGGGCCGTCGGCGTGGACCAGGCGGCGCAGCAGGGCGAAGCGCGCCTCCGGCGGTAGCCGGAGCGCGGTCCAGAAGGCGGGGCCGAGCTCCGGCGGGACCGTCCGGCACTGCTCCCGCCACGCCACGGTCCGGTCGCTGAGCAGGCGCAGCACGTCCGTGTACGGGGCCGCGTCGGGCATGCGCACGAAGGTCGTGGTGAGCAGGCGGGCGGCCCACCACGAGCCGGGGTCGGCGTCGAGGGCGTGGGTGAGGTCCGCCAGGCGCGAGGCGAGGCGGCCGGTGCCGTGCCGGCGGGCGAGGAGCAGCAGGGCCTCGACGACGGGCCCGATGCGGTGGTGCGGGACGGGGTCGGTGTGCGGCGGGGTGCCATGGTCGTCGTGGACCAGGGCGCGCAGGGCACCGTCCAGGTCGAGGTGCAGGCCCTGGAGCCAGTCGGCGAGCTCCTCGTGGGCGAACCGGTAACCGGTCCCGGCGGGGACCAGGAGTCCCTCGGCGAGTACGGCGGCGGCCCAGCCGGTGCCGTGCTCGCCGGGACGGTCGGGGGCGTCCCCGGCCGGGAACACGGCCTCGAACGCCTCCCGGTCCAGTCCCCCGTGGACGGTGCCGAGGCCGCGGCGGGCGGCTTCGTGCACCCGTCCGGCCACCCGGGCCGCCAGCCGCCGTACGGCGGTGCCGCGGAGCCCGTGCTCCGCGGCGAGGCGGGTGGCGATCCGCAGGCACAGCAGGTCCAGGTGGGCCGAGAGCACGTCCTCGCGGTGGACGGGGACGTCGAGGGCGTCGTCGCCGAGGTCGGACCTGACCTCGGCGAGCAGCCGCAGGGTCAGCGGATGGCGGGCGTCGGCGCCGGTCACCGCGCCTTCGGGGATGCCGTGACGGGCACGGGCCTCGCGGGCCTCCTCGGGGGTGAGGTCGCCGAGGGTCACGCACGGGGGGAGCCCGTCGGAGCGGAGTTCTCCGAGGTGCAGCAGTTCCTCGGGAAACCTCGCCTCCTCCCAGTACTCCGCACGGCAGGCCACCACCAGCCGCACGCCTGTGGCCCGGAGCCACCGCGCGGTGCCGGCGGCCCATTGGGACAGGCGGTGGAACAGTTCCGGCGGCATCTGCTCGGGGTCGTCGAGGAGCAGCATCAGTGGGTGGCCGGCGGTGCGGGCGAGCCGGGCCAGACGCTCCGGGTCCAGATCGCCGAGCGCGTCCGGGGTGGCCGGGAACGGGGCGCGGGAGGCGGCGACGACAGCGGCGGCGCGGTCCAGTGCGCGGCGGGCGGCGTCCGCGAGCGAGCGGTCGCCCTCGCGGAGATCGGCGCCGCGCAGCACCAGGGTGGGGCGTCCGGCCCGCCGGCGGCGGGCGGCGAGCGCCGCGAGCTCCGTACTGCGGCCGCTGCCGGGTACCCCGACGAGGCCCAGTACGGTGGCCCCGCCCCGCTCGAAGGCGGCGAACTCCGTGAGGACGGCGGGCCGTTCGACGTGCTCCAGGGTGGCTCCCGGTGCTCCCTCCCGTCGCGCGCGGGTGACTGCGGGTCCCGCCGGAGCGGCGGCGGGAACCACCGCACCGAAGGTGAACCGGGTGTGGGCGACCGCGAGTTCCCCCGGGGGCGGTGTGCACCCGACCGCGGCGGAGTCGGACGGGGTGACCGCGTCTCCCTCTGAGAGGTCGCTGCACTCCGCTGCCGCGGCCGGGGAGCCGGCCTCCACCGCGCCGGCCGTGCCGCCCCCCACGGCGGCCCCGGGCCGCATGGGCGCGGCGGTGAACCCGGCCGGGACGGCCGCGTCCCCCACCGGGGCCGTCGTCCATCCCGCTGTCGCAGGCGCACCGCCCACCACGCCGGCCGTGAACCCTCCCGTGCCGGCGGTGAGTGCGGTCCACGCGGCCGTCAGTTCCACCAGCCCGGCGAGGTTGAGGTCATCCCCGTGGGCGGGCACCGTGGCCGCGTTCTCGGCGAGCAGCCCGGCGAGGGCCGGAGCCGTCGACGGAAGCGGTACGGCGAAGCCCACATCGCTGTCGGCCGAGCGGAGGGCGGTGCCGAGGACCCCGAGCACGGTGCCGGTGCGGGCGTCGAGCACCGGGCCGCCGGCGGCTCCGCCGCCGAGGCGCAGCGCGTCCCGGCCGGCGGTGCCCACCGCCAGTTCCAGGGCGTCGGCGACGGGGTGCGGGCGGTCGGTGGCGGTGTAGGTGACGGCGGTGGTGCCCAGTACCCGCGCCTCGCGCCAGCCCCCGGCGAAGATCCGCACGTATGTGCCGCTCTCGACGCCCTTCCGCGCGGAGACGGGAAGCGGGGCCAAACCCAGCCCTTCGGTGCGCACGAGAGCGAGATCGAGCGAGGGCAGCGGGGTGACGGCGTCGGCGGTCACCACACAGTGGCGGTTCCCGGCCGCGTACAGCACGAGCCGGGGCAGACCGTCGACCGCCTCGTGACTGGTGATCACGGTGCCGCGACGGTCGGCGACGAACCCGGTACCGCGCGGACGGCCGGCGAGATCGTGCAGGCGGACCAGGCCGTCGTCGACGGGCTGGTCGGGCGCGTCCGGCACGGTGCCGACGGGGAGCCGGCGAGGGCCTGCCGGACCCTCGAGGGAATCCCGGCGGTCGGGAGGAAGGATGTCCGGGCGGCAGGGAGGGAGGGCGTCCGGGCCGCGGGGAGAGGCGGAGGCCCCTGAGGCGTACCGGAGGCTCGGGTGCTCACCGTCGGACGGCTCCCACGCCCACGCGGGACGGGGGCGCCCGGACGGCTCCACGCGCCCCGGGTGCTCCTCTCCGCCGGAGGAGTCCGCGCGGTCCCGGGGGCGCGGGAAGCCGCAGGTGCCGGGGGCCCCGGTGGGAACCGAGGGAACACCCTGGACGTCCCGCCCTTCGCGGGATCCGCTTCGTGACGGCATCCTCGAGCCTCCCGCCGTGCATGTCGTGCCCTGTTCTGCGACATTAGGCCCGAAATGATCAGCTGGACACGTCGGTCGGCGAAAGCGCCCCCTTCCGCTCCCCCGGTTCACTCCGAGCGCCCGCACTTACGGGTGAACAGGCGGGCGTGGATGGATACACCCTAGGGGTGGGGGAACCGAGGGGGACCGTGGGGCGGCGGCATGTCCATCCCCGTGACGCCGCTCCACGGGCGGGCCCTCGGTCCGGCGGCCCCTCAGCCGAAGACGGCGAGGCTCTTCGCCTTCCCCCGATGTTCCTCGACGAGCGCCAGGAACCGGTCCCCGGGACCGAAGACGGCCACGGTTCCGGAGCCGGCGTACTCCTCGGGCATGTCCAGCCGCACCCCGTTGATGAGCAGCCGGGCCCGCCGCTCGTCGACCGCCCAGCGCGGGAACGCGGCCGTGGCGGCGTCGGCGATCGGCATCACCGTCAGGTCCTGCTGGAGCTGCTCCAGCGTCTTGGCGGAGTCCAGCTTGTACGGGCCGACGCGGGTGCGGCGCAGCGCGGTGAGGTGGCCGCCGACGCCCAGGCCCGCGCCCAGGTCCCGGGCGAGGGCGCGGATGTAGGTGCCGGAGGAGCAGACGACCGAGACCAGCAGGTCGAGCACCGGGGTGCCGTCCTCGGCGACGGTGTCCCGGACGTCGTACACGGAGAACGAGGAGACGGTGACCGGACGGGCGGGGATGTCGAACTCCTCGCCCTCCCGCGCGCGCTTGTAGGAACGCACCCCGTTGATCTTGATGGCGCTGACCTTGGACGGCACCTGCATGATGTCGCCGGTCAGCTTGGCGACACCGGCGTCGACGGCCTCCCGGGTGATCCCGGAGGCGTCGGTGGAGGAGGTGATGTCCCCCTCGGCGTCGTCGGTGAGTGTGTTCTGCCCGAGCCGGACGGTGCCCACGTACTCCTTCTCGGTCAGCGCCAGGTGGCCGAGGAGCTTGGTCGCCCGCTCGATCCCGAGGACGAGGACTCCCGTCGCCATCGGGTCGAGGGTGCCGGCGTGGCCGACGCGCCGGGTGCGGGCGATGCCGCGCATCTTGGCGACCACGTCGTGCGAAGTGAAGCCCGACGGCTTGTCGACGATGACAAGGCCGTCGGGCGTGGTGTGCTTCTGGGTCATTCGGCGGTGTCGTCCGTCTCGTCGTCTTCCGGCTTGCGGTACGGGTCGGCGTCGCCGGCGTACGCGGCGCCCGCGGACGCCTCGCGCACCTTCTCGTCGGACTGGCGCGCCCGGTCGAGGAGGTCCTCGATGTTGCGTGCCGTGTCCGGCAGGGCGTCCATGACGAAGGCCAGGGTCGGCGTGAACTTCACGCCGGCCGCCCGGCCCACCTCGGAGCGCAGGATGCCCTTGGCGCTCTCCAGGCCCGCCGCGGCGGCCTTGCGCTCCTCGTCGTCCCCGTACACGGTGTAGAAGACGGTCGCCTCCCTGAGGTCACCCGTGACCCGGGTGTCCGTGATGGTGACGTGCGAGCCGAGCCGCGGGTCCTTGATCCCGCGCTGCAGCTTCTGGGCCACCACCTCTCGGATGAGGTCCGCCAGCCTTTTCGCCCGCGCGTTGTCGGCCACTGGTCCGTCTCCCGTTCTTTCCTGTCTGCGTGTCTCTGGGCTGTGGTCGTCAGTCGTCTTCACCGTGGAAGCGCCGCCTGACGGACAGCAGCTCCACCTCGGGGCGCCCGGCGACCAGCCGCTCGCACCGGTCCAGTACGTCACTCAGGTGCCCCGCGTCGCCGGACACCATCGCCAGGCCGATGACCACCCTGCGATGGAGATCCATGTGATCCACCTCGGCCGCGCTCACCGCGTACTTGCGCTGGAGCTCGGCGACGATCGGGCGGACGACGGAGCGCTTCTCCTTCAGCGACCGTACGTCGCCGAGGAGGAGGTCGAAGGACAGCGTCCCCACATACATGTGTGCAACCGGTTCACCCGCCGGTACGGGATCGGTGACCCCGCCGTCGGTGGTGGGCGGGGACTTCAGAACCGTACATCGAAGGGGGCACGGTGATCGACGGATATTGCGCCCACCGGTGCCCCTCGGGGTTCCCCGGACCTGCCCGGACCACCCCCGGGAGCGCCTGGCAGGCCCGCCCCCGCACACACGAGCCGGCCGGCGGGACCGTGGTCCCGCCGGCCGGTGTTCACCGTGGGGTGTTACACCCGCGGCTTCTCGCGCATCTCGTACGTCGCGATGACGTCGTCGACCTTGATGTCGTTGAAGTTTCCGAGGTTGATACCGCCCTCGAAGCCTTCGCGGATCTCGGTGACGTCGTCCTTGAAGCGACGCAGGCCCACGATGTTGAGGTTCTCCGCGATGACCTTGCCGTCACGGAGCAAGCGCGCCTTGGTGTTGCGCTTGACCTCGCCGGAGCGGATGAGAACACCCGCGATGTTGCCCAGCTTGGAGGAGCGGAAGATCTCGCGGATCTCCGCCGTACCGAGCTCGACTTCCTCGTACTCCGGCTTGAGCATGCCCTTGAGGGCCGCCTCGATCTCCTCGATCGCCTGGTAGATGACCGAGTAGTACCGGACGTCCACACCCTCGCGCTCGGCCATCTGCGCGGCACGCCCGGCGGCGCGCACGTTGAAGCCGATCACGATGGCGTCGGAACCCATCGCCAGGTCGATGTCGGACTCCGTGACCGCACCGACGCCGCGGTGCAGGACGCGGATGTCGACCTCTTCGCCGACGTCCAGCTGGAGCAGCGAGGACTCGAGGGCCTCGACCGATCCGGACGCGTCACCCTTGATGATCAGGTTCAGCTGCTGGACCTCGCCGGCCTTGAGCACCTTGTCCAGGTCCTCCAGCGACACGCGGCGCGTGCGCTTGGCGAACGCGGCGTTGCGCTCACGGGCGGCGCGCTTCTCGGCGATCTGACGGGCCGTACGGTCCTCGTCGACGACGATGAAGTTGTCGCCCGCACCCGGGACGTTGGTCAGGCCCAGGACCTGGACCGGCGTCGACGGGCCCGCCTCGGCGACGTTGTTGCCGTTGTCGTCGAGCATGGCGCGCACACGGCCGTAGGCGTCGCCCACCACCATCGTGTCGCCGACCCGCAGCGTGCCTCGCTGGACGAGGACCGTTGCCACGGCACCACGGCCGCGGTCGAGCCGGGACTCGATCGAGATGCCCTGCGCGTCCTGCGTGGGGTTGGCCCGCAGGTCGAGCGAGGCGTCCGCGGTGAGGATGACGGCCTCCAGGAGGCTGTCGATGTGCAGGCCCTGCTTGGCGGAGATGTCGACGAACATGGTGTCGCCGCCGAACTCCTCGGCCACCAGGCCGTACTCGGTCAGCTGACCGCGCACCTTGGTCGGGTCGGCACCCTCGACGTCGATCTTGTTGACCGCGACGACGATCGGGACCTCGGCCGCCTTGGCGTGGTTGAGCGCCTCGACCGTCTGCGGCATGACGCCGTCGTTGGCCGCGACGACCAGGATCGCGATGTCCGTCGACCGCGCACCACGGGCACGCATGGCGGTGAACGCCTCGTGACCCGGGGTGTCGATGAAGGTGATCCTGCGCTCTTCCTCGTTGACCTCGGTCGCCACCTGGTAGGCACCGATGTGCTGGGTGATGCCGCCTGCCTCGCCCGCGATGACGTTCGTCTTGCGGATGGCGTCGAGGAGGCGGGTCTTGCCGTGGTCGACGTGACCCATGACGGTGACGACCGGCGGACGGACCACCAGGTCCTCCTCGTCGCCCTCGTCCTCGCCGAACTCCAGGTCGAAGGACTCGAGCAGCTCGCGGTCCTCCTCCTCCGGGCTGACGATCTGAACGGTGTAGTTCATCTCGCCCGCGAGGAGCTGGAGCGTCTCGTCGGAGACGGACTGGGTCGCGGTGACCATCTCGCCGAGGTTCATCATGACC
Organism: Streptomyces sp. NPDC031365; assembly: GCF_055569765.1. Taxonomy (NCBI): domain Bacteria; kingdom Bacillati; phylum Actinomycetota; class Actinomycetes; order Kitasatosporales; family Streptomycetaceae; genus Streptomyces; species Streptomyces sp. NPDC031365. The sequence continues at coordinate 10,207 of NZ_JBVIIM010000039.1, read as the reverse complement.
GCGACGAGCGACGCCGGGTTGGCGTTGATCTTCTCCGCGAAGTCGGTGAGCGAGGCACCGCGCGACAGGCGAATGGCTTCGCCGTTGCCGCGAGGCAGCATCACACCGCCGACCGACGGGGCCTGCATGGCCTCGTACTCCTGGCGCCTCTGCCGCTTCGACTTGCGGCCACGACGCGCGGGACCGCCGGGACGGCCGAAGGCGCCCTGCGTGCCACCACGGCCACCGGGACCGCCGGGACGGCCACCGAAGCCGGGACGGCCACCGCCGCCACCGAAGCCGCCGCCACCGGGACGACCGGCGAAACCGCCACCGCCGCCGGGACGACCGGCACCGCCGCCGCCACCGGGACGACCGGCGAAACCGCCACCGCCGCCGGGACGACCGCCACCGCCACCGCCGGGACGGCCCGCACCGCCCGGACCGCGGCCACCGGGGCCGCCACCGGGACGCGGACCCGCAGCGGGACGCTGCGGCATCATGCCGGGGTTGGGACGCGGACCACCGGGGCCGCCGCCGGGACGGGGACCGCCCTGCGGACGCGGCATCCCACCCGGAGTCGGGCGCTGCCCGCCCGGAGCCTGCGGACGGGGACCGCCGCCCTGGCCACCTGGGGCCTGGGGACGGGGACCCGCACCGGGGGCACCGGGACCGCCGGGACGCTGGCCCTGCGGGCGCGGCGCCTGCGGACGGGCCATGCCGGTGGAGCCACCGGAGGTGAACGGGTTGTTACCGGGACGCGGACCGGCCGGGCGACCGCCCGGACGCGGGGCGCCGCCACCGGGACGCTGCCCCTGGCCGGACGGACGGCCCTGGCCGCCCTGACCCTGACCCGGACCGGCCGGACGGCCGGCGGGCTTGGGGGCACCGGGACGCGCGCCGCCGGGCCTGGGACCGGACGAAGCCGGAGCCGGGGCCGGAGCCGGAGCCGCCGCCGCGGGCGGGGCCTGGAATTCCGGGGCCGCCGGAGCCGGACGCGGTGCGGGCCGCGGGCCCGGCGTCGGGCGCGGACCGGAGGCCGCCGGCTCGGGAGCCGACGGGGTCACCGGCGGCTGGGCCGCGGCGGGCTTGGGCGCCGACGGCGGCTTGGGCGCAGCCGGACGGGCCCCCTGCGCCGGAGACGGCGCGGGAGGCCTGGGAGCCGCCTTCCGGGGGGCGCCGGGCTTCGCGGCGGACTTGCCGTTGCCCCCGCCCTGCTGGAAGGCGTCTGTCAGCTTGCGTACTACGGGCGCTTCGATGGTCGAAGACGCCGAACGGACGAACTCACCGAGTTCCTGGAGCTTGGCCATGACGACCTTGCTCTCCACACCGAACTCCTTGGCGAGTTCGTAGACCCGGACCTTAGCCACTTCGCTCCTCTGAGGTCCGGGTTGCGTCCGGACCGTCGCTAGTTCATGGGCGTACTCATCGCGTACTCATCGAGTGCTCATCGCAATCTCGACCTGCTTTCGACTCGCGAGGTACCAGACCGCACGGGGGTCTCCGTACGGCATGTTCTTACCGTGTTGCCTGTTCAGCCGGCGTGGAAGCCGCTGACCGGCAACCTTGTGCCTGCTCGACGTAGTGGCGCAACGCCTTTACGTCGAGCGGTCCCGGGACGCGCAGCGCCCTGGGAAACGCCCTGCGGCGCACTGCCTGGTCGAGACAGACCGGGGCGGGATGCACGTACGCACCCCGGCCGGGCAGCGTACCGCGAGGATCCGGGACGCACGCGTCCTCGATCACCACGATCCGCAGCAGCTCGCTCTTGACCGCTCGCTCCCGGCACCCCACGCAGGTGCGCTCAGGGCATACGCCAGCACGTGTCCGGCCAGACATCCCTCAGTCTACCTCCCCGGACCGACCTCACCCCTTTGGGGCAAGAATCGAACGCCTGCCGCGGCAAAAGCTGTCGTGATCTCAGCGCACCGCGGCTTGGATCCATTCCCCCGGCTATTCGCCGGACCGCTCCCCGGCTTGTTCCGTGTCCGGCCGGATGTCGATCCGCCAGCCGGTCAGACGGGCGGCGAGACGGGCGTTCTGCCCCTCCTTGCCGATCGCCAGGGACAGTTGGTAGTCCGGCACGGTGACCCGTGCGGACCGGGCGGCCAGGTCGACGACCTCCACCTTGGAGACCCGGGCCGGCGACAGCGCGTTCGCCACCATGTCGGCCGGGTCGTCGGACCAGTCGACGATGTCGATCTTCTCGCCGTTCAGCTCGCCCATGACACTGCGCACCCGGCCGCCCATGGGGCCGATGCAGGCGCCCTTGGCGTTCAGACCCGACCGGGTGGACCGGACGGCGATCTTGGTGCGGTGACCGGCCTCACGGGCGATCGCGGCGATCTCCACGGAGCCGTCGGCGATCTCCGGCACCTCCAGGGCGAACAGCTTCTTCACCAGATTGGGATGTGTGCGCGAAAGGGTGACGGACGGGCCGCGCACACCCTTGGCCACCCGGACGACGTACGACCGCAGCCGCAGGCCGTGCGGGTAGGTCTCGCCGGGGACCTGCTCCTGCACCGGCAGGATGGCCTCCAGCCTGCCGATGTCGACCAGCACGTTCTTGGGGTCGCGGCCCTGCTGGACCACTCCGGTGACGATGTCGCCCTCGCGGCCGGCGTACTCGCCGAGCGTCGCGTCGTCCTCGGCGTCGCGCAGGCGCTGCAGGATGACCTGCTTGGCCGTGGTGGCGGCGATACGGCCGAAGCCGGACGGGGTGTCGTCGAACTCGCGGGCCTCCTGGCCCTCCTCGAGGTCCTCCGGGTCCTCCTTCGCCCACACGGTCACATGTCCGGTCTCCCGGCTGAGCTCCACGCGTGCGTGCCGGCGGCTTCCCCCGGTGCGGTGGTAGGCGATGAGGAGGGCCGACTCGATCGCCTCGACCAGCAGGTCGAGAGAGATCTCCTTCTCCCGTACCAACAGCCGAAGAGCACTCATGTCGATGTCCACGATTACGCCTCCTCTTCCTTCTTGTCGTTCTTGTTGTCGGACGCGTCGTCCTTGCGGTTGAACTCGACCTGGACGCGTGCCCTGGCGATGTCGTCGAAGGCGAGTCTGCGCGCGGTGGGCTTGCGGCCCTTGACTCCGGGCACCTCGAGGTCGAGGCCGTCGTCGTCGACCGCGATGATCCTGGCGACCAGTTCGCCGCCCTCGGCCGGCTGGAACCGCACGAGGCGGCCGGTGGCGCGCACGTAGTGCCGGTGCTCGGTGAGGAGGCGCTCCGCACCCGGGGTTCCGACCTCGAGGGTGTACTCCGCGCTGCCCATCGCGTCCGTCTCATCCAGCTTCGCCGAGAGCACGCGGCTCACATCGGCGATCCGGTCGAGGTCCGCACCGGTGTCGGAGTCGACGACGACGCGCAGCACACGCTTGCGGCCGACCGAGTCCACGGCGATCTCCTCGAGATCCAGGCCCTGGGAGCTGACGAGCGGTGCCAGAAGTTCTCGAAGCCTCTCGCTCTGGGTGGTGCTCATCCGGGTGACTCCTCGGCCGCGTGTGCTGTTGTGGGACGGTGCGCGTGTCTGCGTCAAAGGGTATCCGGTCGCGGGGGGTGTTGCCGTCCACCCCGGTCACGAGGGGTGCCGCTGACCGCCTCGGGGTGGCCGCCCGGGTACCGTGATCGCGGGCCAGTGATCCGCCTCCCTTCCGCCGCCACGTTCGTACGAGCCCCGAGGACGTCTGCCGTGCCGTTCCCCTCGTCTGCGCAGGCCCGTTCGGGGCCGCGCCGAAGGACCCTGCTCGCCGCCGCCCCGGCGACCCTGCTGGTGGCGGGCTGTTCCGCCGAGTCCGACACGTCCGACAGCGGCGGCAGCCGTCCCTCGGCCGCCGACCGGGCACGCGTGCGTGCGGCCCGGGACAGTGCGGCGCTGGCGGAGCGGTACGACGCGGTCGTCGCCGCGCACCCGAAGCTGGCGGAGCGGCTGCGTCCGCTGCGGGCGGAGGTGCTCCGGCACGCGGAGGCGCTCGGGGGTGAGGCGAAGGTCTCGTCACCGCCGTCCGCGTCACCGTCCCCGTCCGGCTCCACCACGGTGTCCCCGGCGCCTTCCCCGCCTGCCGTGCCCGCGAAGGAGAAGGACGCCCTCGCCGGACTCGCCGCCGCCGAGCGGGAGATCGCCGACCGGCGGACGAAGGCGCTGCTGAACGTGCCGGGCGAGCTGGCCCGGCTGCTGGCCTCGGTGGCGGCGGCCGGTGCGGCACATGTGTACCTGCTGACGGAGGCCGGACGGTGACCGAGGCGCGCGATGCGGAGGGCCGCAAGGCGGAGGGCCGCAAGGCGGAGGGCCGCAAGGCGGAGGACCGCAAGGCGGAGGACAACGAACTGCGGGCCCTCCAGGCGGCCCTGGCCGCGGAGCACGCGGCGGTGTACGGCTACGGAATCGTCGGCGGGCGGATCGGCGAGGAGCGGCGCGCCGAGGCACGGACGGCGTACGACGCGCACCGGGCGCGCAGGGACGCTCTGGTGCGGGTGGTGAAGGACGTGGGCGCCACGCCCGTCGCCGCCGCCGCGGGGTACGCCCTGCCGTTCCCGGTGCCGGACGCACCCGCGGCGGTCCGGCTGGCGACGGAACTGGAGGACCGGGTGGCCGGGGTGTACGCCGATCTGGTGCGTGCGAGCACCGGTGAGCGGCGCCGTGGGGCCGCCGAGGCGATGCGGGAGGCGGCGGTGCGGTCGGTGCGCTGGAGCGGGGGGAGCGTAGCCTTCCCTGGGCTCGCCGAGCGGGGTGGTACGGCTTCGGTGACACCGGCGCCGACCGCGTGACGTGACGGGGCGGCGGGCACCGCGTACAGCAGGAAGGGAACGGCTCGCGCATGGTTTTCGAACCGCCGCAGCGTCTGGTGAGGGCGCTCGGTGAGACCGCGCCCGAGGGCGACGACTGGCTGGAGAAGCTGCCGGAGGTGGCGCACGAGTCCGTCGCACAGCGCGGGTTGACCGTGGAACGGGTGCAGGTGCCGGGCGGGCGCAGCAGCCTGGTGGTGCTGGTGCGTACGGCCGGCGGCGTGCCGGCCGTACTGAAGCTGGCGCCGCGCCGGGCACGCCCGGAGAGCGAGCGCGCCGCGCTGGCGCACTGGGACGGGCTGGGAGCGGTCCTGCTGCTGGAGCCGTCCTCCTCGTCGTCCGGGACCGAGGGGGCGCTGCTGCTGGAGCGGCTGCGACCGGATGTGTCGGTGCGGACGCTGCCGGAGGCGAAGGCACTGCTGGAGGCCGCGGGGACACTGCGCCGGCTCTGGGTGGACCCGCCGGAGGAACACGGTTTCGAGACGGTGGCCGAGCGGACGGGACGGCAGGCGCGGGCGATGCGGGCGAGCGCTTCGGCCGACCCGGAGGTGGCCCCGCTGGTGGAGGCGGCGCTGACGGCCCGCGAGGAGTTGCTGGCCGCGCCGCCCGAGCATCGTCTGCTGCACGGGACGTTCCGGCAGAGCAAGGTGCTCGCCGGGGAGCGGATGCCGTGGCTGGCGGTGGGGCCCGACCCGGTGGTCGGCGAATGCGCGTTCGATCTGGCGCGGCTGGTGCGCGACCGCGTGGAGGACCTCATCGCCCAGTCGTCGGGCCCGGGGACGACGCGGCGGCGGGTGAAGCGGCTCGCGGAGTCGCTGGAGGTCGACCGGGAACGGCTGCGGGGCTGGACACTGTTCCGGGCGGTGGAGTCGGGCGTACGGGCCCGACGTGTGGGGCGCGAGCGGGACGCGGAACTGCTGCTGGAGTTCGCCGGCTGGCTGTGAGGCGCGCGGACGCCACCGGGACGCGGGCAGTCTCCCCGGCTGCGGCAGTCCGTGCCGCTGGGGCGGCACGGGTGACCAATGCACTGGTCCGGGGCGCACTCGGGCCCCGGGGCCGCTCAGGCACTGGCCGTTGTTTCGTCGACCGCCGGTTCCACGTGCTCGCCGTACGGCGGTGAAGCGCGGACGCGCAGTCCGGGAGGGCCGGCCCCTGCCGACGTGGGGCAGGGGTGGCGGCAGGGCGTAGGTGGAGGCGGCACGGGTGGCGCAGCCCGGCGCTCGCGGGGTGCCGCCGCGCCCACCCGTGCCGCCCCAGCAGCACGACTGCCCGCAGCTGTGCCGGGCGCCGCAGACTGCCTGGGCAGGCCGTCAGGCCGTCAGGCCGTCAGGCGGGTCACTGCCTCTTCGACGGTCAGTTCCTCGCGCTCGCCCGTGCGGCGGTCCTTGAGTTCGACGATGCCCTCGGCGGCGCGGCGGCCCGCGACCAGGATCTGCGGGACGCCGATCAGCTCCGAGTCGGTGAACTTCACGCCCGGGGAGACACCCGCGCGGTCGTCGACCAGGACACGGACGCCGGCGGCGGACAGCTTCTCGGAGACGTCGAGGGCGAGTTCCGTCTGGAGCGCCTTGCCGGCGGCGACCACGTGCACGTCGGCCGGGGCGACCTCCACGGGCCAGCACAGGCCCTTGTCGTCGGCGGTCTGCTCGGCGAGGGCGGCCACCGCGCGGGAGACACCGACACCGTAGGAGCCCATGGTGACGCGGACGGGCTTGCCGTTCTGGCCGAGCACGTCGAGCTTGAGGGCGTCGGCGTACTTGCGGCCCAGCTGGAAGATGTGGCCGATCTCGATGGCGCGGTCCAGCCGCAGCCCCGTGCCGCACGCGGGGCAGGGGTCGCCCTCCTGTACGACCACGACGTCCACGTACGAGTCGACCTCGAAGTCGCGGCCCGCGACCACGTTCTTGGCGTGTGTGTCGGCCTTGTTGGCGCCCGTGATCCAGGCGGTGCCGGGCGCGACACGCGGGTCGGCGATGTACGTCACCTTGTCCAGGCCCTGCGGGCCGACATAGCCGCGCACCAGGTCGGGGCGGGCGATGAAGTCGGCCTCGGTGACCATCTCCACCGCGGCCGGGGCGAAGTGCGCCTCGACCTTGCCCATGTCGACCTCGCGGTCGCCGGGCACGCCCACGGCGACGATCTCGCCGTCGACCTTGACCAGCAGGTTCTTCAGCGTCGCCGAGGCCGGCACGCCGAGCGACGCGGCGAGGGTCTCGATGGTCGGGGTGTCGGGGGTGGGGATGTCCTCGGCGGCCGGGACGCCAGAGGCGTCGACCGGCTTCAGCTCGTAGGCGATCGCCTCGGTGTTGGCGGCGAAGTCGCACTGGGGGCAGTCCGCGAAGGTGTCCTCGCCGGCCTCGGCGGGGGCGAGGAACTCCTCGGACTTGGAACCGCCCATGGCGCCCGCGGTGGCCGCGCAGATGCGGTAGTCGAGGCCGAGGCGCTCGAAGATCTTCTGGTACGCCGTGCGGTGCAGGGCGTACGACCGGGCGAGACCCTCGTCCTCCAGGTCGAAGGAGTAGGAGTCCTTCATCAGGAACTCGCGGCCGCGCAGGATGCCCGCGCGGGGGCGGGCCTCGTCGCGGAACTTGGTCTGGATCTGGTAGAGGATCACCGGCAGGTCCTTGTAGGAGGACGCCTGGTCCTTCACCATCAGCGTGAAGATCTCCTCGTGGGTGGGACCGAGGAGGTAGTCGCCGCCCTTGCGGTCCTGGAGACGGAACAGTTCGGGGCCGTACTCGTCCCAGCGGCCCGTGGCGTCGTAGGGCTCACGCGGCAGCAGGGCGGGCAGCAGGACCTCCTGGGCGCCCATGGCGTCCATCTCCTCGCGGACGATGCGCTCGACGTTGGCGAGGACCTTCTTGCCGAGGGGCAGCCACGTCCAGATGCCGGCGGCGGTACGGCGCACATAGCCCGCGCGGACCAGCAGCTTGTGGCTGAGTACCTCGGCGTCCGCCGGGTCGTCGCGCAGCGTCTTCGCCATCAACTGGGACATGCGCTGGACCGGTGCGTTCGCCATGGCTCTCGTACTCCTGCTGCTGGGGGTCCCCCCGCTCGAGCGCAGCCGAGAGTGGGGGAGGGTGATGACAGGAGGTTAGCCGGGCAGGACGCGACGGCGGAAATCGATTGTCCGACGTCGGCGGTCGTCCGCTACCCGCGAGGCAGTGGCAGCGGGGCGCCCATGACGGCGTACGGCATGGGGGCGCTGGGGAAGTGGACCTGCCGGGCGAGGTCCTGGTAGCCGAGGGAGCGGTACAGGTGGCGGGCGGGGCTTTCGATGTCGATCGCGGAGAGGATCGAGCGGGGCTGCTCGGCTCCGTCGGTGATCGTGGTGATCAGGGCGCGGCCGATGCCGTGCTTCTGGTGCCGGGGGTGGACATGCAGCTCGGTGATGACGAAGGAGTCCTCGAGCCAGTCGGCGTGGCCCCGGGCACGCAGATAGGGCTCGACGACGGTGGACCACCAGTGGGTGCGGTCGTTGGGCATGCCGTAGACGAAGCCGGTCAGGCGGCCGTTGACGGTGGCGCCGAAGGCCCTGGCACCTGGGAGGGTCATATGACGGAGCACGATCTGCCGGCGGACGGCCACCTCGTCGGGACCGAGCCCGAACGCCACCGCCTGCACCGCCAGCACCTCGTCGACGTGGCCGGGGAGGTCGAGGGGGCCGATCACGATGTCGTCGGGCTGGGAGCGGCCGTGACCGGGAAAGCTCAGCATGCCGGGGAGACTACAGGGCCGTGGATGCCGTTCGGATCGCGACGCAGACGCGTGGCCCGCACCCACTCCCCCGATGTCTGGGAGGCGTGGGCCGCGGTGTCGTCCCTCGCCGGCTCCCCACCTGCCCGGCGTCGCCCGCGAGGGAGGTACCGCGTCGCGTCGACTCCGTCCCCGCCTCGCGGCTGCCCGCGCCAGACCCCGCTCACCGGCGTCGACGCGGCACCGCCGATGCCCGGTGACCGGATCAGGACGACACCCCCCCGACCCGTCAGAACAGCACGCTCATGAAGGCGCCGGCCTCCCGGAAGCCGACCCTCTCGTACGTCCTGCGGGCGGGGGTGTTGAAGTCGTTGACGTAGAGGCTCGCCACGGGGGCGATGTCGGCGAGGGCGTAGCGCAGGACGGCTGCCATGCCGGGGGCGGCGACGCCCCTGCCCCGGTGCTCGGGGGCCACCCAGACGCCCTGGATCTGGCAGGCACGGTCGGTCGCGGCGCCGATCTCGGCCTTGAAGACGACCTTGCCGTCGGCGTCGAAGCGGGCGAAGGAGCGACCCGCGCCGACGAGTTCGGCGACCCGGGACTGATAGAGCAGTCCGCCGTCGCCGGCCAGCGGTGAGACGCCGACCTCCTCGGTGAACATCGCCACGCACGCCGGCATGATCGTCTCCAGTTCGTCCTTGCGGACGCGGCGGACGTACGGGTCCGGTGCGATGGCGGCGGGCAGTCGGTCGGTGACCATGAGCGGCTGGTGGGTGCGGACCTCGCGGGCCGGGCCCCACTGGGGTTCGAGCAGCCGCCACAGTCCGGCGGTGGGACCGGCCGGGCCGACGATGGAGGAGCAGCGGCGTCCGGCCCGGCGGGCGCGGTCGGCGAAGGCGCGGACGGCCCGTGGGGTGGCACATATGGGCACCAGGTTGGCGCCGGCGTAGCACAGGGACGTCAGGACTCCCCCCTCGTACCAGCCCCACATCTCGCCACCGAGCCGCCACGGGTCCAGGCCGGCGATCCGGACCCGGGCCGCCACGAAGGCGTTCGCGACCGGCTCACGGTCGAGTACGGCGAGTGCGGCATCCAGGTCGCTCGGTTCGAGGACCCGTGAAGTGGTCTGCGTCAACAAGTGCGGGGGCCTCACACAAAGGGGTCTGCCTGATGTCCGCACTGTACCCGCGGTGGCTGAGCAGCGCCGCCCGCCCGTCGGTTCTCTGACCGGCAGCGGGCCCGCCGACCTGGTGCGATCAGCCGTCGAGGCGCTTTCTGAGCTCGCCCACCTCGTCCCGCAGGCCACACACCATCCGGTACAGCGCCTGGACGGCGACGACCGACACTCCGTTGGCGTCGATGGGGGCGGTTGCCCTCGCTGTTCACCACCTGCTCCGCGGCGCTGACGGCTCGCCGGGTGCGCAGGGTCCGCCGGCGGTGAGCGGGTGGCGTCGAACGACGGCCGGGAGAGCGCCAGGCGTCCTCCCGGCCCGACCGTCCTCGGTCGGCGCTACGGGATCAGCCGGCCACCGCCACCGACGGCTCGCCCGATGTCACGCCGGCCTTCTCCATCTCCTCGGCGATCTTCATCGCCTCCTCGATCAGCGTCTCCACGATCTTCGACTCGGGGACGGTCTTGATGACCTCGCCCTTCACAAAGATCTGGCCCTTGCCGTTGCCGGAGGCGACACCGAGGTCGGCCTCGCGGGCCTCGCCGGGGCCGTTCACCACACAGCCCATGACAGCCACCCG
>NZ_JBVIIM010000038.1:0-64329 GCF_055569765.1 Streptomyces sp. NPDC031365 | reverse complement strand
CCGCTTCGCTTGCCTCCGGCACCGAATGCTCGCTCGCTCGCTTCGCGCGTCCCCGCGCGAATTGCCCGCCTCCGGCGGGGCGTTATTGGAATTGGCCTCCGGCCATTTCCAATAACGTGCGTGCCTCCGGCACGAAATGCGGCTGGTTTTGTTTTGTGGGTGGGGTGTTGGGGTTTTAGTTGAGGGTTTGTCATATTCGTTGCGGGGGGAGTTCGGGGGAATCTCCGATTCCCTCAAGTTTGGTTGGTGGGGCGGTTTTTAGGGAATCTCCGATTCCCTTGAAAACGAGGGAACTTGAATTGTATTCCGTGGAGAAAAGTAAACCACGGAATACCGGGGTGGGCAATACGGGCCCCTCCGGGGCCCGTATGCCTGTTCGGGGGTGGAGGGTTGGGCTGCCTCCGGCAGAGCGGGTGCCCCGGGGGTGGGGTGGGAGACAGACCGACAGACCGTCAGCCGGACAGACGGACGGACGGGAGGAGGGAGAAGGGAGAAGGGAGGAGGGAGGAGGGAGGAGGGAGGGCAGGGAGCTGGAGGGGTGAGAGACGGGCCCCCAGGCCCCGTCCTGCCCCTGTCCCCTCCCCCGTCCTGCCCTCCGGGCCGGACACGCCCCCACACACCCACGCGCCAGCGCGGCGGCGCAGCCGACGCGCAGCACACACACCACAGCCGCCCCCAATCCCCGAAGCCCACCACCCCACCCACCCCCGCACCCATTCCTCACTCATCCTTCAACCGGCGTGGCAAAAGTGGCAGCAGAGGGGATGTCAGACCCCCGACCACGCGCGGGAACCTTGGTTGACCTGCGGATACGCCGACCCTCCCGGAGAGGCTCGCGCAAGAGATGTCGCAAGAGATGTCGCAGGAGTAGCCGCAAGAGAAGTCGCAAGAGATGTCGCAAGGTTCGGCGTTTCGGGTGTATCCCGGGACCGAACAGTGTATTATTGATTTCGTAGTCAGGCGGCAACCTGACTCAGTCTCAATCACCAACACGAGGAGCACCCTTGAACACGGAAGCGGAGACCGTTGACGCGGTAAGCCGACTCACGATCCACATTGCGGGAGAGCACGAGACCGACGCATCTATCGGTTTGACGCTCATCCCCCTTCTGAAGATCCCCACGGCCATCATCGAATTCCGGCACCCTACCGGCGCGCGCGTTTGGTGGGAAGGCTGGTGCGAGGCCGCCGCAATGCTCGACAGGATCTTTCCCGAGCAGGTCGACGCGGGAGAATTGCGCGAACCCGAATTGACCATCAATTCGTTCGTGATCCTGGACGATGCGCCCCGACGCGCGAAGATCCGGGCCCGCAGCGCGGCAGTGAGCCCCGACGGAATCGGCGCACTGTCCGTCACCGTCGGAGGTCTAACGATCGCGTGCGCGTCCCGCGCGGCTGTCGAGTGCCAGGTGCGCGGGTGGCGCGAGGCGTACGACATGTTCGCCAGCGACGGAGGGTTCGGACTGCCGTCCGCCGACGACGTGGCCGCGCGCGTACGAGCCGACCACGCCCGCCACGGGGCCAACGAGCTGTTGACGGCCGCCGAGGAGCAGCGGGCAGCCCGGACGCAGTGACCCGCCCAGGGTGGGGCGGCCACCGGTCGCCCCACCCTCCCGGAGCAGCAGCCACCAGAGGGAGGACAGCATGACCGCCACAGGACCGATCAGCCGAGGGCAGCGGGTACGCATCGAGCGCAACCCGACCCGGAGTCTGGCCGCCCACGCCCGCCCGAGGACCGCCAACCGGCCCGCCCCGTGGCCCGAGGTATGGGAAGGCACCGTGTTGCAAGTGGCGTACGAGGAAGACGAGTTGACCGGCGTCGAGATCTACGGCAAGCGCGAGAGCACCGGCGAGACGAAGCGCGTGACGTTCAGCCTCAGCCGGAACCCGTTCTTTCGTACGAGCGTGACGCCGGTGGAGTCGCCGTAACTCACCAGGCCCGGGGGGTGATTGAGGGTTTGACGATCACCCCCCGCAAGAGTGTATTATTGATTCTGCAGGTGAGCGGCAACTCACCCGCCACCAACTCAGCAACCCAAGGCAGGGAACGATGAGCGAGTACCACGACCACGTACGGCAGACCCTCGAAGGGCAGAACGTCGAGCCGAGCGAGGATCTCGGCATTGACGCGATGCGGTGGACCCCCGCCCCCGTCAGCAACGCCGAGACGGACGACGCGATGCAGTCCGCCGCCGACACGGCGCACGCGTTGCTCGACCGCGCGGCAGATGCCTATCTGTCTCTCCTGAACGCCGTTCTCGGCGACGGGACACACCACATGGTGGCCAACGCCAGCACACCGCACGGTGACCTCACCGAAGGCCAGGAACTCACCGTCATCGGTGACGCCGTGGTCATCAACGAGGAGGCATCCATGCGGGTGTGCGCCGTTCTCGCCGCCGCCATGGTCGGGTGCGCGACCGGTGCAGTCGTCGTGCGCACGTTCGGCCCCGACGGGTCGGAGTTCGTACGCGGCTGGAAGGTGCGGAACTTCTGGCTTCGGCCGATCACCGCCGAGGAGATCCGGCAGGCGTACACCGTCGACCCCGCCACCGGCGCGCCGTTGGCCCCCGAGCCGGGAGTCGAGTTCCGGCAGGCCGAACGAGTACCCCGCCCCGAGGACCAGGCCGAGACGACCGCCCGAGAGGCCAGCCGCACCGCACCCCGGGACAACCGCCCGCCCAACCGCCGCAACTGAGCACCACCCCGCCCGGGCCGGTCGCCCGACCGGCCCGGGCGGGCACACCCTGCCTTCCCCTGCCCCACCTCCCGGTGTGAGCGGCAACTCACCCGGCACCAACCCGACCAGGAGTGACCCAGCATGACCACGACCACGCACCCCGCCAGCAGCACGCGCACCCCCGCCCAGGAGCCGGCCCCGACCCCTGCCGAAGCGCCGGCGCCCACCGCCCCGCCCGCCGAGCAGCTCCGCACCGCCGACGCCCGGGGCGTGGCCCTGCCGCGCAACCTGGTCCGTCTCACCGCCCAGGCCGAGGAGGCCGGATGGACGGCCACCGTCGAGACGCAGCCCGGACACTGCGCGCTGCTGCTCACCGCCCACCAAGAGGCCGGGGAAACCGTCCTGCGCTGCGTGTGGCGCCTCACCGCCCGGGGTCACCGCTGGGACGGCGCCACCCTCACCCGCTACGGCCAGACGGCCGCCCAGGGCATCGCATGGCGCGCCGTCGCGGACCTGGTGACCGCCGAGGCGCCCACCGCCCTCACACAGCCGACCGCGCCGGACCGGGCGGACGCTCCGGCGCCCGGTCCGGCCGAGACCGCGGCGAAGACTTCGGCCCCCCGGAAGCGTGCCCGTAAGGCGCCGTCCGTGGCGGAAGTCGAGCGTGCGCGTAGGGCGGCGGAGGAGTGGCCGGAAGCGATGGAAGCGCGGTCGCTGGGCGACCGCTACGAAGGGGAGTTCCGGCGCTCCGACCTGCTGTCGGAACTGTCCGTGTGCGGTGAGCGGTTCCCGTTCCGCTTCCATTTCGAGTCGGGCGGCGGACACACCGTGAGCCTCCCGACGGGGGACGTGCGCGGTACGTGGGGCGAGGTCACGGGGGCCGCTATCGCCTACGTGATCGCGGAGCGTCCCGCGTCGGTGCTGAGGGCAACGGCCGAGACGGCGCGCGTGTACGGCATCCATGCGGAGCGCGCGGCGGAGAAGGCGGAGGAGAACGCGCAGACGGCCGTGTCGGTCGGCATGGCGCGCGCTGCCCTGGAGGCGGTCCGTGCGTTCGCTCAGCGCATCGACTGGGACGGACTGACGGATGAGCAGTACGACAGTGCCCGGGGTGCGGTTCGTGAGGCCGAAGAGTGCGCAGAGGGCGCAGAGGGCGCAGAGTCCGCGTACGGGCAGGACGACGTCGACACGGCCCGTTGGGAAGCGCGTGACGCTCTCGCCGTCGTGCGTGAGTTCGGGCTTGACGTGCCGTCGGCTCAGGAGTGCGCGGAGTGTGCGCCGGAACCGCGCGCGGTTGCTGGGCGGGTGCGGCCCCAGGCGTCGGCGTTCCTGTTGCGTATCACCCGCCCCGGTTGGGAGGGACCGGTCGAGAAGGCCGAGGTTTCGGCCGGTGACACTCCGGCCGGTGGCGGCGTGGCACCGGACGTTCCGGCGGAGGAGGTTGAGGGGGGCACGGTGACGGCGGCGGACGCCGGTCCGGCCGAGGGTGCGCCGGAGCGCCCGGCGGTGCTGCCCGACGTCGTGTCGGACCCCGGCGGGGTGGACGGGTGGGAGACCGACGGGGGCGCGGTTGAGGCGTTGCCGGTGATCTGCCACGGCAACGGCGGTGTGTTCCCTGTGGCGTTCCGTGGCCCGTATGAGGGCACGGTGCGGGTGTCGCGGGCATGGCTGACGGAGCGTGCGCGCCGTGCGCTGACCGTGGCGCGTGAGCGGCTGACGGTGGCGGAGGAACACGCGGAGACGTGCGCGGCGTGGCGGCGGGATGCGTCCGACCTTCACCAGGAAGTACGCCGGTCGGCTGGTGTGCTGGGTGAGCGGGTGGTGGTGCATTACGAGACGTCCGGCGGGTGGTCGGAGCGTGCCCGTGAGGCGTCGTGGGCGGCGGATAGGCGGCGGATGGACGCGCGGGACGCGGTCCGGCGGTGTGAGCGTGAGCTGTCCGCCCTGGAGGCGGAGGCGGCGGAACCGGGGCGCCGGTCGGGGTCGGCGCGTGCGTTCCTGGCGCGTGCCGTGTCTGGGGATGTTCCGGCCGGTCGTGGGGCGTGGGTGTCCGCCGACGGCGGTACAGCGGTGATGTTCGAGCTTCCCACAGACGTCGACGTGAACCCGGACGTGAGGCACGGGGAAGCGAACGAGCAGCGTCGGGCATTCGTTGACCTGTTGGCCGATGCCGTGGCCGCGCGGGATGAATGCCGCGCGCTGATCGGCCGTGACCTCCCGTCGAAGAAGACGCACGGGCGTACGGGCGGGACTGAGAAGGGGCAGGCGTCCGCGTCGGTCAAGGCTCTGGTTCAGCCGTGGAAGGCGCCGAAGATCCCGGCGGCGGGTAAGGCGCCGACGCTGGCTCAGTTGGAGGACTGGCAGGACGGTTACGCGGGTGCGCCGGTCGTGGCGGAGACGGAGGCCGCGCCGGGTGTGTGGCTGCCTATGGCTGCCGTGGCGTTCGCCGAGACGGCGACGGCGAACGGGTGGACCGTCGCAATGCAGCGCCAGGGCGCCACGGTGACCGTGCGCGCCGGGGGGCGGGCCACGGGCAAGGTTCCGGGGGAAGTGCGCGCGGTGTGGTCGGCCGGTCTGTACGACGTGACCGCGTCGGGTGCATGGGTGGACGGGGTCCGGCTGGAGACCGTGGCGACGCTTCACGCGGTGAACGCCACGGTTGCTCAGGAGTGCAAGGCGCCGGGTGTTCTGGCGGAGGACGCGCGGCCGGACGCGCCCGCGGATGCGGTCGACCTGGACGGGTGGGAGGGCGAGGGCGGAGCGCTCGCCCGGGATGCCGGAGAGCTCCCCCCGCCGGCACCCCGTGACGAGGTGCCCGTGGGGGCGGCCGACGTGGTGTCCGACCCGTCCGGGGTGGACGTGTGGGAGGCAGAGGGCGGCGTGGTGCCGGACGTCGACACCCCGGCCCCCGTCGCGGCGGCTGTGGCGGTTATGCCGATCGACTGGGCGAAGCCTGCCGGGCGCGGTGACTGCGCGGCGGCGAACACGTGTGGCGGGTTCGGGGTGCTGCTGTGGGACGTGCCCGGCTGTGCTCCGCGCTGCGCCGAGTGCGCCGCAAGGGTCATGGGGCACTCCCCGGCGGCGCTGCGCGCGCTCACCCTGCCCGGGGACGTCGTGGAGGCGGAGGAGGAGGCCGAGGCGGCGGACATCGTCATCCGGCACACCCACGAAGACGGCACCACCGTGGAGGGCTCCGCCAGGGGTGACGGGGTGTGGGAAGCGTTGCGCCCGCTGGGCTGGACCTACCGGCGCAACCCCGGAATCTTCATCCGCGGCAGCCGCTACAAGGGCGCCGACCGGTGGAAGATCAACCGGGCAGCGGACGCGGTACGCGCACTCGGCCTGTCATGCGCTGTGGTGATCGAAGAAACCATGTCGTTCGCCGAGCGGGAGGCCGCCCGCGTGGACGCGGCCGAGGAACGGACGGAGCGGTACGCGGACCGGGCCGGACGTGCGGCGGCATCCTCGCAGGCTGCGCGGGATGCCTCGGACCGGATCGGCGAACGGTTCTGGATGGGTCAGCCGATCTTGGTAGGCCATCACTCGGAGGGGCGCGCCCGCAGGGATCAAGAGCGCATGCACAACGCGATGCGTAAGAGCATCGCCGAGGGCGAGCGGGCCGGTTACTGGGCATCCCGCGCTCAGGCGGCGGAGGCTTACGAGCGGTACCGGAAGAACCCGGGCCGCACGCTGCGCCGTATCGAGAAGCTGGAGGCGGAGCGGCGCGGCGTTCTGCGGGAGCGTGACGGCGTTGACGACAAGGGCCGTAAGGCTGATGTGTGGCGACGCGAGCCGTCCGAGGCGCACCGGGAGGAGCTGACGCGCCGTCTGGCCGAGTACGACGAAGAGCTGACGTACTGGGCGGAGACGATCAAGGAGGCGGAGCGGCGCGGCTTCAAGGTGTGGGGGCGGGCCGACTTCGTGAAGGGCGATTTCGCGCGGTGGCGGGGGTCCTGGTACGAGGTGACCCGGGTCAACACCAAGACCGTGACCGTGCCGCACATCCACGCCGCGTTTGACGGCGGCACCGTCGGCGCCGTCGGCGGCTGCCGCGTGGTCACCCGCGCGGCAACGGCTGAGACCCGGCACCAGGGCAGCACGTACACGCTCCCCTACAACGAGGTGAGCGGGCGTATGTCGGCCGAGCAGATGCGGGCCGCCCTGACGGGCGAGGTGATCCCCGCCGACCCGCGCGACATCACCCCGGAGCCCGCCCCGACACCGGGTTCATTGCCGCCGACGCCGCCGGCCTGACCGCCACCACGCCGACCCCTACCGCCTGAGCACCCATGGCCGGGCGCCCACGGCGCCGGCCGCCACCCAGGATTCCTCAGAGGAAGCACAGCTATGCGACTGAGCAAGCGCCGAGCGACCACCCTGAACCGACGCGCGCGGTTTCTGCACCAGCACCGGAAGCAGCGGGGCACGTTGCCGTGTCTGGAGACCGGCGGGACCCAGGTCTACGCCTACTGGAGCTGCGGTGAAGGCCTGGTGGTGTCCGTCCATCTGGACACCGGCGAGGTACCCGGCGACCTGATCAGCCCGGATGGAACGATCCCGATCCGGATCACGGTCAACGGTGAATGCATCTTCAGTGCTGACTGATTCGGCGGAAGCGTTGAACCTCCCCCCGCAAGCGCGTATTATTGATTTCAGAGATGAGCGGCAACTCATCCACCACCAACCCAACTCGCAGCAGAGGTACAGGGCATGGACTACATCGACACCAAGGACGTGGCCGCCGAACTCCGGAACCGCCTGAAGAGCGCGTTCCCCGGCGTGAAGTTCAGCGTGCGCAAGGGCACCGGTACCGCCGCCGCGTGGATCTCCGTCTACTGGACCGACGGCCCTTGCACGGCCGACGTCGAAGAGCACACCCGCCCCATGCAGGGCGCGCAGTTCAACGGCATGGAGGACCGTTACGAGTCCACCGACAACACGGTCACCGTCACCGTCAAGGGTCGGAAGGTCACCGGTAAGCCGCTGGTCGACATCAACACCCACCGGGACGTCTCCGATGACGCACTGAAGGCCGCCGCCGCCCTGTGGTCCGAGGCCCACGACGGCACCGAGCCGCCCACGAGCGGCATGCTCGACGCCTGCGTCATCGACGGCCACGTCATCAAGGAGAACTGGGCCCCGCAGCAGATGTGGCAGATCGCCAGTGACATCGTCCTCCCCCAGCGCTGGGCCGCCGCCAAGGAGCAGGCCGCCGCCCAGGCCGCCCGTCCGGCGAGCGCCCACGGGCAGGGCGAGGAGGCCGCGGAGGGGCTCACCCTCACGCACACGGACGAGGACGGAACGACGGTCACCGGTACGCGTCTGGGCGACGGCGCCGCCGACGTGCTGAAGCGTCACGACTTCAAGTGGCACCGCAAGAACCAGTACTGG
This sequence comes from Streptomyces sp. NPDC031365, assembly GCF_055569765.1. NCBI lineage: Bacteria > Bacillati > Actinomycetota > Actinomycetes > Kitasatosporales > Streptomycetaceae > Streptomyces > Streptomyces sp. NPDC031365. The sequence continues at coordinate 56,258 of NZ_JBVIIM010000038.1, read as the reverse complement.
TACGCCCCCGGCACCCGCCACAAGGAGGCCGACACCGGGTTTATCGCCGCCGTCGCCACTGACCTGCGCGCCGCCGACCTGACCGTCACCACGGCGCAGCCCGAGGCGACCCCCAGCGCCTGAACCGTCCACCCGACCGGCCGGGCGCCCCAGGCGCCCGGCCCACGGAGCGGAGCCCTCATGTCCATGCACTCCCCCTCTCAGTCCACCGGCGACCGCTCGCACCCGCGCGACACCGCCGCCAGCCCAGGCACGGTCGAGGCCTGGGAGACGGACGGTGGAGCCTGCGCCGGCCCGCAGGCAGCCCCGACCGCCCCCTGCCGCGCCCGGCGGATGTTCATCGCCCGTTGCGCAGTAGGCGCGTCCGGGTACCGCACGGCTGACGGCCTGGCCCTGACGGTGCACCGCGCCGAGGAGGACGGCGGCCCAGCTCTGTGCCGCGCCGCCCCGGCGTGGTGGGAGCCCGTAGACCTCGGACAGGCCCTGCGGCGGGTGTCCTGTCACGACTGCACCGAACTGTGGATCGAGCGCGCAGGAATCGGGCCCCGCTGGCAGGTCGCCGACTGCATGCGATGGAGGGTCTACCGGACCGAACGCAACCGCTACGGCACGCCCGTCAGCGTGTTCGACGGCTACGTCACACGCTGGGACCGCGTCATCGCCCACCGCCGGTGGTGCTTCTACCACTCGTCCACCACGGCCGGTGTCCGCATCTCCGCCTACCCCCGCGACGGCGACGAGCGCAAGGAGTGGTGGTTCCCCGCCGCACCGCAGCCCACGCCCACCGACACGTAGCACGAGGGCGCGCACCGCCCCTCTCCCCGCCGGTCCGGACGGCACCTGCGGACCGGCGCCCCACACCACCCCCGAAAGGCAGCACGTCATGGCCGGAAAGCTCAGCAAGGAGCAGACCAAGCGACACAACCGAGCGTGCGAACTGGTCGACAGCGACGGCGAGTTGACCGAGACGGAGCGCGAATTCGTCCTCGATCACTTCCACGAGTCCGCGAACACGGGCCGCACCCTGGACGGCGCGTTCTTCACCCCGGCCGAGCTCGCCGGCGAACTCCACCTCGTGATCCCGGGCAATCGCATCATCGACCTGTGCGCGGGCATCGGCCGCCTGGCCTGGCACGCCCGCGACCTGGTCACCCGACACTTTGAGCGCCTGCCCCCGCGCGAGATCGTGTGCGTGGAGAAGAACCCGGAGTACGTGAGGGTCGGGCGGCGCGTCCTGCCGGAGGCCACGTGGATCTGTGCTGACGTGCTGGACGTACCGGGAATGAACCTCGGTCCCTTCGACTGCGCGATCAGCAACCCGCCGTTCGGACGGATCAAGCGCAGCGGCAACGCCCCCGGCTACCGGGGTCCGTTGTTTGAGTTCCACGTCATCGCGGTTGCCGAGACCCTGGCACGGCGGGGCGCGTTCATCATCCCGAGGGAATCGGCCCCGTTCCGCATCGAGGGCGGTTTCGTGGATCAGGACTCACCCGCGTACGAGCGCTTCCACCGCGAGAGCGGGATCACGCTCCGCCCCAGCCCCGGGATCCCCACCGACCTTTTCCGCGACCAGTGGCGCGACGCCTCACCGGCCGTCGAAATCGTCCTGCACAACCGCGACGAAGACGAGCTGGAGGCCCAGGCCGAACAGGCCGCCCGCGCCCGGCAGTCGGCGAGCGTCCGGGCCCATCGGTCGAGGATCGCTGCTGCCCCCACCCCCAAGGCCGCACGGGACACCGGGGCCAGGGAAGACGCGGACACCTTGTTCTGAAACCGCTTGATCACTGACCGTAAGGGTGTATTATTAATTTTGAAAGTGAGCGGCAACTCGCTTCCGTCACCAACTCCCACAGGAGGACGCACGATGACCACGATCCGCCGCAACTGGACCAACCGCGTTGCACAGATTCGCGCAGCGGCCCGGTCCTGCCGTGCCTACGACTCCGCGACCGGCAACATGGTGCCCGTCGACCCGGCGCGCGCATTCGAGGCGTGGGAGACCAAGCCGCGCACCCGGCTCACCGAGGACACCCCCGGGCAGAAGTGGACCGTCCACGTCCACTCGAACGAGTTCTACACCCTCACCGCCGAGGCGCCCGCCACGTCCGAGGTGGGCCCCGTACCGACCGACGAGGCCCCCGCGCCCGCCGACCATGCCGGGGAGCCCAGCCCGGCCGGGGCGCAGGACCACCGCGCGGCCCGCGCCGTCACGCGCCGCAGGCGGACAGCCGAGGAGCGCGACAGCCTGCCCGGCCACCTGCCCGCCCTGGCAGTCGATCTCGTGGGCAAGACCGTGCGCGTCAAGCTCGCTCAGGGCTACAGCCACGAGCAGATCCGGGACGGGTTCGAGCAGGAGCACGCCGAGGCCCAGGCCGCCGGGGACACGGAGAGGGCAAACGGCCTGGCAACGATGCTCGCGGTGCACGCCGTGATGGCCGACGAGGCCGCCGCCAACGCGCCCACCGGCCCCAGCTCCCCGCCGCAGCGGCCCGCGTCCCGGCGCGCGGCACGCGAGGATGAGGTGCTGTCGCGCATCGACTCGGTTCTGCACGACGCCGCCGTGACCGACGACCCCGACGTCAGCGACGACGCCATGCGGTCCGTCCCCCTGGCCGACCCGGGCGAGATCATCCACGCCTACACCCGCGCCCAGGCCCTGGCGGACGGCGTCCTGGTAGCCGCCGACGCCGACTTGGCCCGGGAGGCCGGCTTCCGCGTTCCGGTCGCCCTCACCAGCGCCGTATGGGAAGGCTGCGTGGCCTGGAACGAGGGCGACAACGAGCGGCAGACGCCGCAGGACGAGCGCGGCCGCCTGTGGGACGTGCTGACCATGACCCGCCACGCGATCCGGCGCAGCGGCGGGGGCGGCGGTCAGGTCACCGTCGACCTGCGGCGCGTTCCGCGCGACGGACGCACCCAGCAGGCCCGCCCGGTCCAGCTCGTCTGCGCGATCGGTCCCGGAGACCAGGGCGAGCCCGTGATCACCATCATGGAGCCCCACGAGGACTGATCATCCGGCCAGCCCGGGGGCGCAACGCCCCCGGGCCCCCGACCCGAGAGGACCGCCGCCCATGACCACCCCCGCAAGCGTGGCCGCCCGCGTCGCCGAGATCCTCGGCGGCGACTGGAAGGCCGACTCCGGGCCCTGGGAGACCTACGGCCGCCTGGACGCCCCCGACGCCGACACGTACACGCTCCACGTCGACGACCACGGCGAACTGTGCCTGTGGGCGAACCTCGACCCCACCGGCGAGATCGCCTCGTTCCGCAAGGTGCACACGCCCGAGGGAATCGAGGCGATCGCCGAGGCCATTGCGGAAGCGATTCGCCAGCACCACACCGCCGCCGACCAGGACTAAAGGCCTTGCCCCCAACCCAAAAGAGCGTATAATTGATTCTTGAGGGCAAGCGGCAACTTGCTCGACACCAACCGATCGCACGAGGAGCAATCCGTGAGCGACACCGCAACAGCAACGGCACCGATGCAGCGGGTCACCCTGCGTCTGGGCCAGATCCGCGTCAACGAGAACAACGTCCGCCAGGACCTCAACCTGGACGAGAAGTTCCTCAAGTCCGTCGCGGCCAACGGCGTGAAGGTCCCCGTCGTGGTCCTCCCGCTCGGCGAGGACACCTACGAGCTGAAGATGGGGCACCGGCGCTACTTCGCCGCCCGGGCCACCAAGGAAACCGAAGGGGAGCAGGACGCGATCGAGGTCCCCGCGTACGTGCTCGACCCCTCCCTGCGCGAGGCGGGCGAGGACTTCATCGACCAGCTCATCGAGAACGACGACGACTACCGCCGGGGCCTGACCGAGCTGGAGCAGGCCGACGCCCTGTTCGGCGCAGTCGGCGCGGGCATGAAGCAGACCAGGGTCGCCCAGCTCACCGGCCGGTCCCGTACCGAGGTCTCCCGCGCGGTCAAGACCGCCAAGGCCGTCGGCGAGCGGACCCGTTCGGCGCTCGCCGAAGTTGGAACGTACGACCTCGACCTCGAAGTGCTCGGTGTGCTGGGCGAGTTCGACGGCGACCCCGCCGCCGTAGACCGACTGCTGGAGGCCTACCGCGCGGGTCGCTTCGAGTTCCAGGTGCAGTGGGAGCGCGACGACCGCGAAGAACAGCAGGCCCGCGCGAAGGTCCGCCCGCAGCTCCAGGAGGCCGGGGTGCGCCTGGCCGAGGACGCCGACACGCTTCCGCCGACCGCCGAGCTGCTCAGGGAGCTCCCCGGCCCGGACGGCGAGCCGCTGAGTGCCGAGGCGCACGCCGAGTGCCCCGGCCACGTGGCGACCTGGGCCGAGAACCCCGGCGAGCCCGGCGAGGTGGACTACTTCTGCACCGACCCCGACCGCTTCGGCCACCTGCCGCCCCAGGAGGACGACCAAGAGGCGGACGGCGACGGGAACGAGCAGCCGACCCAGGCAGCACAGCCCAAGCCGTCGGAGCCGTCGCGCGAGTACGTCAAGGCGGGCAACAAGGCCTACCGCGCCGCCGAGGCGACCCGTCAGGCGTGGCTGAAGGACCTGATCAGCCGCAAGAGCGCGCCGAAGCCGCTCGCCGCGTTCGTCACCACGCAGCTCCTGACCTGCCCCAAGCCGGTGGCTCAGTGGGTGGGTGACGTCGGCCGCCGAAAACTGGTCCAGGAGCTGACCGGCTACGACAACCCCGCCGAGCGTGCCGCGACGGCGACCCCGGCCAAGCTGACGCTGCTGAACTTCGCGGTGCTGGCCGCGACGTTTGAGAAGCGGATGAGCGAGACGCGGACGTGGCGCACCGACAGCACCGCTCGTTCCGCCGTCTTCGAACTGCAGGAGATCCGGGGCGACGCGCGCACGTGGCTGTCGTTCCTCGCCGAAATCGGCTACCCGCTCTCCAGCGTCGAACAGGCCATCGTCGACGACGAGCCCTACCAAGAAGGCGAGCCGGACACGGCCGACGCCGACGGCCAAGCCGACGAGGACACCCCGGACGACCCGGAAGCCGTGAGCGTCGAGGACTCCGAGGACGCGTCCTGACCTGCTGCCCGGGCCGGACCTGACCGGTCCGGCCCGGGCCCCCTCCCCTCTCTGCGCGCCGCCCGCCCGGAAGGCCTCGCCATGCTCCACTCCGAACTCCGCCTCAGCGCCTCTCTGTTCGTCGCCCAGGCCGCCGTCAGCAACCACACGGGCCTGATCGCCCGAGCCGGGCTCGCCATGCCGGCCGCGCCGTTCGGCTCCCCCGCCTGGCAGCTGCCGTCCCTGGTCGCCTACCTTCACCGCCTCCACCAGGACGAGGAGGACCCCTCCCCCGAGCTGTGGCGCGCGCACACCGAACGCCAAACCGGCCCCGTTCCCCGGCCCCACCGCCGCTACCAGGCTGACGGCTTGCACGACCCGGACGCGGTGTGCGTGCTCGACATCCAGCTCGGCCCGCGCGACGAAGAGACCGGCTGGCCCGCCGCCGACCTCGCCGTTATCCAGCAGGAGGGGGGCGCCTGCCCCTTCGGGCGCGTCACCCGCCGCCACGGGGTCGAAGCCATCTCCGCGTACGCCGCCGAGGAACTGACCGCCGAGCATGCGGCCCTGATGGACCGTGCCCGCCAGCACCAGGACGCCTACTTCGTGCGCCTCGCCGACCTGGCCCAGCGCGCCGCCGACTGGGCCGACAAGATCCGCGCCGCCGCGCACGCCGATGCCGTCCACGTCCAGGCCGACCGCGCCCGGGCCCGCATCACCCGCTGACCACCCCGACCGCCCCCGCCGTCTGCCGCTTGTGGAGGCCTGCGCCATGTACGCGTTCGAACCCGCCTCGCCGACCTATGCCATCTCCGACACCATCGTCGAACACCACCTGCGCGGCCGTGACCGGACCCGCGCCGACCTGCCCGGCGGCTACCGGCTGACCCTGCGCACCCGCGAGCTGCACGGCACTCTTGAGGCCGCCCTGGCCGCGCCGTCGCCCGCCGGCCCCGCCCGGATCTGCACCGCGCGCGTCAGCGCGCACACCCCGACGCCCGTCACGTCCCGCATCCTCGACGCGGTCACCCGCTACGCCCCGGCCCTGCCCAACGCCCGTGATGCCCGCCCGCCCCTACAGGCCGTTGCCCGCCTGCTCACCACCGGCGCCCCCTTCCAGCGGCCCGACCAGCCAGGGCTGTTCGTCCAGTTCGGCGATGCGGAAGCCTGGCTGGAGGGCAGGCGGCTCAGCGTCACCCTGGGCAGTCCGGACAGCGGACTCAGCCTCGTCCTGGGCGGACCCTGGGACGCGCCATCCACCGCCCGCCTCACCGCCGCCGTCCTGCGCGAACTGACCGATGCCGAGCGGCTCGCAGGCAAGGTCGCCTCGCTGCTGGAGCGCGGGCCGTGGCAGGTGCTGTCCGACCAGTGGCACCCCGACGCCGCCCTTGTCCTGCCCGCAATCCGCCGGCCCGACCCGGAAGACCCGCTCGGCCGCCGCATCTCCCGGGCCCTGCGCGAGGTCCAACACGCGCTGCACTCGGCACGGCCGGACTGGGACTTCCAGGGGATGGTTTCTGCCGAGGGATCGGCTGTCGCCCTGCGCGTCACACCGCGCGCCCTCGCCGTTCCCCGCATGGTCCGCAAGGTGGTGGGCGACGGCGCCTTCGACCCGGACGAGTTGGGGAACACCCGCACGACGTTCCTCCCCGCCGACCTGCCCGCGCCTCCCGACTTCGCCCCGGTCCTGCCTCCCGACGAAGTCCCGTCCCTGGACCTCCATGTCGCGGCGAAGGACGAGCGCTACCTGTACGGCGTGAAGCTGGAACTCGGCGACTGGTCGTACGTCCTGGACGGCAAGCGCGTGTTCTACGGGCCCGGCTGGTACCCCTTCCATGAGCACGTGACGCGCTGGGAGAAGGACCCCACCGCCCCGCTCAACGACCGTGAAGTGCCTACCGGACGCACCGTGCCTGCCCGGGTGCAGCTCTCCCCCGACGTCGAGAACTTCTCCTGGCGCAACGAGTACGTACAGCTCACCCCCGTCGACCACCGCGTCGAAGCCCGGCTGCACCTGTACGCCGGCCAGGAACAGGCCTACACCCTGGTGCGCACCGTCACGCTGGAGATCGATCTGCGGGCGAAGCGGGTGATGCTTCCCGCCCAGATCCCTGCGGCCCTGCGCCACCAGGCCGAGGTCAAAGGCGGCCGCATCCTCGATCTGCTGCTGGCCGCGCGCCGCGAACGCCGCCAGGGAGCAGCTGAGCCGCGGGCCGTCCTCGGTCCCTGGGACCGAAGAGACCGAGACACCGCGGACGCCTGACACCGTCGCCGACCGCGCGAGTCACACAGCTCGCATCGCGCTTCGCCCCACCACCGGCCCGGGGCACCGAATCCGGACCGGCCCCACCAACCCACCCGAGTGCAACCACCAAGGAGGTTCCCCGTGAACTCCACCGCCCCGACCACGCATCCGTCCACCGCCTACGACCACAGCGCCGGTCCCCCTGAACTCCAGGTCTCCGGCGAGGTGGGCGGCCGGACCGCTGTCTTCACGCTCCGCCCCAAGTTCGCAGACTCCGTCGACCCCGGTCCGCTGCTGGGCGTCGCGGTGCACGTCGCCACCCACTTCCGCATCCCCCTGACCTTCACCGCCACGTTCAAGCAGGCTCCCGGCGAACGGTGGGAGCTGGTCCGCGTCCTATGCGACCAGGACGACTACCTCTCATCGGTCCGGACGATGCGCCCGCAGGTCGCGCCGGCCGCCGCCAAGGTGCTGCTGGAGCAGCGCGCGCAGATGGAACCGCTCCTCGCCATCGCCCGTGAGCGCCAGGCCGCGTACGCCCTGGCCGAGGTGTACCGGGCACGAACCGCAGCGGCCGACGCTCACCGCCGAGCGGACGCCGCCGAGGACGAGTTCACCCTGTTCAACATCACTGAGGAGCGGGCCGCCGAGGTGCTCGGCCAGATCTCCGGGCGCCCCGGCCCTCTGCCCCACTCCGGTCCTCCGGTCGTACGCAGCACCTCCTACGGCCGGGTCCTGGTCCTGTGTCCCGTCGGACACCTGGTGCAGTCCGTCAAGGCCGAGGACTGGAGCGGCTCGCAGCTCGCGGCCCGGTGCGCCGATCCCACCTTCACCGTGACCTGCCACGGCCAGACCGGCGAGCCTCTCCCCCACTGACCGCCTTCCGGGCTCGGGGCGGCAACCCCGAAACCGGCTCCGTTCACCAACTCGAAGGACCCTCCCGTGAACGCTGTACTGACCGCCCCAGCCCCCCGGATGCTGACGCCACCGGTGGACGCCGAGACGTGCACGTGCACGCCCGCCGTCCGCTACGCCTGCGGCCACTGCTACCACGACCAGTGCGTGGACTGCGGGTTCTGCACCATGGGCAGTTGCGTGTGCCGCTGCGAGTACGGTCTCGGATTCCACCCGAGCGACTCTCCGGCCGAGGGGCCGATGTTCTGGATCGGCGGGCACCACGCGAAATGGCTCTCCACGTGGGGCGTGCCGATGTGCGTCTCACGCTCGACACTGGCTGGCCGTGCGACGCTGCCGCGCGCCGCGGATGCCTGGGTGTGCGATTCGGGTGCGTTCTCCGAACTCGGCGACCACGGCGGCTGGACGGTCAGTCCGTACGCCTACGTCCGGGAGCTGCGCCGGTATCGCGACGAGATCGGCCTCCTGGTCTGGGCCGGCCCGCAGGACTGGATGTGCGAGCCCGACATGGTCTCCCGGACGGGCCTGTCGGTGCGTGAGCACATCGACCGCACCGTGGGCAACTTCGTCGACCTGATGGCCGAGGAGCCCGGTGTCGACATCATCCCGACTGTCCAGGGCTGGCGCCCAGCTGACTACGAGGCCTGCTTGGACCTGTACGACAAGCGCGGCGTACGGCTGGCGGACTATCCGCTGGTCGGGGTCGGCTCCGTCTGCCGCCGCAAGTCGGTCAAGGACGTCGAGACGGTACTCGCCACCGTGGCGGCCGCCGGTCTGCGCCTGCACGGCTTCGGGCTGAAGACCCAGGCGCTCGAAACGTGCGCCGAGTATCTCACCTCCGCCGACTCCCTGGCCTGGTCACGCGACGCCCGCTGGTCCGACCCTCTACCCCAGTGCGAGGGCAAGCACAAGAGCTGCTCCAACTGCGTGCACTGGGCGATGCGCTGGCGTGAACGCGTCCTGGACGTGCTGCACGCCCCTCGTCAGCTGATGCTCCCCACCTCGACCACCACCTGACCCGTCGTCGGCAGCACCCTTTGCCGTCGACCTGCCCGCCGGTCCCGGGGCGGCAACCCCGGACCGGCCTCTCTCACCAACCCATCGCCCCTGAGGGGAACGCCCTGTGATGTCTGTGTATGAACAACAGCCGCTCGATCTCGGCGCCGTCTCCCAGCGGTGGAAGAACCGCCGGCACAGCTGGAGGCCGAGGAGTGAAGGCGGATTCGACCCCGCCCGCTACCACGTCCGCGAGATGCCGAACGAACTGGTCCACACGGCGAGGGCCTTCGTCCGCGCCCACCATTACAGCGGTTCATGGCCCGTCCGTCCGCTTCGCCTATGGCCTCATCGACACCGCCGCTCCCCCGGCAGGCCAGCTGGTGGGAGTGCTCACCCTGGGCATCCCGACCCAAGTCGCCGTGCTCACCTCGGTGTTCAACCGGCTGGTGCCGTGCGAGGAGTCGCTGGAGCTCAACCGGCTGGTGCTGCTCGACGCGGTACCGGCCAACGCGGAGACGTGGGCGCAGGCGCGCGTCTTCCGGCTGGCGGCCGCCCGAGGCGTCCTGGGGGTCGTCGCGCACAGCGACCCCGAGCCCAGGACACGCCTCACCGCCCATGGCCCCGAACTGATCTTTCCCGGTCACTACGGGACGATCTACCAGGCCAAGGGGATGGACTACCTGGGCAAGACGCGTCCGCGCCGCCTGACCATGCTTCCCGACGGCTCGGTCCTTCACGACCGTGCGATGTCCAAGGTCCGCAACGGTGAGCGCGGCCGCTGCGGGGTCGAGCGGCGCCTGGTCGCCCTTGGAGCCCGCCCACGACAGGAGGGCGAGCCCGGCCAGGCGTGGCTGGAGGAGGCCCTGCAGGCCGTAGGGGCGCGGGTCGTATCCCACGGCGGCAACCACCGGTACGCGGCGTACATCGGGCCGCGCACCGGCCGCCGGCTCACCGCCACCGCCTACCCGTACCCGAAGGCCGACCAAGGGGGTGCGACCGCATGAACGCCGCACACCGGCCGGGCACTGAGGATGTCGAGCTGGTCATCAACTGGGGCCTGGGGGTCGACTCGACCGCGTACCTGGTGAAGATGCTGGAGGACCCGGCCGCCCACGGCGTCGACCTGGCCCGCACCATGGTGATGCACGAACTCACCGGGGACGAGTGGCCGGCCACCCGCGCCCACGCCGAGCAGTACGTGCTCCCGCTCCTTCGCGAGCACGGTGTCCGGCTCGTTCAGGTCGCCCGGGCCAGCCGCTCGTTGGAGATCACGGTCATGGACGACTCCCGCCAGCCCAAGCAGATCATCGAACGCGGTCCCTGGGCGCTGTGGGACGAGTACGAGACCAACGGCACCGTTCCCCAGCAGGGCGGCATCCGGCTCTGCAGTCTGCACGCCAAAGGCGAGGTCGGCGACGCGCTGATCGCCCAGGAGATCGGCGACCGGCCATTCAGGCAGGTGATGGGGTTCAACGCCGACGAGACCGGCCGCAGCCGCCGGGACAAAGCCGCCAGCAAGAACCCGCTGCGCCAGGGCGTGTACCCCTTGATCGCCTGGGGATGGGGCCGCGCGCGGTGCGAAAAATTTCTGTACGAGCGGTTCGGGGTGCGGTGGGAAAAGAGTTACTGCAGCTTCTGCTGCTTCCCAGTCTCGATGGGTGCCATGGCCGACCACCTGGACCGGATGCGGGCCCACCCGGACATCGCCGGACGGGTGCTGCGCCTGGAGTACACCTCAGTCAGCCTCAACCCCAAGGCACAGTTGTTCGGCCGCCACAGCCTGCTGGAACAGTTCGACCCAGGCCGGGCCGCCGACCGGCCCGTCCTCGCCGCTTTCGAGGAGGAGCTCGCCTGCCCGTGGGCGCTATATCACGTACGGCGCATCCTGCCGGTCTCGAAGGCGGATCCCACCCGACGCGGGAGGCCGATGCGCTCGGTGGAGCGGGTGCATATGGGCCGCGCGTCTGCTCTGGGTCGCAGGCTGCGCACCATCTCGGAGCGGCACGGCTATCCCGTCGAGGTCGACGAGCGCTACGGGCGGGTGCGGACGTGGATGCGGCGCCGGGAGGCTGAGCTGCCGACGGTGGAGGAGCTGATGGTCACCGCGCCCTACCACGTACAGAACAAGCAGGTGGGGCACTTCGAGCGGGAATGGAGGGCGTACTCGTGGCGGGGTCTGCGCCGGCGAGATTGACAGCCACCCACCAAGCGCGCAATATTGATTACGCGAAACCAGCGGCAAAAAGCGGTGGCCAGCGGAAGGCACCCTCTCACGAGGGTGTCGACCCAGGGCGGCAACCCCGGCCGAACGTCCCGCCGACCACCTTCACCAACTCGACTCGCCCGCCGGCGCGTGAGCGCCGGAGGAACACAGAAGAGCAGGCCCCAAGTATAGGGCCGCGGCCCGAAGCGGAGAACGCAATGCCCAACCCCCTGAACCCGCAGCGTCGCGTCATCGGCGACCGTGCCGTGGTCAACCGCGACTGGATCCGCGAGTTCACCGGCGCCAGCGTCGGCACCGCGGCCCGCTGGTACAAGATCCGGCTCGAGCAGCCCAAGGAGCACCGCCACCCGGAGAAGGAGCGCATCGACGGCGCCGACTTCTACGACGAGCAGCAGTTCCGCGCCTTCTACACGTGGTTCCAGAACGAGAAGCAGAGCAAGGTCCTCAAGGCCGACCCTGAGCTGTACGAGCTCGCCCCGGAGACCGTCGTCTCCATCAACCAGGCCGCCCAGCTGCTGGGCTTCAAGGGACCCTCGACGATCCGCAAGTACGTGAAGGACAACCCCGGCTACTTCCCGGAGTCCGTCGGCGAGGTCGAGGGGCCGACCGGCCGGATGATCCCCGGCTTCCGCGTCGGCGACCTGCAGGACTTCGACCGCAAGCGCACCGGGGACAAGCTCGGCAAGGCCGGCCGCCGCACCGGGCCGCAGGAGGAGGCGCCCGTCGGCCGGCCTTCGGCCCTCGAGGAGGTTCTCGCGGCCGAGCTGAGTGCACGTGCTGGCGGTGAGCCGCTCACGGCCACGCAGCTCGCCGAGCAGTTCGCCGCCGAGGCGATCGATCGCGACGGCTACCGCCCGGGCCTGGCCGCGGAGCTCAGCGTGCAGTACGGCGGTCCGCAGAGGTCCTGGGAGTACGTGGTCCGCAACGCACTCGAGCACCGCTCCGGGGCCGCGCCACGCCGCTCGGAAGCCGACCAGCGGGCGGCCATCGCCCTGGCCGCCCTACGCGAGCGTGGCGACGTACGAGGGCTCGCCGCCTCGCTCGCCCGCGAGCATGGCGGCAGCCCCGACGTCTGGTCCCGCGCGGTGAACGCGGCCCGCGGGCTCGCCGACCCCACCACCTGATCACCCCGACCAGCCTGAGGACGCCCCCCGATGCCCAGCTACCAGCTCCGTGACACCGCCACCCGACAGCTCCTCACCCAGGGCCTGGCCGACTACTCCGCGGCCGAAGCCGCCCTCGACCGCATCGACGACCAACTGGAAGAAGACCTGCAGCGCAACGGCGAGGGCGCCGGGCGCATCCGGCTGCGCCTGGACGTCGAGAAGGTCACCGACGGCATCCCCGAGTCCGTCGGCCACCACGTCCTGCTCCTTGGCGTCGACGACGTACCCGGCCCGCTGCCCGCAGTCTGATCGTCGCGCGAGACCCGTACAGCCGACTACAGCTGTGAACAGGGGTTGTCAAGACCCATCATAGAGTGTATAATTGATTTTAAGCTTCAGGCGGCAACCTGGAGCGTCACCACTCGGCTCAGGAGCAGAAGTGATCACAACTCCTCTCACTCCCGAACAGCGCACCATCTACTGGACGGTGGCGGCCTAATCCATTCCCTCCGTCGGCCGGGCGCGGCAACGCCCGGCCGACGGCCTCACCAACTCAACTCACGAAGGAGGCAGCAGTGCTGCGGTACGCACCGGTTCTCCCGCCGGACGAGCTGACCCGTCTCAAGGCTGCTCTGGGACTCATCCCGTTCGTCGATCTCTTCAGCGGTTGCGGCGGCAGCAGCCGCGGTCTGGAGGAGGCGGGATTTCGACTGCTCCTGGGCATGAACCACGACCCGGTCGCCGTCTCGACTCACCGTGCCAACCACCCGCACGCCGAGCACAAGTGCGAGGACATCCACACCTACGACAAGCGCAACTTGCCGTCCGCCCGGGTGTACTGGGCGTCCATCCTGTGTACCGAGGCCAGCAAGGCCGGCGGCAGGAAGCGTTACCGCGGCCAGGAGCGGCTCAGCCTCACCGGCAAGGACGAGGGCGCCAAGGCAGCGACCTTTGTACAGACGAGGGCATCCGCGCTGGACGTCCTGGCGGTCACCGAGCTGCACCGACCCGACGCCGTCCTGGTCGAGAACGTAGCCGAATTCGCCACCGACTGGGAGCTGTTCGACTGGTGGCTGCGCGGCATGGAGCTGCTCGGTTACAACGTGCAGATCGTCAACGCGTCCTCGGCACACCTGGGCGGCGGGGACAACCTGCTGCCGCCGCAACTGCGCGACCGCATCTACATCGTGTTCACGCGCAAGGGCCTGCCGCTGCCCGATCTGCGGGTGCGGCCCGAGGCGGTCTGCCCGGAGTGCGGGCCGGTGCTGGCCAACCAGGTGTGGAAGAACCCCAAAGCGCGCCGCATCGGCAAGTGGGGCGAGCAGTACGACTTCCGCTGCCCCAACCGGGTGTGCGGACACCTGAAGGTGACCCCGGTGACTCGCCCGGTCGGGGCCGTCATCGACTGGGGTCTGCCTGGGCAGCGCGTAGGCGACGGCCGGCCGGACCGCAAGAAGTTCACCCCGTACGCGGCATCGACCCGTGCTCGCATCGCGATGGGGCTGGAGCGGTTCGGCACCGATCCGTACATCGTGATGCTGCGCAAGCACGGCACCGCCCTGCCGATCACCGGCCCGGTGCCCGCACTGGCCGCGCAGGGCCGCCACCACGCGCTGATCATCCCGATCGGCCGCAAGGGAGCGCCGCGCACCACTGCCGAGCCACTGACCACGCTGGCGACCAAGCCGCACCACTCGCTGGTCATCCCGGCGCTGACGGTGGACGACTGCACTCTGCGAATGCTGTCGGTGGCCGAGCTCAAGCAGGTCCAGCGCTTCCCCTCGGACTACATCATCCTCGGCAACCAGACCGAGGCGATCCTGCAGATCGGCAACGCAGTCAGCGTCAACGCCGCCCGCTGGCTGGGTGAACGGCTGCTGCCGAGCCTGGCCCTGGCCGCCTGACCCACCCCCAACTACGGCGGCCCGGACTCTCCTGGTCCCGGGCCGCCGCTCAACCCGTCGCTCAGGTGCGGCAACGCCTGACTGACGGCTCCACCAACTCACCTCACGAGAGGGAGCTCCGCCCATGTCCCAGAAGACCGCCCGCGGCCGCCGAGCCCTCACCGTCCGGCGGCATGTCGTCCAGTTCAGCGGCGGCATCGGATCCTTCGCAGTCGCCGTCCGTGTCGCACGGAAGTACGGCACCCGCAACCTCACCCTTCTGATCGCCGACACAGGCATCGAGGACGACGACCTGTGGAGGTTCGCCGACGACACCAGCCGGCTTCTCGGTGTGCCGCTGACGAAGGTCGCCGACGGGCGCACCCCCTGGGAGGTTTTCCGCGACGTCAGGTTCCTCGGCAACGACCGGCTTGCACCCTGCACGCGCCTGCTCAAGCAGGTGCCGTGCCGGCAGTGGATGGACGAGCACGCCGACCCTGCCGACACGCTGGTGTATGTGGGGATCGAGAGCACGCCGCGCGACCGTGCCCGGATCCCGGCGATCGCCCGCAACTGGAAGCCCTGGGTCACACGCTTCCCGCTGTGCGGAAAGTGGGAGCCGGTCCGGACCAAGGAACAACTCCTGGACGAGGCGCGG
This sequence comes from Streptomyces sp. NPDC031365, assembly GCF_055569765.1. Lineage (NCBI taxonomy): Bacteria > Bacillati > Actinomycetota > Actinomycetes > Kitasatosporales > Streptomycetaceae > Streptomyces > Streptomyces sp. NPDC031365. The sequence goes on along the minus strand of NZ_JBVIIM010000038.1, from coordinate 41,240 downwards.
GCTCTGGGCGTCACACCGCCCCGCATGTACGAGCTCGGCTTCGCCCACAACAACTGCGGGGGCACGTGCGTGCGCGCCGGCCAGCGCCAGTGGAAGCACCTCCTGCAGGTCCTGCCCGAGCGGTACGCGTACGCCGAGGAGCAGGAGGAGGAACTGCGGAAGCTGCTCGGCGATGTCAGCATGCTCCGCCAACGCCGCGGCGGCGAGAGCCGGCCGCTCCCACTGAGCCTGCTGCGCCAACGGTAGCGAGAACTCAGTGAGACGCCCCAGGCAAGCCCGGGGCGTCAGCGTTTCACCCGTCAGGCGGGCCGTCCTCGCACCGGTGAACGAGGCGATGCAACAGGCGCCGCAGATCTTGCTACGCGGCAGTCACGAAAACGTGCAGCGCCCCAGGCGATTGCCGGGGGCGCTGCGCTGCGTCCGTCGCAGTTGCTTTAGGCCTTGAGCGGTGGGCCGTGGAACGGCCCGCCCGCCTGGTCGGCCTCATCCACGCGCTGCCGGATCGCGTCCAGCTGGGAGTGCGTCTTTGCACCGTGGACCGCTTCGAGGACGCCGGCAGTGTGCCCGCCTCGAGTGAGGGCGTGGCGAAGGTAGCGCACGGCGGTGCGGCCGCGTCCGTTGTCGAGTGCTACCTGAGCCTCATCAAGCCAGGCGCGAGCTTCCTGCGCATCGAGATCCTCAGACTCGCAGGGCGTGGCGCGCAGCAGGCGGATGTCCCCCATGATCTGGTCGGCCACCGGCCGGAGTCTCGCCTCCGCTTGCGCAGCCCGGGCCGTCTGCACTGCTGCCGCGACGATGAACAGGCCCGCCACAGTGGCGCCGATCCACAGGTACCAATGTGAGGAGCTGCTTCCCATCTCCAGTTCCACCCGCGCCTTCTGGGCCATGACCGGCAGCGTCAGAGCCCCGAGCAGCAGGATCGGCCAGGCAACGGCGAGGGAGCGCACGTGGCGCTTCACGACCTCGTTGTCGGGTCGTGTGCCGAAGCACCGCGGCAACAGGGTCTCGACGGCGGTGAACAGTGGCACGGCGACGAGCACGACCGTGAGGGATGCCTCGGGGCCGGTGGTGGGCAACATGGTTGCTGTCTCCTTGGGGGTGCTGGTGGCACGGAGCGGCAGCGGTCAGCGTACGAACCGCCTGTGACAACGGGCTCTCTGTGCGAGTTGGTGGAGCAGGCGCCGCAGATCTGCCCAGACGGCTCGCGATTCGTATCCGAACATCGTCTCTCCCATCGAGGGCGGCCGGGCTCAGCGCCCTCAGGTGAGCCGACCCAGCGGGGGCAGGAGGCTGTCCCCCGGCCAGAAGGGCCGCTCGGTCGCGATGCCGGTGAGGAACATGCCGACTTCGTCCAGTACCGCGGCGCGCTCGGCGGACCCGTAGGTGACGAAGTCGCCGGCCGCGGCGTTGTAAGTGCGGACATGGCTGTGGGGTCCTGCGCACAGGAGGGCTCGTGCGATCTCGGGCAGGCCGAGGCTGAGAGCGTCGCACTGCCCTGCGTGGACGAGCTGCACCAGGTCGGTGGTGACGCTCTGCCAGTCGCCCACCTTTGGCCAGTCGGCGCCACCGTTCAGTTCGTGCGTGAGGGTGGCCAGCGGGATGATCTCGCCCGGCTGCCGTCCCTGGGTGAGAAGGTCGTGGATCCGGACGCCGTCGGGCTGGCGGACCTGCGGGTGCAGCAGAGAGTCGGCGGCCACGACCGTTGTGTTGATCTCCTGGGCGCCGGGGCCGGGGTAGTACGGCTCGTGCGCGAAGAGCAGGTAGACATCCGGAGTGCGGACGGCCGGGCTGGACTCGGGCTGGGGCTGGGGCATGGGGACAGTTCCCTTCAGCGGTGGTGTGCTGGGTGTGGAGCGAGGTGTCGTCGGACGGACGCCCGGCGGGTACGGGCCCAGTGGCCGCCCGGGCTCCCACATCTGGTCCGCATCGGCGGCACCGTCCTCGGTGACGGAGCGCTCGATGATCTGTGCGACCTGGTCGGCGAGTTGGAGCATCAGCCGTTCACGACCGATGAGGCTTGCGGAGGCCGAGCGGGTGTCGTGGGTCTGGAGCATGTCGGCGGCGTCCCACAGCACGTTGTGACCGACCTCGGCCGAGCGGCGCAGTTCGTAGCGGTCGCTGCCCGCGGCGGCCTGGACGAGGGAGGTGTGCAGGGCGGCGAGGCGCTGCAGGTAGCGGACGGCGCCGTCGCCTTCGACGCTGCGGACGTGCTCGCGGGCCCGCACGTCCAGTCGGCCGGGCAGGTGCTCGGCGAGGAGCGGAGCGAGCAGCATCGCCGGCAGCGCCACATCGACGGGGACGCCGTGGCGCATGGCGAACAGTCCGACGACCAGACTGACGAGCGCGACGGCAGCTGCGGAGAACCGCAGGGATCCGGGAACGGTGTGCAGAGCGATGCGCTGGGCGGGGCGCCTGGTCAGCCAGCGCAGCGCCAGGCGCTGGGGAAGGGTCGCGCCCGGGGTAAGCACCCCGATCTGCTGGGGGAGCTCGGGCAGCGTGCCGTCGGCGGGGACGGTCCAGGCGAGCCAGCCCCACGAGGTGCGTTCGTGTACGAGGACCGGCTGGCACACGGCCGAGCAGGTGTCGTCATGGACGTGGCCGGTGCGCACGGCGTGGGAGCGTTCTTTCTCCCACCGGCCCGGGTCACGGATGAAGGGGTGTCGATGGTGCGCGGCCGCGGTCGGCTGCGGGGTGTGGAGCGTGTCCGTCACGGGGTGCTTCCTTCCAGGTGGTCGATGAACGTGGAGGCGCACGTGGTGCAGCGGCCGTCGCCGTCGGGGTGGGCGCGGCGGGGAGTCGGTCCCGGGCAGGTGCGGCACGGCGGCCACCCGAGGCAGGCCGGGCAGAGGTCTTCGCCGGGGGCGGTTCCGGGCACGCCGCAGCCGGCGCATTCGACGAGGGCCCGGTAGGTCAGGGCCTCGCTCACCGTGCGGGCGGCGACGGAGGTGGTTGAGCGCGGCGGCGGGTCCTCCCACGCGGGCGCGTCGTGGTGGGTGGCCACGGTGGCGGGCGGTGGGTAGGCCTGGGCGGCGCGGAGCCGGGCGGCGATGATCGCGCCGACGGTGGTCCGGACCGGGCTCGGCAGAGGGCGGTCGCTGATGACGTGCTGAAGCTGTTCGCGCGTCCAGCCGGCGTCCAGCATCGCGGTGACGGTGCGCCCCTGCTCGGCGAGGACCTGATCGGTGAGCAGCAGCTCGGGGCGCTGTGCGCCGATCGCCAGCAGCAGGCGGACTCCCGGTTCGAGGTCCGCGGGCGCCGGTGCCGTCCGTGGCGTGGGCGGCGCTTCGCCGCGCGGTCGCTCGGCGCGGGCGCCGGGAGGGAGGGGTCTGGTGTTCTGCTGAGTGGTCTTCTTTCTGTTGGTGTTCTTAGTGGGCCGATCAGCCAACGTAGGGTCATCCACTGGTGGAAAACCCGACTCTGGTTGTGACCTGCCGTTTTGCAGGGCGGGCAGATCGGTGATGAAGTACGCGGCCGCGCCGAGGGTGCCATCGCGCTCGCGCTCGCGTTCCCGGACGAGGAAGCCGTGCTTCTCCAGTTCCTTCAGCCCGCTCTTAACGGCTGACTCGCCATCGCGGCCGCGGCGGGCGATGTCGGCGACGGTCATCCGCCAGCCCTCCCGGTGCGTGGAGAGCAGCCCGAACAGTCCCTTGGCCTTGTAGGACAACTCGGCGGTGCGGAACAGTCCGTTGGCGATCTGGGTGAACTGATCGGAAGCCATCACGCCCCGGCGGACCCCCGCCCCGAACCCGCCGGCGTGCCCGACTTCTGCGGGCGCGATCACCAGGTCGGCCTCGATCAGCGCGATGTCCAGGGTGGCCGGGCGGTCGGTGATGCAGTAGACGATCTCGCCGAGAGTGCCGTCGGGGCGGCGCAGGCGCTCACGGATCAGGTAGCCGTGCGCCTCCAGTTCCTTCAGCCCGGTGCGTACTGCTTCCCGTCCGTCCGGACCCAGACGGACGAGGTCGGCGATCGTCACCTGCCAGCCGTTGGTGTGGGTACTGACGTACCCGAAGATTCCCTTCGCTTTGAACGACAACTGGGAGTCACGGAAGAGCGCGTTGGCAACCTGGGTGAACTGATCGGCCGCCATCACGCCCCGGCGGATCCCCGCCCCGAAGCGGCTCACCGCCGTGCCCCTGGCGCCGGCCGAGCACGGTGGCCACGGCGGCGCACCCGGCTCGCCGAGGTGGGGCGGCCGGTGGTCCTGGGCGTTGGGGCGTGCATGTGTTCCATGCCGTCAGCTCACTAGCCGCCCCCGACCAGGCTGACGGCCACCAGCCCCGACCATCGGTCACGATCCGGCAACGCAGCCGTCTAGCTGCCGTGGTCGGGCTCATGGTCGGGGCGACCACGCGCCTTCAGCAGTGGTCTGTGCGGGGTGCCCCGTCCGATTGCGCAGTGCCGGACGGGCGGTTGCGCAATGGAGCTGCGCAACCAGTCGAGGGTCGTGCGCAGTCGGGTGGCGCGGAGCGGTTGCGCAGTCCGCCCGAGGCTTCCTGATCTTCTCGTGCGCAGGTTTGAGTGCCGCACTGCGCAGGCTCAGCCACGGCCCTTGGCGGCGATCGTCTGCGCACTGGTGTGCGGGTCCGGTGGCAGTGCGGCAGGAAGGCAACCGCAGCGGTCGTCGGTCGCGGGCTTGTGGCGGACAGGATGCGCCGGTTCCCAACTCGCGGCTGCCCCGTGGTCGGGCCTGTGGTCGGGCCGACCATGGCCCCGACCATGGACTTCGTGTCCCCATCGTGACCGTGGTCGGGGGTTCGTGGTCGGTGGTCGGGTCGGGGCCCGCAGGTTTTCTCAAGGTCAGAAACATTCGTTCTGACCTGGGAGTTTGACCATGTCTCCTGGCAAGCAGGCCTCGGAACGCGAGGCCGCTGCTCCGATGGCGGCAGGCGCCCGGCTGGAGGCGATGCGGCGCCGAGTGCGTCTGTCGCGCCTGGCGGTCTGGACCGTCATCGCGGCCGGCCCGATCGCTCTGGGCGTTGCCATCACCTCCACCCCGACCACGGTCGAGGCGGCCACCCCGTCCAAGCCCACCGCCGCCGTGCGCACCACGGCGCAGGCCGCCGATCCGGCCGGCTATGCGCAGCTGTTCGTCCACGCGTGGCTGCGCAGCAGCGCGGACGACGCTTCGAGTGCGCAGGCGCGGCTTGCGCAGTCGATGGCGCCGGACGTCGAACTGCCCGACCCCGCTGCGGATGCGCAGTCGACGCCGGCGTCGGTGACGGCGGTGCGCAGTGCGCAGCGCACGGACGGCGCGTGGTCGGTGACGGTGGCTGCGCAGTACGCCGACGGAGCGGTGCGGTACTACGCCGTGCCGGTGGCCGCCGACCGCGCGGGCGCCTCGTTCGCCGTGACCGGTGCGCCCGGTGTGGTGGCCGGCCCGGGCCGGACCGAGGTACCGAAGTCGTCGTACGGCGTGAGTGTCCCGGAGGGTGATCTGTCGGCGGCCGTCGGAGAGTTCCTCGCCGCCTACCTGACCGGTGCCGGAGAGGTGGACCGCTACCTCGCCCCCGGTGTGAGCCTGTCGCCGGTCTCCCCCGCCCCGTACACGGCGGTCACGGTGCAGCAGGTGTCCGCCGTCGAGGAGGCCGCGGCCGCCGAGCAGGTGCCGGCCGACGGCACGAAGGTCCGAGTCCATGCACAGGTGGAAGCCCGGGACACCGGCGGGCGGTGGCCGCTGGGTTACGAGCTTGCGCTCACGGCGCGCTCGGGCCGTTGGGAAGTCTCGGCTCTTGAGTCCGGGACGGCCCTGGACGGGGGTGCCCGGTGAACACGGTGAACAGCGTGATCCTCGCCGGTCAGTTGGACGACCTCGGCGACAGCTGGATCAACATGTTCAAGGACTGGGCGACCAAGGGTCTGCAGGCCGGTCTGCTCGTGCTCGTCGTCGTCATCATGATCCAGAAGTTCAGCCTCAAGGCGGGGATCGGCGCCTTGTTGCTGATGATCATCGCGCTGGGGTTGTACAACTCCCGCGAGGACCTCTCGGACATGTTCGAGGACGAGGTCAAGAACCCTGCCAAGGGCGCGCCCGCTGTCCCCGGCATCGTGGACGGTTCTGACGCCGTCGTACGAGAGCACTCCACTGGCGTCGGAGGCTGGCTGTGAGCGCCGCAGCGGCCACGGGCCGGGTGGGGCGCTTCTACACCGCCGCCCGTCGCCATCCCTGGGTGCTGGGAAAGGTCGCGGACTGGAAGATCCCGCTCGGCCCGTACACACCTGCGCAGATCGCGGTCGCCGTCGGCGGTGGATTCCTGCTGATCAAGACGATCAGCTGGTGGTCGTGGATGGGGCCGATCCCGATCGCGGCCTGGCTGCTGTCGATCTGGGCGGTCCGCCGTCCGAAGATCCGAGGTCGTGCCCCGCTGCAGGCGGCACTGGGCTGGGTGCTTCTCCTCTGGCAGCCCCAGGGAGGGCGGATTGGCGGGCGCGCCGCCCGCGACCGCGCGCCCCACCTGCTGATCGGCGGCTTCACGATCGAGGACGCGCCCGTCCCCTCTCTGGCCGCCGTACCGTCCCCTGCGGTGCGGCCGCGTTCCGGCCGGGCGCCGCACCCGAGCCCGGCCGCCAGTCACTCGGCCACGCGGCACCGCTCGGAGCCGACTGCTACGGCGGTGCCGGTGGGGCCGGTGTCGGGAGTGCAGCAGCTGCTCGCGCTTGCCGAGCAGGGCGGGGGTGTGCGGTGAGAGTTCCGATCCGTCACATCGCCGGGCACCTTCTCTGGTCGACGCACGGCAGCGTGTGGGCCGTCTACCGCCTGCACCCGGGCCCGGACGCGCAGGGACAGCACGAGGAGACCGTTCAGGGCACCTACGTGCCCGCCGCGGTCCGTGACGAACAGCTCGCCAAGATCACACATTTGGTGCGGTCGCTGTCCGGGGCGCCGCGGCTGTTCGGGCTGTGTGCGCAGGTCGACCCCGGCGAGATCGCCCTCAAGATGATCGAGGGCATCGAGCCGGCCGACACGGCACCGGGCACGGGTCGGCACCCGTGGGTGGAGAACGTCGAGGCGACCCTGGATCTGCTGGACGACCAGGAGATGCACCACCGCACCCTGTGGCTGGCGGTGCCGCTGCAGAGCGAGACAACCGGCCTGCAGGTATCGGCCTCCCTCGGCGCGGCGTGGGCGGAGATGTCTCCGATGCTCGGCATGCGTCCGGCGCCGGTGGCGCAGCGGGAGGTGACCGCCTACCGCGAGCAGGCCTCCCGGGTGGAGGCCGCGCTCGCCGGCGGCATCGCCTTCCGCCCGGCCCGCCCGGCGGAAATCGTGTGGATGATCCAGCACGCCCTTCACCGGGGCCTGGCCGAGCCGCTGCTGGCGGAAGCCGAGGCCAGCGACCTGTACGGCGGGCAGCTGCGTGACGGTGTGCTGCGCTCCCCCAGTTATGCCGACCTCGGTCAAGTACGTCTGCAGGAAGGCGGCATCGACCCCGACCTGGACGACGTCGATGAGCTCAAGAGCACCGGCCGGATCACACGGTCCGGGCGGAAGGCCTGGTGGCGGCTGAACACCGGCTCGCCGCTCGGGCGGCGCTGGCTGCAGGTCGAAGCCGACGCCGGGGTGGGCTACCAGGCGCAGCTCGCTTTGGCCGAGTGCCCGCCCGCGGTCAGCCAGGACGCCGCCGACCTGTTTGCCCAGCTGGAAACTCTCGACTTCCCCGTCGACTACACCGTCGACCTCGTCCTGGTTCCAGCGGAGAAGGCCCGCGACCAGGTGCGGCGCAAGAAGAACGAACTCATCGACCAGGCCGACCAGTACGACGCCCGCCCCACCGGCATGCCCGCCTCGCTGACCGAGGCCGCCCGCGACCTCGGCGAGCTGGATGCCCGGCTCTCCCGCACGAGCGTGGAGGTCGAGGTGCAGTCCGTCACCGTGCTGACGGTGTGGGGGCCGACTGCCGCCGTGTGCGACGCCCGGGCGCGCGCACTGGCGGCGCTGCTGGGTGGCGCCGACTACCGCGCCGTACGCCCGGCTGGCCTGCAAGAGGCCCTGTTCACGCTCGGACTGCCCGGCACCGTACGCCCGGGTGTGGTGCGGGAGTTCACCCAGCACCAGATCTCCGAAGACTGGGCGCTGGGTGGGGCCTTCACCGCCTCCGAGGTCGGCGACCCGAACGGCATGTTCCTCGGCATCGACCTGGACAGCGGCACCACCCGCCCCGTCATGATCAATGTGGCCGATGCGCCCAAGGTGGACGCGTCCGCGTCCATGGGCATCGTCGGGGACCTCGGCGCGGGCAAGAGCGTCCTGCAGAAGCTGATCGCGGAAGCGGTGTGGGCGCGCGGCGGGTGCGCCATCTGCATCGACCGCACCCCCGTACGCGAGTGGGCGACCTTCGCCCGCACCGCCGCCAAGGGCCGTGTCCAGATCATCGACGCCGCCCAGGCCGAGGTGTCCATCGACCCGCTGAGGATGTTCGACGGGCCTGAGGGCCGCCACTACGCCCTGTCTTACCTCACTCTGCAGCTCGGGATCGGCCCGATGAGCACCAACGGCGAGGTCCTGCACCACGCTGTCGAGCAGGCCGCCGCCAGCAACCAGCCGTCCATGCATCGCGTGCTGGAAGTCCTCGAGGAGATGGCCACGAGCGAGGTGGGCAAGCGGCAGGACGCGGCCGCCACCCTCGCCGGTCTCGTCCGCGTGGTCGCCACCAACTCCCTGGCACGGATGGTGTTCGACCCCACGCTGCCGCCGGTGCACCTGGACGCGTCCAGCACCTCCGACATGATCGTGATCACGACGGCGGGTCTGAAGCTGCCGCCGAAGGCCGCGTTCGACAACCCGGAGGTCCTGCATCAGCAGCCGCTGGAGGCCTTGATCGGCCGCGCGGTGCTTTACCTGATCGCCGCGATCGCCAGGCAGACCGCGTTCGAGGACCCCGAACGGTTCACCGCCGTGGTCGCCGACGAACTGTACTGGCTCACCTCGTCGGCCGAGGGCACCGCGCTGGTCCACGAAATCCTCCACGACGGCCGCAAGCACGGGGCCGGCCTGCTCGCCGCTTCCCACGACGCCGAGGAACTCGGCCCCGACCGCGGCCTGATGGCCTACCGCGCGCTCGCCCGCACCGCCGACCGCGAGCGTGCCCGCCGCGGTCTGGAGTTCGTGGGTCTCGACCCGCACGACGGAGAGCTGCTGCGGCTGGTGACCACCGGCTTGTCCCCCGTCGGTCGCAAGGGCCGGGCGGGCGAGTTCCTGCTGACCTGCCCGCGGCAGAACACCGGCCGGGTCAAGGTCTCCATCCCCAGTATCCCGCGCATCACCACGTCCATCACGACCACACCGGGACGTCGCGCGAGCGCTGCTTCGCCGTCCGCGGGTGAGCCGCTCGCCGGTGAGGCCGCAGGGTCCCGTCCGAAGGAACTCGTCTGATGACCTCTTCAACCTGGGACCGCTCCAGGCGTCTTGCCGCGGCCGCGAGTGTCCTCACCGTGATCGCTGTCGCGGTCGGCGTGCTCGTTCTGGCCGTCGGGGTGAGTGTGCCAGAGGCGTGGTGGCCGCACACGGGGCAGGCCTTCGCTGCAGACGCCCATCGCACGGAGCAGGACCCGTGCGCAAGGATCGTGGGTCCGGCCAAGGACTACTGCGAGCGCGGCGCCACGACGACCGCCTCCGCCGGGCAGCCGGGCGTTACCGGGACTGCGTGGCGGCTGGTGCCGGCCGGTGCTGGTGTGGCCGCGCTCGTGATGTGGCGACTCCGGAGTGCTGCTGGGCAAAGGCGGCGCTGAAATGTACCGTCCAGACCGATCGACCCTCCGCTCGGCCGGCTTCGTCGTGCTGCTCACCGGGGTGTTTCTCATGGTGAACAGCCAGGTCGTGTACGCGGCCAGCAACAGCGACACGGAAGATCTTCTCGCCCCGCTGAACATCACTTCGTCCGAGGGCGTGCCCGTCGAGGGGTACGACCTGAACGCTTCGGGCGGTTCCATCATCGCCTTCAAGACGCAGGCCCTGGCCTTCGGCCTGTCGGGGCTGTTCACCCTGATCCGGCTGCTGGTCGGACTGGCCGGCTGGGCGATCGAGGTGGCCTTCCGGTTCCCGCTGCTGACGATCCTCACGCATCCTGCGCAGAAGGTCGCCGCCACCTACGACACTGTGGTCGTCGACACGCTGGGGTTGAAAGGGCTGCTGCTCGCGTGGGCCTTCGTCTTCGCCGGATTCATGATCGTGCGCGGGCGGATCGGCCGCGGCCTGGGTGAAATCTTCCTCACCCTGCTCATCGGTGCCATCGCCGCCTCTGCCCTCATCCGCCCGGACACCCTGCTGGGCACAAGTGGTCCTCTGGGTCAGTCCCAGCAGGTGGCCGCCGAGGTCGCCCGGCACAGCGTCAACTCTTACGACTGGGGCGGCAAGCTTTCCAGCTACGACCCCTGCTCCCACAGGACAGGCGACGCCGAGTTCGAGTGCGCGCAACGCGACGGCGAATCACCCGTCTCCTCATCGGAAGTGGCACGCCCCATTCAGGACTCGGTCACCAACGCCCTGATCGTCAAGCCCTTCATGCTGCTGCAGTACGGGCGGATCCTCGACCCCGCTAACAGCTCCGACCGCGAGGCTTACACCGTCCATCTCAAGTGGGTCAGCGGAGCCTACACCGCGGGAGAGGCCAGGGTCTCGGCACGCGGAAAGGACATCTGCAGCAAGATCAAAGGGCCCGCCCGGGCCTACTGCGAGCGCGGCTACCAGGAAGGCGTGGTCAGCGAAGACAGTTCCGACTTTCCGGAGGCGACCCCGGCACTTCCCCCGGGTCCTGCCAGAGAGCTGGAGGACGCCGCTGTCAGTGACGACGACCGCGAGTTCGCCGCGTTCCTCGCTGACATGAAGGAGGCCGGCGACGTCGGCAAGGCGTGCGCCGCCTACGCCGAGAAGCCCACCTGGTGGCGGCTCGGCGGAGCCCTGCTGCTGCTGATCGCCGCACTGTTCGTCTGCGGCATGCTGCTGTCCAGTGTCATTGTCCTTCTCGGGACCCAGGGCATCTGTGCCGCTGCGGCAGCCGTCGGCGGCGTCACCTTCATCGCCGCCACACTGCCCGGGCCTCCGCGGCAGTCTGTATGGAAGTGGTTGTCTGTGTGGGGCATCGCGTGCCTCGCCGTAGTCGGGATCTGCGCGTTCATCCCCTTCTTCGGGATCGCCGTCGACGCCACCATCACCGACGGGCCCGACCTTGTCGTGGAGCGGATCCTGCTCCTCGACGTCCTCGCCATCGCCGGCGCGGCCGGACACCGTCGGCTCCTGACCGGCATCGCCTCCTTCGGCCGTCGCATGGCGATGCGGATGCGCTACGCCAAGGTCGGCGGCACCCACATGCCCGGTGACACCTCCGAACTTGGCGCGGCACTCGCTATGAATTCCCCCGCTGCGACGGGAGGTTTCGGAGGCGGGCTGCGTGCCTTCTCGGGTGGCGGAGGCCGGTATGGAATGCTCGGCACCCGACAGCGGTTGATGGGCGCACTCACGTCGCTGGCCGACGGTGCGGGCATGCCGGTCGACACCGGCCGCGTCCTCGCCGATGCCACGGCCGAAGCCGGACGGGGCCTTGCACCGCTCACCGCGGCCGCAGCCCTGGGAGGGCTGGGCGCGCGGCTCGGTGGGAAGGGTGCGCACTGGCTGCTCATCGGGCGCAGGCCGGACAGGGAGCAGCTGGCCAAGTGGCGCAAGCCCGCCGCCGACGGCGACCCTGACCCGGGCGGCCGGGACGGTGGCTCGGGAGGCGGAGGGGGTCCGCGCCGTCCTGGCGGTCCGCCCGACCGCTACCGCGACGAGGACGGTCAGGTCGTGGACCGCCGCTCGGGTCAGGTGCTGCACGACCAGAACAGTGACCGCACGTTGCTGTCGACGCGGGCCCACAACCGGCTGGTCCGCTTCCGCGGCTACCGCATCCTCCACCGGGGGGGCCGCGCCGCGTACGGGGCGACGGTCGGTCTGCCGGCAGGCGTCCGCAGGGCCCGGGCTGGAGGCTCGCGTTACTCCCAGGACGCACGCCAGCAGGTGCGGGTGTGGGGCAATACGGTCCGCGAGGACGGACGGGCCTGGGCGGACACGGGCCGTCATGTGTCCCGTGTCCTGCGTGAGCACGCGGACGACAGCGGCGGTTCCGGCCCCTTTTCCAGTCGTCGTCTGCCAGCCCGTCCGGCACCGACTCCGACTCCGCGCTCTTCCGGTTCCTCCGGTTCCCCGGGCCGCCCGCGGCCGGCCTCCCCGCGGGTCAGTGCGCCCGCATCCTCGACCGCCTCTGGAGTCAGCACCCGGCCGAGCGGCCCGCCGACGTCCCCGACGCGGCTTGGAGGCGGTGGACCCCGGCGTCCGGCCGATCCTGCACCGGACAGGTCCAGGCCGGTCTTTCCCGGAGGGGGCGGGGCTCGCAGCGACACCCGTGACGAGGCCCGCGCGCGGTTCCAGGAGCTGATGCGCAGGACCGAGCCCGAGGCTCAGCGCCTGCGTCGGGAGCGGGCCCAGCGGCAGCCGGAGGACGGTGAGGACGAGTGAGGACGATCCGGCGACGGATGGCGCGGTGGGGCTGTGTGATGGCTCTAATGCTGTCCGCTGCGGTGTGCTGTGCCGCGCCGGTAGGCAGCGTTATCGGCGCGTACGTCGCGCTGAAGTCGGGTGCGGAGGACGGCGGGATCGCCGAGGGCGGCAGCGCTGCGGACATCCCGCCGCGGATGCTGACCGCGTACAAAAGGGCTGTCCAGCAAGTCGGTAAGCACGTGCCGGAGTGTCGGGGCATGCGCTGGCCGATCCTGGCCGGAATCGCCAAGGTCGAGTCCAATCACGCTGTCGGCCACACCGTCAGCGCGGGCGGGGACATCCGTCCGAGGATCTACGGGGTCCTCCTCAATGGATCCGGCGTCGGCGGCAACACCACTGTTTTTCCCGACACCGACAACGGCCGCTGGGACGGCACCGCGGCCGCGGAGCGTGCTGTCGGTCCCTTCCAGTTCCTTCCTTCCACCTGGGAAGGAGTCGGCCAGGACGCCAACGGCGACAAGACCGCCGACCCACACAACGCCGACGACGCCGCGCTCGGCGCCGCGATCTACCTGTGCGGCAGCGGCCGAGACCTGACGAAACGGTCACAGCTGAAGGCCGCGCTCTTCCAGTACAACCGGTCGCAGGAGTACGTCGCCAACGTGCTGGGCTGGATCGACCAGTACACGGCAGCCGCCAAGAACCCGGACCTGAAGAACGTCACAGGAAAGGTCCGCACCGTCATCGAGGCCGCACTCTCCCAGCGCGGTGTCCCCTACTCGTGGGGCGGCGGCAACGCGAACGGCAAGTCGACCGGCATCTGCTGCTCCCCCAGCGGGAAGAGCGGCGCGGGCATCAAGGGCTTCGACTGCTCCGGACTGACTCAGTACGCGTATGCGAAGGTCGACATCCGCCTTCCGCGCGTCGCGGCCTCCCAGGCCGGTATCGGCAGGCGGATCCCGGCCAGCCTCGGCACTAGCGCGCTCAGGCCCGGTGACCTTGTGTTCTACGCCACCGCTCCCGGACGCGATTCCACGATCTATCACGTCGGGATCTACGTGGGCGGCGGGAAGATGGTCAACGCTCCCCGGCCGGGGACCGTGGTGCGCCTGGACTCCGTCAACGTGATGTCGGGCTTCGCGGGGGGAGCGCGAGTGCTGTGACCACCGCCCCGCGCTCGCCGCGCCTGCTGCTGCTCAGCACCGTCATGTTCGCCATTGCCGGCGTCGCTCTGCTGGGCGTGCCGCACGGTCAGGAGCAACCAGACCCGCCGTTGACGGCGTACGCGACCACAGATCCGTCATCGGCGGCCACAGCGTCTCCCGCCGGCAAACCGACCGCGCGTACAGCTCCCTCCGTGACACCCGCCGCGTCGACAACGTCGGCCGTCGAGTCCGCTCTGCCGCCGCACGGCGAGGGCGTGGCCGGCGACCCGGCGGTCCAGCGGAACCTGGAGGCCGCCTGGCCCGCCGACCTTCCCTCCCACGACGAGCGGGAGTTGCTCACCGCAGGTCGCGCTCTGCTTCGCGCTGACGCCACCGGAGCCGGCCGTGAGAAGTGGCCGGAGGTCTTCCCCGACTCGGGCCAGGCGGTGGCCCCGGCGTTCGCCACGACTCGCTTCCGTATTCAAGCCGCGATCGCCCGCCGTGACGGCAGCCCGGACAGGGCGGTGGTTCATCTGGTGTGGGCCGGCGTGGACCGCGGTGGCACCTTCACCGACCTCCGCATCACCGACTGGTTCTTCGCCCGATCTATCAGGAAGGGAGCAGCGACGTGGACTCCGCAGCCCCGTATCTGACGGACCGGGCCGATGGCACGGCCGTGAGTCAGGTATTCGGCCTGGTCGACGCCGTCGAGTGGCTCTACGACCACTGGTATCTGCTCGCCGTGGCGATCGCCGCGTCCTGGGCCGTGGGTGAGCTGGTGGTGCGTCGCCTCGCGGCCAAGGCTTCGGCCGAGCGGATGGCCCTGGAGCTCGTCTCCAACCGGCATTTCGACCCGAGCCTGGAGGAAATCTTCCGGCGGGGTGTTCAGCTCGCCCGCGCATCGACGGCCATGCCCTGGTGGGCGCCTCGCAGAGCCAAGGCCGTACAGATCCGGCTGCGCGCGGACGGCAGTGCGCCGTTGCGCTACCGCATCGAGGGCCCGGCGGGCGGTGAACGCCTGTTGTCCATCACCCCGTTCGGGCCGGACGTCACCGTCAATCAGGCGAGGCCGATCGTCGACGAGCAGCGGACGCACACGGTGCGAGCCGAGTTCATCCTGCGTGGCAAGCTCACCTCTCCGCTGCGCGAGGTGCCGCTCACTCCCGACCCGCTTCAGCCGCTCGTCGACGCCGTGGCCGACCTGCGCGCCGAGCTCGGCGACCTCGCCGAGATCCGGCTCGACATCCAGCGTGCCCCCAAGTGGGCGCTCCGGGCTCGCCGACTGCAGCTGATGAGCGCCGCGCGCCGGTCCGAACGCCGGGAGGCCCAGCGGTCCGCGCGCTGGCTGCGGCAGGACGCCAGCGGCATCGAGGACTCCCTGGGCTGGCAGATGCAGCAGCTCCTCAGCGACAAACCCGGCTCGGGATCCGGACGGCGGCTGGTGATGCCGCCGGTTCCTCGTCGTGTGGAGCCGGCCGAGGCGCTGGGCAAGCTCGCCGAGGACGACCACCTGGTGCGGGTCCAGCTGCTCGTGATGTGCGCCTCGAACACCGAAGGCCGCGCCCAGGCCCGACTCGCCCAGCTCCAGGCCGCCTTCGACGTGTTCGGCGGCCGCTCCCGGTGGGCCATGCGCGGCTGGCGGCTGGGACCATGGCGGGTGGGCGCCGACCACTGGCCCACCCGGCACGGCTTCGAACGCCGCTGGAACCTGGGGCACTGCCAGCCGCCCCGCGCGAACTGGGTCCGCCTGGAGGAGCTGTGCGGCCTGCTCAAGCCCCCGACCACGCACTGCCGGCTCCCGGTTCTCGCCGGTGATCTGCCGACCTTCGAATTCGGCGATCCCGAGTTGCTCCTGCAGGGCATCTACCGGGGCCCCGACGGCAGGGAGCGGATGGTCGCCACCTACGCCGAGGAGACCCTGTTCGAGGTCGGAGTCGGCAAGGCGGGCGGCGGGAAGACGGAGCGTGCCCTGGCGCAGGCGATCGGCTGGGCGCACGCGGGCGGAGGGCTGATCTTCGTCGACCCGCACCGCGACTCCTGGCCGCGGGCCACCACGTTCCTGGCGCACGAGCCCCTGATGCCGCGGATCGCGCTGATCGACCTCAACGGCCTGGGCCCCAACCCGCGGGTGAGTTCGTGGAATCCGCTCGGCATGCACCAGGGTCAGGCAGCGCACGAGGTCGTCGAAGCGATCGCCGACGCCTACGCCTCCGCACTGGCCTGGGACGACGTGACCGCCCCGCGTGCGCTGACCATCCTGACCGCCGCGCTGACCGTCCTGGTCACGGTCAACGAGGCGGCCTGCCAGGCCGGCCGGCCCGAGGACCAAGCCACGATCTTCCACGTACGGGCCCTGCTCGCCGACGCCAAGTTCCGCAAGGCAGCGCTCGCCGCGGTGGCGGGCCGCCTGGATGAGGAGACGCGTTCGTGGTGGCAGGCGGTGTTCCCGACCCTGCCGCCGGACGCGTTCGCCGTAGTCCTCAACCCGATCGCCCGGCTGGCCGCCAACCCGATCACCCGCGCCTTCCTCGGTCAGCCGGTCGGCGTTTACAACGTCCGTGCCGCGATGGACTCCAGGATGATCGTGTGGGTCTGCCCAGGCGGCAATGGGCCCACTGACCGTCTCTTGACCGCGCTCCTCGCCCGCGACCTGCTGCGCGCCGCACGCTCCCGGCGTGACACGCCTGAGGAGAAGCGGGTGCCGTTCCGCCCGTACTTCGACGAGCTGATCACGCTGACCGGCGCGGCCCCGGAGACCATCGCGAGCATGTTCGAGGATCTGCGGAAGTACCGGTGCCACATCCACGGCATGACCCAGTTGCTGGCCCGCCTCCCGTCCGCGGTGCGGCTGTCCCTGGTGCAGAACGCGTCCACGCTGGCCACGACCGCCGGTTCGAAGTCTGCGATCGCGCCTATCACCGCAGAGTGGGGCGACACCCCCAGCCCCGACCGGGTCGCCACCATGGAGCGGTTCGAGCACTTCGTCTCCATGAACGTGCACGGCCGCCGTATCGGGCCCATCCAGCTGCGCGGGCCCCATCTCAATGACGTCTTCGCCGCCCAGGCTCGCCCGAAGGACGTCCCCGCGCTGGAGCGGGCCGCCCAGGCGAACGCCCAAGCGCTCCCCCTGGACCAGCTCACGGACCGCGCCGCCGGACAGCTCGGCCGTGTCGCTGCCTTCCTCGGCGAGCACTCCCCTGCCGGCGCCGCCGCTGTCGACCTGTCGAAGGAGAAGGAGTTCGGATGACCACCGCCCAGCCAAAGGACCGTACGACGGCGGGCTTCACGCCCAGTCCTGTGGAGCCGCTCGCGCATCAGATCCTGGCAACCCTCGCCCAGCACCGCATGGCCTCCACCAATCAGTTGCATGTCCTGCTGCGGCCCGACCGCTCCCGCCAGTCGGTCTCGGAGCGCCTGAACGAGCTGCTCGGCAAGCGCCTGGTCGACTTCGTGGTGCTGCCTCAGTCGAACCGCACCCGGGTCTGGTACCTCACGCCAAAGGGCGCGCGCCTGACGAGAGACTGGCCCGCCCTGCGCGGCCGCCCTCCCTACCCGATCACCTCGGCGACGGCCGCCTCGCTGAAAACTCCCCACACCCTCACCGTCCTGCGCACCCACCTGGAGTTCGTCGCCGATGCCCGCCGCCGCGGCGACGAGCACGGCCACCTCGACTGGACGCCTGAGGTGTTCCACTCGATCGGCGACGGCGAAAAGGTCGTGGCCGACGCGGTCATGCACTACACCCTCATCGACGGCCAACAGCGGCGGAAGCTGCGGGCGTTCGTCGAGGTCGACCGGGCCACCATGAGCAGCGAGCGACTGGCGGCCAAGCTGATCGAGTACGCGAGATTGTGGACCTACGATCCACAGCCAGCCGGTCGGCGCCGGCATCCGATCGGACAGGGATGGCTGCGCTGGTACCCGGTGTTTCCCCGGGTCCTCTTCGTGCTGACCGGCGCTGGGCGCCAGGCGATGGACAACCGAATCAGCGACCTCAAGGCCATGGTCGCCCACCATCCGCTCGTGGCTGACCTCGCCCGCGAAGTGCCGCTGGGAGCGGTCGTCCTGGAAGACCTGGAAGAGCACGGCCCCACCTCTGATGTGTGGGTTCCTCTGGCTGGCGGCAAGGCCCGCCCGTGGACCGAGCTGTGACACCACGACGACACGTCCACTGGCCGAATGTCGCAGCCTTGCAACTACTACCGAAACCTCTTGAGGTTTGCGCTAGCGAACTACTAGTTTACTTCTGCACAACGAGGCCCCTGTTCGAAACGGCCTTGGCGTGCAACGACGTTAGGGGATGCCAGATGCCACAAGCCACTGGTGACGTTCGCATCTACGAAACGGCCACTGCTGACGGGTGGCCAGTCCGAACGCAGGCCGTCTCG
The DNA here is from genome assembly GCF_055569765.1 of Streptomyces sp. NPDC031365. Classification (NCBI taxonomy): domain Bacteria; kingdom Bacillati; phylum Actinomycetota; class Actinomycetes; order Kitasatosporales; family Streptomycetaceae; genus Streptomyces; species Streptomyces sp. NPDC031365. The sequence goes on along the minus strand of NZ_JBVIIM010000038.1, from coordinate 23,238 downwards.
TACGTCGGGAACGCCTGCGTGATCCAGGGGAGCGGCGACTTCGACTTCGCCGATCTGCGTACGGTGCGCCGCCGGTTCCCGGGCCGGCACGTCACCCTCGACGGCGACGTGATCACCGTGTGGCCGCCGCCCCGCCAGGGGGAGTGAGACGAATCCGTCCTCCTCTGCCCCAGCTCACCGGATCTCTCGTCGAAAGGAAGCAGCCCATGACCGGTTGGTGCACCTCAGCGTTCGGCCGACGCCTCAGCGCGCTGGTGATCGCTTTAGGTCTGGCCTGGAGCGTCGCCGCCTGCTCGGACGGCGACGCGGGTCAGGACCGTACGTCAGCGGCCGAGCAGGCAGGCAGCAGCTCCGAACCGCGTGAGCAGTCGCAGACGGGTGCGGCTCTGGCGGAACTCAAGGGCCAGAACGGCCTGTCCCTCACGATCACCTCCGCCGAGCGGGACCCGGCCGGCTACCTCACCGTCCGCGGCGACCTGAAGAACGACGGAGCCGAAGTTGTCGTCGTCCCTGCGGAACTGCGCGGCAACGAGCTCGACGTCCTCAGGACGGGCCCATCGCTGGCCGGGGCGACCGTCGTGGACTTCGCGCGGAGCAAGCGCTACTACGTTCTGCGCGACACGGACGGCCGCCCGCTCACCACCACCGGCCTCTCCACGCTCAGGGCCAGGGAGAGTGTGCCCGTCTTTATGCAGTTCCCGGCCCCTCCGGCAAGCACGACCACGGTCGGCTTCCAACTGCCGCTGTTCGACACCGCGAGCGTCAAGGTCTCCGGGTGAGGTGCGCGGCGATGCGCCCGATGCGATCCTGGTTCACGGTCTTCTTCCTCGCCCTCACTACCGTGGCGGCTGCCCCGTGCGCGGCCACCGGCGGCCTGCAGCAGGCCTCCGCCAGTTCCCACGGGAGCGGCTTTGGCCTCGCCCTGCGCAGCGGCGCAACCCTCGCCCCCGCGAAGATTCTCGATTTCGCCTCGGACCCTGCCGACATCACACGGATGGTCGGGGACCAAGACGGCGCCGAGCGCCGCATGGACACGAACGCCGACGTGACGTACGAACTCCAGGCCGAGGTGCTGTTCGCCAAGGACAGTGCGCGGCTGAGTGATTCGGCGAGATCCCGCATCGCCGTGATCGCCCGGGAGATTGAGCAGCGGTCTGCGACGCGAGTCCGTGTCTCAGGCTTCACCGACGACCTGGGGTCTTCCGTTCACGGCGACGTCCTCTCCAAGCAGCGCGCCGTCGCCGTTCGGACCGTCCTGGCCGGTGAACTTCACTCGGAAACGGTCACCTTCGAGACACGCGGGTTCGGGGAGCGGCGCCCGGTCGCCTCCAACTCCACGGAGGACGGCCGCAAGAAGAACCGGCGCGTGGAGATCTCGTTCGCGCAAACAGGTGGCTAACGCCGGCCGTGCGAAGCCGCCCCGTTCGCGGTGGCCGACACGAGCAAGGGCACACAGCTACAAATCGACATCTGGTTCCGAAAGTGACTGGATACGTCCCGAGATGTACGAGTGAACTCAGATATCAAGGCGGGAAGTTGACTGGCATATGCGTAATCTAGCGGTCACGCAAACGCATTACCGCAGCTGGACCAGACCGCAGTTCTTGGCCGCCGAATGCCGGGGGTCGGGGCAGTGGTCGAACCGCACCGCGTCGTACGGGGAGACAACGTGACTGCAACACAACCACGCCCTTCACGGATCGTGCGCGCCGCTGTTCGCACCCGGAAGCACGCAACCGCCCTGCTGCTCGCGGGCAGTCTGCTGGGGCTGGCCGGCTGTAGCGACAGCGACACGGACGCCTCACCGTCCGCTCCCAGCCCTACTCAGACAGCTGGCTCGTCGTCCCCCAGTTCCACCGCCGACGCCGAGGACGCCGCCGTCATCGCGGCATACACCAGCTCCTGGGACGCTCAGACCGAGGCCTACAGCAAGGCCTCCTCCGCGGGCACCGACCTGAAGAAGAACACAACCTTCAAGGCTCTGGCCGACATCGAGAACGACCTGTCGGCCATGCGGAAGGCCGGACAGGTGACCACCGGAAAGCCAGTGATCGATCCGAAGGTCGTCAAGGTGACCGACGCCAAGATCCCCACGGCCACGGTCGCGGACTGCGTCGACACGACGAACTGGACGCTGATCGACAAGGCCTCGAAGAAGAAGGTCCCGCTGCCAACGACGCGGCTCACCAAATACGTCAGCACCGCAACGCTTGAAAAGTGGGGGACGAAGTGGATGGTCACGAAGTTGACCGCTCAAGAGCAAGCCTGCTAACCCGACGTCTCGCCGTCCTCACCAGCGCCCTCGTCTTGGCGCCGGCCGGCATCGCGCACGCCGGCGATGATCCCGACGTCGATGCGGGCAAGTGCCAGGTCGTCAAGTTCTGCGTCGGCGTCGGCGTCGACGACGAGAACAGCGGCAGCGGCGGGCAGGCGGGCGGCTCACAGGGCGGCAGTGACAGCAGCGACAGCAAGCTGAAGTGCAAGTACACAAAGATTGACCCGAAGCCACCGGCCGAACACCCGGCTTGGAAGGGCCAAGACCCTGCCAAGTACGACATGTACTTCAGGGGGTGCTCGGACGGAGCCTTCAACAACCCTGACGGCTTCATCATCGTGCCAGAGGGCCAGCCCCCTGTTCCGCAGGTGGACCCCCAGGAGTTGGCTCAGCGCGCGGTCGACTCGATGACGCTGCTCGGCCCGGACATCGCCAGCCCGCGTGCGGCCGGGAAGTACACGGTCGGTGTTCCGATGTGGATGTGGGTCAACCAGAGCGCCACGACCTACGGGCCCAACACCGCTTCGGCGTCGGCGGGCGGGATCACCGTGACCGCGACCGCGAAGGTGTCGAAGATCGTATGGAAGATGGGTGACGGCGCCAGCGTGACGTGCAACGGCCCCGGCACGCCCTACCAGGCCTCCGAGGGTATGGCGCAGTCGCCGACCTGCGGACACGTGTATTCCAAGACCTCAGCCGGTGCCAAGAGCAGCAAGTTCCCGGTCACCGCGACCTCGACGTGGACGATCGACTGGCAGGGCGGCGGAGCGGCTGGCCAGCTCGCCGAGATCCGGGAAACCAACGTGCAGGTGGCGATCGGCGAGCTGCAGGTCGTCAGGTAACGCCGCCGGAAGGACAGAACGTTGAGCAAGACCCAAGAACGTACAAGCACGCCCAGCTCGAATGGCGTCCCCCAGCGCGGGCATCCGACCGGACCTATCGCTCCCCCGCGGGTGTCGGCCCGCCGGCGGCGACCAGGTGTCATCGCCCTGTCGCTGGCGCTGATCGCCGCCGGAGGGGCCGGAGTTGCCGTCCTGCTGCTGCAGGTCGGCAACCGCACCGAGGTGGTGACCGTCGTCCGCGACGTCCAGGTCGGCCAGGTCGTGACCGAAGACGACCTGGGCAAGGCCTCCATGGCCCTGGACCCGTCCGTCAAGGCGGTGCACGGCAATGACATGGACTCGGTCGTGGGCAAGCGGGCCGCGGTCGAGCTCAAGCCTGGCTCCCTGCTCGCCCCTTCTCAGGTGACGAAGGACTCGCTGGTGAAGGCGGGCGAGCAACTGGTGCCGATCGGACTCAAGCCCGAGCAGGTACCTGCAACGGCGCTTGTGCCGGGCCAGAAGGTGCAGCTGGTCCACGTACCGGCCCAGGGGCAGGCGGACACCGACAAGACCTCGAACACCCCGCCGGAGACCATCGACGGGCGGGTTGTGAAGGCCTCCAGCGCCGCTCCCGGTACCGGGACCGTGGTCGTCGACGTCGCCACCACCGCGCAGGACGGCCCGACCGCCGCCACGTGGGTGTCGGCCGGCACCCTGCGCCTGGTCCTCGCTGCTCCGGACGGCAACTGATGGCAGTGATCGCGCTAGCCGGGTGCAGCGGCGCGCCCGGCGTAACCACGAGCGCTCTCGCCCTGCTGCTGTCATGGCCCCTGGACCCGGGCCGACGGATGATCCTCGCCGAATGCGACCCGGACGGCGGAGCCGTGCTGCACGGCCTGCTGCAGGGCACGCTCGGCGACCGGTACGGACTGCGCAACCTCTCCGTCGCCGCCCGCAAAGGCGAGTTCAGCGACGCGTTCTGGCGTCAGCTGATCGACCTGAGCAGCGAGGACGGCAAGCAAGAGTCACCACGCGACCGGCTGCTGCTCCCGGGCATCACCGACCACGCCCAGGCAGCCAGCCTGGGCTCGGTGTGGAAGGTGTTGGCACAGATGTTCCGCGGCATCGAGGCCGCGAGCGGGCACGACGTCCTGATCGACCTCGGCCGCCGGGGAGCCTTCGGTCCCTCCGGTGTCCTCGCCGAGCAGGCCGACGCCGTGTTCGTGGTGGTGCGCAACACCCTGCGCTGTCTGCAGGCCGCGGAAGGCCGGGTACGCGCACTGGAGGAACGGGTCGGCGACGTCGGCCTCTTGGTGATCGACGAAGGTCCGTACCCCGCAGGCGAGGTGCAGCGGGTGCTGCAGGTGCCGGTGGTGGCGACCCTGCCCTGCGCGCCGAAGGACGCCCGTGTGCTGTCCGACGGCACCGACCAGCCTCGCCACTTCACCAAGTCGCCGCTGATGAAGGCCGCCAGGACGACGAGCACGCTACTGGTCCAGCGGGCCGCCATGCGCCGGGCCCGCCTCGACCCGCGCGGCGCGCTGGATGCGGGCGGGGAGGTGACCCGTGCGCGCTAGGCCTCTGCACCCCGATCCCACGGTCGCTCCGCAGCCGGGCCGCCCCCAGCAGGCGTGGCCGCATCAGGCGAACGGCGCACCCGCGCCGGCCGGTACTACCTCGAGTACGCACGCGCTCGGCGCCGCCACGCCTCAGGTCACCGTCGACTACAAAGTCGCCCGGCACATCGCGGCCCAGGTCGCCAAGCAGCGCGAGGAACTGCTCAAGACGACGCCCGACATGGACCGGGCCAGCGAAGAGCAGCGGTGCCTGGACTGGATCAACGAGGCTGTCGCGGTGTGGTCGGACGCCCAGGCGATGGCGCCGCAGGAAGACGAAGCACTCCGGCGTGCCGTGTACGACCTGCTCTTTCGGGCCGGCAGGTTGCAGCCGTATCTGGACGATGAGCGGGTCGAGGACATCATCATCCAGGGCCCGCACGAAGTGTGGCTGGACTACGGCGACGGCGAACGCCGCATGGTCGGGCCGATCGCCGATTCCGAAGAGGAACTGCTGGAGCTGCTGCGGGAGCTGGCCCGTGGTTCTGGGCACAACGAGCGCACCATCTCCACCGCGAACCCGACGCTGGCTCTGTCGTTGCAGGACGGCTCCCGCCTGCAGGCGATCTCCGGGCTGGGGCCGATGACCTATGCGGTCATCCGTCGGCACCGGGTCTCCCACGCCGATCTCGACGACCTGGTACGGCTCGGCACGATCGACCCGGTCCTGCGTGACTTCCTCGGCGCGTGCGTGCGCGCGGAGAAGAACATCATGATCGCGGGGAAGCAGAAGGCGGGGAAGACCACGCTGCTGCGGGCGATGCTCAAGGAGTTCGACCCGGACACGCGGTTTGCCACCATCCAGACCGAGGACGAGCTGTTCGCCCACGCCAACGGCTACCACCGCCAGGTCGTCTCCCTGGTGGGCCGTGAGTCCAACGGGGAGAAGGACGTCACCGGCCGGGGTGCCGGCGAGGTCACGCTGCTGGATCTGATGCATCCCGCGTTGCGGATGTCGCTGGAGCGGATCGTGGTCGGCGAGGTCCGCGGACCTGAAGTCGTTGCCATGATGCAGGCGTTGACGAACGGGTCGGGCGGCAACCTGTGCACCATCCACGCCCGAAGGCCTGACATCATCTTCGACCGGATCGCCGAGCTGTACGCGCTCGCCCAGGAGAACCTGTCCGAGCAGCTCGCCTACCGGCAGACCGCCAACGGCCTGGACTTCATCGTGTACGTCGACATGACGGACGAGACGCAGATCGGCGGCCGCCGCCACCGCTACGTCTCCCATGTCCTGGAGCTGACCGGGATCGGCGAGTCCGGACGTCCCGCGACCAACGAGATTTTCTCCCCCGGCTCCGAGTTCGGGGAGCTGCGGGCGGTGCCCCGGATGGATCCGGGCTGTATCGATGACCTGCGCCGCGTCGGTTTCGACTCCGCTCTGCTGCAGCAGCCCTACGGGGCCTGGCAGGCGCCGCTGCCGCTGAAGGTGGGGGTAAGCCGATGATCCTGTTGTGGGGGCTGCTGAGCGGCATGGCCGTCATCGGCGGGCTGATCGGCACCGTGGCTGGACTCCTCGGCACGACCGCACCGCGCCGGGCTCCGCTGCGGCAGCGGTGGCAGGCCCTGCGCTCCGGCCCTGAACAGGCCGAGGACGTCCGGCTGCGCCGGCGGACCTTCACCGTCGTGGCGGTTGTGGTGTTCGTCGCCGTGTGGCTGGTGTCGGGGAACTTCGTGGGCGGCGCGCTGCTCGGCTCGGCCGTCATCGGTGTGCCCTGGCTGATCGCCCCGGCTGAGCTGGCGCAGGAACGTATCGGGCAGTTGGAGGCGCTCAGCGAGTGGACCCAACGCCTGGCCGGGCTGTTGAGGTTGGGGATGGGCCTCGAACAGGCGATGATCACCAGCCGTCAGGGGGCACCGGACGAGCTCGCCCCACAGATCGTCAACCTGTCCGACCGGCTGCGTCTGGGCTGGCGGCCGCAGGAGGCGCTGCGTGCGTTCGCCGAGGAACTCGACGACGTCACCGCGGACAAGGTGGTCGCCGCGCTCATCCTGTCGGTCAACGACCGCGGTCCGGGTCTGGCGCAGGCGCTGGAGGACCTGGCGGGCACAGTCCGCGACGAGGTCGCCCGTAAGCGGTCGATTGAGGCGGACCGGGCCAAGCCCCGCACCACGGTGCGGTGGATGACCATCCTCACCGTGGGCGTCGTAGTGGCCGGGTTCTTCGTGCCTGCCTACACCAAGCCATATTCCACGCTGCTAGGCCAGCTGGTGCTCGCCTTCCTGATGGCCGCCTTCATCGGCGTGCTCGCTTTGATGCGGCAGCTGGGATCCTTCCGCCGCATCCCCCGCTTTTTGATCGCCGACCCGTCCAGCACCGTCCGCCTGCCCGTACCCGTGGCTGATCCGGACATGCCGGTCGCCGGCCGTGAGCCGGAAGGAGTCACCCCGTGAACCTGCTTCCCGTCGTCTTGACCGGTGGCACCGTGGGCGCCGGCCTCGCGTTGCTGGTGCGGGAACTGCTGCGCGCCCAGCCCGCGCTGGGCCCGGCCCTCGCACGCAGCGCCCCGACGGCCTTGGCCCTGCCCGAGCCTGAACTGGACCGCGAAGAGCGGTGGGGCCGGTGGCTGCTGGCCCGCCTCGAGCGCCTGCCCGGCGTCCGGATCCCCACCACCAACCTGGCCCTGCTCGGTCAGGGGCCGGGCCAGTTCATGCTCAAGAAGACCGCCCTCGCCGCTCTCGGCCTGCTCTGCCCGGTGCTCGTCACCATCCCATGGATCATCGCGGGCATCTCCCTGCCGTTCTACGTTCCCGCCGCCGTCGGCCTCCTCATCGCCGGGCTGCTGTTCATCACCCCGGATCTCGCGGTGCGGGACCAGGCCAAGCGGGCGCGGGAGGAGTTCGCCCACGCCCTGTCCGCCTATCTGGACCTGGTCGCACTCAAGCGGGCCGCCGACGCCGGCCCCGCCGAAGCACTGGAGAAGGCCGCCGAGGTCGGCCGCGGCTGGCCCTTTCTCTATCTGCAGGCAGCGCTGCGCCGGGCCCGGCTGGAGAAGATCCCGCCCTATCAGGCACTGACCGAACTCGCCGACACCTACGACTTGCCCGTCCTGGACGATGTCGCCGACATCATGCGGGGTTCAGCCACCGACGGCGCCGCCGTCTACAAGGCGCTGCGGGCCCGCACCGCCGCCCTCAACAGCGAACTCCTGGCCGCGCAGGCTGCCGAGGCGAACGCAGCCAGCGAGAAGATGACCGCCCCCGGAGCTCTCCTCGCCGTACTGGTCATGCTGCTGATGGCGTTCCCCGCGGTGATCCGCATGCTCACCGTCTGACCGACCGTTCTCAACATGTTCTGGAGCACTCCCGATGAAGTACACCGCAGCCCGTTCCTACCGCGCCATCCGCTGGCTGGCCATGCGCCTTCAGGAGGCCACGGCCGAGGCCGCGCGTCGCCCTGACAGGGGTGACATCAGCATCACCACCGTCATCATCTGGGTCGCCGCTGTCACGGGCGCCCTGGTGATCGCCGGAACCATCGCCGTGGTGATCGCCAAGTACAACGGAAACCTGGCCGGCATCTGATGAAAAGCGGCGATCGGCTGAGAGCCTGGTGGCGCGACCGACGATGGCGCGATGACCGGGGAGACACGGCCATCCAGATGGCGATCGTCTACCCGTTCGTGCTGCTGGCCACCATCGCCGTCATCCAGGCTTCCATGTGGTACTACGCCCGCCAGATTGCGCTGACCGCTGCCCGCGAGGGCCTCACTGCAGCTCGCGCCTACCAGGCGAGTCCGGCCGACGGTTCGGCCAGGGCCCGCGAGGTGCTGGGGCGCGCCGCGGGTGACAGCCTGCGGGGTTACAGCGTCACGGCCAGCAGCAGCGGGGAGCGTGTGCAGGTTCAGGTCTCCGGCACGGCCATGTCGATGATCCCGGGCGTTTCGGGCCTGCAGGTCACGCAGTCGGCGTCCGGTCCGGTGGAGCGATGGACCGTCCCGGGAGAGTGAACCACGTGCAAGACACGTTCCGATGGGCTCGAAGACTCCGCAGCGATGAGGGCAGCGCCGCGATCGAGGCTGCCATCATCCTCCCTGCCTTGATCATGTTCATCTGTATGGCTATCGCCGGGGGACGCCTCGTCACCTCCGGGGCGAAGATCGACGCGGCAGCCGAGGACGCGGCGCGGGAGGCCTCGATTCACCGCACTGCGGGGGCCGCACAGGGCGCCGCACAGGCGGCGGCCGCTGAGTCCCTGGGCGACCAGGGCATCAAGTGCGCTTCGACCAGCGTCAGCATCAACACGGGCGGTCTGAACGTGCCGGTGGGACAGGTAGCGACGGTCACCGCGACCGTGACCTGCACGGTCAATCTCTCCGGTCTGCTACTTCCCGGGGTTCCCGGAGCGAAGACGCTCACGTCGACCGCCACCTCGGTAGTGGACCAGTACCGGCAGCGGGGTGACTGATGATCTTCCGTCATGCAGGCCTACGGCGAACGCGGCTGGACGACGCCGGAGGCATCACCGTGTTCGTCGCCGTGTGCGTCATCGCGCTGCTCGGGATCATCGGTGTCGCCGTCGACGGCGGGAGCAAGATGCGTGCCACGGAACGCGCCGACTACGTCGCCGGCGAAGCGGCCCGGGCGGGCGGGCAGGCCATCGATCCCGCCGAGGCCATCAGCGGCAACGCGATCGTCGTGGATCCACAGGACGCGGCTGCCGCCGCGCAGGCCTACTTGCGCTCTGCCGGCGCCACCGGCACGGTCAGCGTGTCCGGCGACGGCAAGACCCTCACCGTCAACGTCACCGGCTCGTACGACACGAAGTTTCTGTCGGTGGTTGGGATCGGCTCTCTGTCGGTGACCGGCCATGGCAAGGCCACCCTCCTGCATGGCGTCACTGCTCCTGAAGGAAATTGATGCGCACCACCCCCTCCCCCACCGCGACGGCCGGCCGCACCCTGGCCCGGGTCCTCAAGGCCGTGCTGAGCTTGATCGTCCTGGCCGCCGCGGTCGCCGGGCTGCCGCTGCTGCTGGTCTGGGTCACCCCGGCCATCTGGGATGCCACCCACGACGACCTCATGCACTTGCTGGACCGGCAGGACACCGGGGCGGTGTTTCTGCTGCTACTCGTCGCGGTGGGCTGGATCGGGTGGGCGCAGTTCGCGTTCTGCGCCGTCCGTGAGCTGATCGCGCAGCTGCGTGGCCGGACCTGGCGCGCCCCGCGCGGTCTGGGCTCCTCACAGCGGGCCGCCGCTCTTCTGATCGGCAGCATCTTGGTCCTGCTGCCCACGAGTTCGGCTCTGGCCTCCGACGCGCAGGCCGCGCCAGCCACGACCGGAGCCCTCACCCCCGGCCAGGCGACGCATGCCCCGCAGGCCACCGAAGCCGATCAGCCCCCCGCGTCCGCTGCGAGCACCTCGGCATCCCCCACGTCGTACACGGTGCGCGAGATGCGGCCCGCCGAGAGTCTGTGGGGCATCGCCGAGCGGGAGTTGGGGGACGGCGAGCGGTGGCGGGAGATCGCCGACCTGAACGAGGGCCGGACCATGGTCGGTGGCCAAGTCTTCCGCGCGAACAGCTTTCTGCAGCCCGGCTGGCAGTTGGAGATGCCTAATACGGCAGGAGGTGTCCGTACGCAGCTGCAGGACGGCGCCCCGGCTGCAGACGAGAAGGGCGAGCACGTCGTCACGGTCCACTCCGGCGACTACCTGTCGAAGATCGCGGAAAAGGAGCTTGGCGACGGTGACGAGTGGCTTCGCCTGTTCGAGGCCAGCCGGGACAAGCCGCAGCCGAACGGGCTGCCCGCCATCTCCGACCCGGACGTCATCTACGCGGGACAGCAGGTCACTGTGCCCGGCGCCCAGGCCGACCAGCCGCCCCAAGACCATGACCGCGGTGATGAGTCGGAGAGCCGAGAGACCACTCCCCCGGCCACGCAGAAGCCCGACGGTGAGCAGACGCCGGGCGGGAGCACAGGGGATGAACAGGTGCCCGCGCCCAGCCACACCGCTGCTCCCGCACCAGAAGCGTCGGCCCCCAGCACTCAGGCGAGCCGCCCCGCCGAGGACGGGAGGCAGGATCAGGTCTCCCCGTCCGCATCGGCCTCCCCGACGCCCGGGCCGAGCACCAGCGTCTCGCCCTCTGCCGCCTCGCCATCGGCTGAGTCGTCCGGCTCCGCTACCTCGTCACCCGCCGCCACGGCGTCTGATGCCCCGGTGACGGCCCCGGCCAGCGGCCCGCTGAACCTGCGCACCGTTCTCGGCGCCAGCGCGCTCTTGGCCGCCGCCATCACTGGAGCTCTCGCGCTGCGCAGGACGCTGCAGCGCCGCCGCCGCAAGCCTGGCGAGAAGATCGCTATCGCGTCGGAGACGTCCACCGCAGAGGCCCAGTTGGCGGCGGCCGCCGAGCCGGGCGGCGCTGCCCGCCTTGACGTGGCGCTGCGAACCCTGGCTCACCGGGCGGCCCAGGAGGAGGACGCTGCGCTCGTGCCGCCGCTGCGGGCCGCACGGATCGGCGCCCGCGCGGTGGAGGTGCTGCCCGAGGATCTCTCCCAGGAGGCGCAGGCGCCCTTCGTCTCCGGACAGGCCGGTTGGTGGGTCGTGCCCTCTGATGCGGTCCTCCTGGACGAGGAGGCCGCCCGTGAGGTGCCGGCACCGTATCCAGGGCTGGTTACGGTCGGCAGCACCGAGGCGGGTGAGCTTCTGCTGCTCAATCTCGCGCAGTTGCCTGCGCTGCTGCTGGACGGCAATCCGGTCCACATCTCCGAGGTGTGCACCTCTCTCGCCCTGGAGCTCGGGATGAGTCCGTGGGCGAGTGAAGTCGAGGTCGTGACGATCGGGTTCGGTGAGGACCTGCCGCAACTGCTGCCCACCGCGCGGATTGCCCACATGCGGCAGGCCGCCCACGCACTGCGCGATCTGTCCGAGCGGCTGCTGGAAGCGCACCAGATGCCCGAGACCCAGCATCAGCCGTATCTGCTGCTGTGCGCGTCGTCTCTGGACGCAGACACGGCCTGGCAGTTCGCCGATGTCATCGACAAGTCCGGCACGGTGCCCGTCACCCTGGTCGCTCCGGCCAGTTCGGCGGCAGCACACTTCCCTGAGGCGGAGATCCTCAACGCCTCACTCAGCGAGCCGCAGAACCTCGACTACGCCGGCATCGACATCACGGTGCAGCGTCTGGAGCACGCCGCCTACGTACAGATCACCACCGCGCTGAAGGTGTCCGGGCAACCGTCCCACCCGGCCGAGGGTCCCTGGCAGGACGTCCCGGACGAGCCCGACACGGTGCAGCAGCCGGATCCTCCCGTATCGGAGGAACCCATCGCGCCCACGTCCGCTCCCCCGAGCCCGTCGTTGGCAGTGGCGGCGGCAGCAGACGTGGGCGGCGAAGTCTTCCCTGCTCTGCTCGCCGCCAGCTCCGATCCCGCTGGACTTCGTCTCCTGCCCACGACGTCGGCTCAGGCTGACGCCCGGCCAGGCCCAGACATCAAATCAGCGCCCCCGGACCCCGAGCCCGTGGCGGCCGCGGACACCACGGGAGAAGAGGCCGCGGAGGGTGACGGCCGCGAGGACTCCGCCGAGGAACGAAAGGAGGAGTGCGAGGCGCAGGACCTGCACGCGCCGGAGATCCGGGTCCTGGGCCCGGTCGAGGTGACCGGCGTGGACAGCACTGGCCACGGCCCGCGGATGGCGCAACTCGCAGCCTTGTTGTTCTTCCGGCCCGGGCGGAGCGCCGACGCCCTGTGTTCAGACATGGATCCGGTCAGCCTTTGGTCGCTAAGCACCCTCAACGCCCGGATGCAGGGCTTGCGTCGCTCTTTGGGGAACGACCCGGCCGGCGACCCCTACGTGCCGCGCCGCAAGACCGGCGAGAGTCCCTACCGGCTCTCCCCCGGCGTGCGCTGCGACTGGACACGCTTCCTTCAACTCGTCGAGCGTGCCCTGCCGCTGGGGCCGGCTGGCCTGACCGATCTGGAGAGGGCGCTCACTTTGGTTCGGGGCCGGCCCTTCGGCGGCAAGCCCCTGCCCTGGGCCGAGCCGTACCAGCAGGAAATGATCACGCGCATCATCGACGTCGCGCACACCGTGGCCACTTACCGCACGCCGACGGGTCCGCACCACGACCTCAGCGCGGCCCGCCAGGCCGTCGCGACCGGCCTCGACGTCGACGATACTGCGGAACTGCTGTATCGCGACTGGTGCAGAATTGAGGCTGCGGCAGGCAACCGTCAGGGACTGCACACCGCCATCACCCGCGTCCAACAGGTCAATCGGGCGCTCGACTGCTCGCTGGAGACGGAGACCGAGCAGCTCATCAGCGAGCTCCTCAACGGCCCGGGTCCGGCGGCACGCAAGGCCCTCTAGCTGATGTGAGCGCAGATGCTCGGCGCGTCACTTCTGGCGGGGGGCGACGTCGCGGGCTGCGTACGCGAGGAGTTCCTTGGCGGCGGCCTCATTGGAGGCGGGAGGGCGTGCACGCCACTCGGACAGGGTGTCGCGGACGGTGTGCGCAACAGCCTTCGCGTGCTGCACCAGGTCGTCGTCGAGGGTCGTCACGTCGCCGCTCTCTGTGCGGCCCGTGACGACGATGTGGCCGGCCAGTGGGTACAGGGTCATGCCGCGCCACGCACTCGCCAGGGCCCATGCGGCCAGGTTCTGGGGAAGACCGAGATACCTGCCGTTGCCGTGGATGTGCAGAACGGCCCGCCGGTGGTAGACCCCGTGGTCGACGGCATCGGATCCGAGGTGCTCCTGGATCGCGGACTGCGCATCGGCGGCGGGCAAGTTGAGGTCTGTGACGGTGGCGTCCGGGTCGATGCGCAGGGCGTGCATCTGGTCCTCCTTGTCGGTTCAGGGGCGGGGCTGCGCAATACGCAGGGATGCGAAACGCCAGGCTGCGCAATGATCACAATGCCTGCGCAATGCGCCGCTGATCAGGGATTTCTTCTCATTGCGCAGGCTGGCGAGTGTGACCTGAGCTAATGCGCAACCGGTGCGTGGTGGCGGACTTACTGCTGCGCGTCGGCGTGGTGGCGGCCGAGGGCCTGCCAGCGCCGCTCGAAGTCGACGGCCTGCTCGGCGAGGTAGTCGGCCTTGAGGGGCTTGTTGTACTGCGCAGTGATTCCTTGGGCTGCGCACTCCTGCGCAACGGCGTCGAGTGACGGCACATCGCTGCGCACCCGCTGTTCGGCCCAGATGTTGTACACGCGAAACGGCAGGAGGTAGCGGCGCAGGGTGGCTGGGCTGACCGGCTTGTCACCACGGCCGCGCATTCCCTTGCTGGCCAAGTAGGCGGACAGTTCCTCGGCCTCCCGCGTTGAGGACTGCGGTTCGCCTCCGTTCTGTGCCTGGTACTCCATCCACGCTAGGTAGTAGCGGTCGACGGTGGTCAAGCCGACAGGCCCGTCCGGCGTGCCGCCCTCTTCCGGTAGCGCGTCATCGATGGCGGCGTTCACCCGCGGGGTGCGCTGCTCCTTGGCGGCTTGTGCGCCCGCGCCGGCGGGCGCCGTCTCGGGCTCCCCCTCCGGGAGAACCTCTGCAGCGACATGCTCACCAGGGTCCGCGGCAGTCTCAGCCGGGGGTGGCTCGCTGCTTCCGAGTTCGTGCTCCTGGAAGCTCGCGACGAAGGCTGCCAAGTCGACGCCCGTGATGGGACGGCCACCGTCTCCGGTGATGGAGTCGCGCTCGTACACGTACGCGGCGAGGGCGGCGGCATCCGGGTACGCGCCGTGCTCCTGCGCGTAGGTACGCCAGGCGCTGTGGAAGTAGTCGTACCACTGGTCGACTGGCTCGGCTTCGTCGGTAGCGGCGGACTCTTGAGTATCGAGCGCGTAGCGCGCCTGGAGGACCTGGAGCAGCGGCTGCACCTGGTCCTCGGAGAGCGGGTCACCGGATCCCGTGGAGATGCCATAGGTGTCGCGGAGCCAGTAGGCCCACTGCGTGGGGGTCGGCTCAGCCTGGAACTGGGTGAGGAACGCCTGGTATGCCCCGGCGAACCGCTCAGCGGCTTCCGCGGTCGATTCCTGCGGATCCTCCGGCAGCTCAGTCCCCGGAGTTGAGACCGGAGCCTGGCCTGGTTCCGCCGCTGCGCTCTCCAGCTCGGCCGCTGGCTGCTCGTGCCCCGCCGCGGTGTCGAGTACGGAGTCTTCCGGCCGCGTGGGGGCGGAGACCCGCTCGAGGGTGAACTGGATCGGCGGCTCCTCGATTCCGGCTGCGGCGAGACCGGCAGGCGCGGTCTCGGCGAGCGGGACGCCGTAGCGGGCCAGTCGCAGCGGCATCAGCGCCTCGACGGGGGCCTTGCGTCGCCATCCGCGGCCGAAGCGGGAGCGGAGGGCTGCCTGGTAGACGAGGCGTTCCTGCTCCAGCTTGATGACCTGGTCGTAGGAGCGGAGCTCCCAGAGCTTCATACGTCGCCAGAGCAGGAACGTGGGCACGGGCGAGAGGATCCAGCGGGTGAGGCGCACACCCTCCATGTGTTTGTCGGCGGTGATGTCCGCGATGCGGCCGATCGCGTGCCGGGCCGCCTCGACGGAGACCACGAATAGGATCGGGATGACGCCGTGCATGCCCACGCCCAGCGGGTCCGGCCAGGCCGCCGCGCCGTTGAAGGCGATGGTCGCTGACGTCAGCAGCCAGGCTGTTTGGCGAAGAAGGGGGAAGGGGATGCGGATCCAGGTCAGCAGGAGATCCAAGGCCAGCAGGACACAGATGCCTGCGTCGATGCCGATCGGGAAGACGTAGGAGAAGTTCCCGAAGCCCTTCTGGACGGCCAGCTCACGGACGGCCGCGTACGAGCCCGCGAAGCCGATGCCGGCGATGATGACGGCGCCGAACACGACGACGCCGATGAGGACCCGATGCGTTCGGGTCAGCTGGGGTATCTCACCATTCCCCGCAGCCACGTACCACTCCCCTGTTCGTACCTCACTAATGAGCAGCTCTCACACTCCCACGAGGCGTGGCGGGTTGGAGGGTCACGGAGGACGTCTGTTGCGGATCGTCAGCGAAAAGTGACCGCGTGACCGCTCCTGCTGCAGCCCCTGCGGCTTCTTTACGCCGTAAAGAGGCGACCCCCGGCGCGGGGGCTCCGGGGGTCGCGTGGCGATCTTTACGGCGTAAAGAGCTCATCGGTACAGGTTCATCTGGCGACCGATCTTCGTGTAGGCCTTGGCGGCCCGGCAGTTCGGGTTGAAGAGCGTCACGGGCTGGCCTGCCGTGTAGGCCTCGGGGACCTTCACGTCGTCGCTGACCGTCTCCAGGACGATGTCTCCGTAGGCCTCCCGGAGCTGGTTCTCCATGTCCTTGTAGACCTTGCCCTGCGAGTTGTGCTCGACGCCTTCGGTGATGACCACCCAGTCGATGCCGGTGGGCATGCCCGTGTGACCGTACGCTCTCGCCACCTCGGCGATCTTGTCCTCAAGTTCGGTGAGGCCGCGTGCTTCCTTCTCCTGGGACTTGGTGCAGCCGACGACTTCGTCTCCGGCGATGATCGCTCCTATAGTCGCAAGCTTCACGTCGCCGGGGCAGTCGAAGACGATGAGGTCGAAGCGCCCTCGCAGTTCACCGATGAGGTGGAACATCCACATTTCCCTCGCGGTCTCGCCCGCGAGCTTGAAGTCCAGGCGTTCGAGCTTCTTCGACTCGAGCACGACCCACAGATTCGGGATGACCTCTTTGGTCTTGCTGTCCAGGGCTGGCACGACTGCTTCGGCGAGCGAGCAGATCTTGTCCACCACGTCGTACAGGGTGGGCAGGTCTTCGTCTCCGTCCGGGTCGTCGTACCCGAGCAGGCGGGAGATGTCCCGCTGCTTGTCGAAGCCGATGACGCAGACCTTCTTCTTCTTTTTGGCTGCGGCGTAGGCGAGAGCGGCGGCTGTGGTTGATTTCCCGGACCCGGCGGAGCCGTTGGTGCACACGAGGACGCGGGTTTTGCGTCCGGTGTCCTCCGGGAGGGGTTGAGCGTCTGTGGTCACGAAGGGTCTCCGTAGTTACGCGGTGAGGACGGACTCGGCGTTGTCGGCCTGCTGGTAGTCGGTGTGCGTGCCGAGCCAGTCCAGGTAGGCGCTGGCGTGTGCGGCGTCGTTGCCGCCGTTGCGCGCCATGTGGATCTCGCAGTGCGCGAGCGAGAGCGCGAGTGCGGCCCTCGCCTGCCGGCCCTTGCCCTCGTCGCCGGGGAGCGACGGGAGGCTCAGAGCTGAGGCACCGACGCCAGCTTCGCCCAGCCACTGAGATGCGAGCGCAACAGCTTCATCCGGGGCGGTTGAGGTCTGCAAGGCGATGATGTGGAGCCGGGATGCATCCTCAGTGAAATCCAAGACGGTCGCCAGGCACGCTGCTCGCCGTGCCTTGGTGGCCTCGTCCAGTTCGTCACCACTGGCGCCGCCCTGCTTGGGGACCGACTTCTTCGCGGCCTTCTTGCTGGCACTGCCCTGCTTTCGGCCCTTGTCGGGCTTGGGCTCAGCATCACGGGCGGCCGCCAGGGCCCTCTCTTGCTCCCAGGCAGCGAGCTGCTCGTCGCGGTCCTTGATCGTGCCGAGCTGTCGGGCCAGCTCGATCGTCATGCCGGGGATGCGTTCCTCGAGGGCCTGGCGGACCTCAGGCTGCAGGTTGTGCAGGCGCCGGCGCTGGGAGACCCATCCGCCTGACTTCCCGAGGACCTTGGCGACCGCATCGTAGGTCCCGAATTCCTTCTTGAGCTCTTCAATGGTCGCGAGCTCCTCGAATGGCTTGAGCTCCTCGCGGGAGAGGTTCTCAGTGGCGGCTGCGACCAGAATGTCCTTGCGTGTCGTGGCCTTCCTGTTCACCAGGACGGGCAGCTTGTCCATGCCCGCGAGGCGGGCCGCCGCAAGGCGTCGGTTGCCGCCGATGACCACGAAGCGGGCGTCGCCGATCTCGTCCGCGTTCTCCGGGAAGGCCGCCTTGAACACCTCGGCCGGGATCGCGGCGACCGATTGGAGCAGGCCGACGGACTCGTAGGTGCCGGCGAGCCCTTCGAGTCCCTCAAGCTGCTCGCGGGCGTTGCGGGGGTTGTTGGCGAGTTCTTCGATCGCCACGTCGAAGCCGCTGCCTGCAGCTCTCTGCTCGGCTTCAGCGCGCTGGCGGTCTTCCTCAGCGCGTCGCTCCGCTTCCCGCTGGGCCCGTCGTTCCGCCACGGACAGAGTGTTGTGCGCCCCGGCCATTCACGCTCCTGAGGGTGGTACTCGATGGGGGTTCTCGGGCTGGAGCTTAACGAGCAGAGCACGCCACGGCTCGCACTCCCCCGGTCTTTACGCCGTAAAGACCGGCGTCGCGAGGTGCCGCCGGGCCTGGCGGCGGACCTGGTGGCCGCCATCGGCACCCTGCCCAGTGCGTCAACTGGGCAATCCGAATCGGCCCCTTCAGCGCTGGCTGCTGCTGCAGGGCTTCACTCCCACGGGTCTCCAGTACCTGAACGTTCTGCGTCAGCGAGGAGGGCTCCCCGCCTCGGTCGGGCGCGGCAGGCTCTTTACGGCGTAAAGACCGGCCGTGAAACACGAAGAGCCCCGCACCCTGGAAGCGTGTCCAGGGTGCGGGGCTCTTCGTGGCGCGGATCGGCCGAGGGACTGCGGGGTGGATGGTCGATGCGAAGCGCCTCTTGGGCGCCGTGCCTACTCGGGGACGGCCTCGCTGTGCATCGCGTCGTACATGGTGCCGGCCGCGCGCCAGATGGAACTCGCACGGTCGTGGCCCTCCTGCGCGTGAAGTCGTGCCCACAGGTCGGGGAAGTCGTGCCCACAGGTCGGGGAAGTCGTGCCCCATCACCGCGCTGGGTTCCTCCTCATCCATCATGCTGGCGAGCTGGAAGGGATCCGTCGGGACGTGGGGATCCTGGTAGGTGAGGTGCCGCCGGTACGGCTGAACGGTCACGGTGGTGCCGTCCACGTGCTGGGTGCTGTGCATCTGGAGGCGCAGGCTGCTCGCGACCGAGGTCGCCTGGTGCGGATATGCATAAGGACCCAGCCGGATGTCGGGGAGGCCGGGGCGCATGATGACCACGGCCAGCGCAGTACTGGGCTCGCCCTGCCACGGTGGCGAGGGAGCGGCCTGATTGCTCGGCGGTGTCCACTTAGCAGGCGTCCGGGCCTGGCTCAGCCTGAGCGGGTGGTGGGGCTGTCCTAGCCGGGTGACTGCGAGGGCGCTGAGTCGGTGCATGTGAGGCAGAGCGAGGGCGGCGGAGATGCGGTCCGGTTGGGCATGGGTGCCCCACCCCCCGACGAGTGGCCCGCCGGAGTCCTCGGCGGTGGCGGCCGCGGCGTACAGGAAGGCGTCGTTCTCGGGGCCTACCGGATCTTCGACCGTCCGCAGCTCGATCGGCTTGGTCGCGCGCCAGGCGTAGAGGTTGACGATGAGCAGGGCGCCGCAGCCCCAGCTCCGGGCGTAGCGGATGCAGTGCCGGCTGGTGTGGTCGTCGCTGGTCCCATCAGCGGTGCTGGGATTCAGCAGTACGAACACTGCTGTGGGGCCGGTGTTCTCCCATTGCCGCACTAAGAGATAGCGGTACCGGCCGCAGTCCGAGATGACCGCGGCGCGCCGTATCTCAGGGGCCGCGGTGGGGGTCTGTTCAAGGGATTCCATGGCTGTCCGTTCGTACGACGGGAGTTGTCGAAGAGAGTCGCGGCTTGGGTGGGGCCGTTGTTCCGAAGCCCGTGGACGGGAATCGAGGGCGGCCGGGCACGAGAGGCGGGCGGCGGGGTGGAGGCGGCCTGGCTCCCTTGGTGCGCCGGCCTGGGTCACGGGGCCGGTTCTTCAGTGACCGGCCCGTGTTCGGCGATCAGGACCCGCCACCGGATCCAGTGCGTGCTCGTGCACGTCCAGCGGGTTGAGCCGCGGGTCCAGAGGCGTCCATCACGGTCCCGCACGGCGCGCACGCCGGCACGCGCCTGGAAGGAGCCAGGTCCGTCCGGGCGCCAGGTGCGGGCGGCCGCTGTGCTCACTGGATGGGTGCGGTGGCCTCGGGCTGCGCCGTTCCCCCATCGGCCAGCAGCTGGTCGACGGTGGGTTCGTCGACGCACAGCGCATAGGCGATCTCGTGTCGGGGCCAGTTCCGCACGGCGTACTCGCGGGCCAGCGCCATCCAGGCGGCGGGGCGGTCGCCGGGTTCGATGTAGTCGGTACTTTCGAGCATTGCTGCCTCCCTGAAGGCAGGTTGTCGATGTGTACGGCCGTGGCCCTCTTCGGCCCTGGACCGTGTGTGTGGGTGTGCTGTCCGTCCCCTGCTCCCCGGGTGGGACCACTCGGGAGGTCTTTACGCCGTAAAGAGGGTGCAGAGATCGTTCTGGTCCGCAAGCAACCGCGCAGGAGACGGGCCGGGGCGGGTGTCGCAGTGGAGGAGGGGCGATGACAAGGCCCCGCAGCCGCTCCAGAACTACGCGGGCGACGGCGGGGCCTTGTTGCTCGTGTTGCTCAGACGGCTGGGTTGGATACGCCGAGCAGGTCGTGCCCGTACGCCTGCATCCAGGCCGTGCAGAGGTCGTGATCGGGGTTGGCTGGGGCGGTTGGCCAGATGCGGCGCCAGGCCGGGCGCCGGTCTTCCATCGCGACCTGGTCGAGGCGGTCATGGTCGTCACAGTTGCCAGCGGGCCAGTGCTCGAAGAGGACCAGCGGGCCGGGGTAGCAGGCGGTGAGTTCCGTCCAGATCTCGCCCGCACTGTTGGTCGTGGAGGCTCCGAGGCCGGTCTCCGTGACGATGGCGACGTGGCCTTCGCCTTCGGCCTTCCAGACCCGGAGGTGGGCGATGCCTCCGCCGGCTGCGCACGCCGATCGGAAGGGCCAGGCGGGATCGTCACGGACGAGAGCTGCCCGCGCGTCGGGGACCGGGGGCAGTGGGAGGAAGAGGGGCGGTGGGGTGGGGTCCATTCGTGTCTCCCGAGGTCGGGGCTGGCGCCCCTGCTGTCAGCCGGTTGCCGGTCGTCTGGCAGATCTCCGGCAGTGGGTATCAGCGGTGTCCTCCGCAGGCGGCGCCATGAGGACAGGCGGAGGGCGGCGGTCTTTACGGCGTAAAGACCGCCGAGGGGAGTCAGGCTTCGGAAGCTGTTGCCCTGGCAGGGCTGAGAGGCGGCACGGCGTCGTGCAGTCGGCCGTCCAGGAGGCGCCCGGCCTTCTTCTTGCCGAGGCGGACCATCTCAACGCGGTGCCCGAGTCCGTCGACCGGGTCGCCCACCAGGGCGTGGCCACGCTGGTTTCCGCCGATGGCGATGCGGCCGGACGGCGCCCACGCGCCCCATTGCTTGAAGAAGTAGGGCGTGCCCGCTGCGTCACACTGGTCCCGGAGGTTGCGGGCCCACGCCGGGTTCATCGGGCGGGCCTTGGCACCGGATTCGCCACCGGCGATGACCCAGTTGATGCCTGCGCCGGTAGTGCCGTCGGCCAGGTACGGCTCCAGATCGATCTGCTGCACAAGCGGTTCACACGAGAGGAACCGGACGGCGGCGTTGACCTTCAGGAGGAGGGGGATGCGCTCCTCGGCGTAGTGCTGATCTTCGACGCTGGTGCCGATCCAGACGTGGTCCGGCCAGGCGTCGCCCCACGGGGCCATGGCCGCAATGTTCTCCGGCCGCTTGGTCAGCAGTTGCCACCGGAGCCAGGGGGTCTGCTCGATGAGCTGCCAGAGACGCCCGCGGGCTTCGGTGACCTGGGGGTGGTCCTCGAAGACGTCGGCCATGGAGGCCGTGAAGACGCGGAGGGGTACGCCGCTCTCCTCCGCCTGGCGGTCCCAGGCGAGGGGCTTGCGCCAGTACTGGTCGGACAGCATCCGTCGCTCGCCGCCGCGGTGGAAGAGGTCGAGGCCCCAGCGGCGGGCGAATTGGTCCGCGTAGCAGTTCTTGCATCCGGGCGAGACCCGCGAGCATCCCCACCAGGGGTTGAAGGTGCAGTCCGTCCATTCGATGCCGGTGTTGTCACCCACGGGTCTGTTCTCCTGCGTTGTTGAGGGTCTTGGCCGTCTGGGGGTCTGGGGTGCGCGAGAGATAGGAGGCGTACGCGGCCTCCGCGAAGCGCCAGGCGGCGGGTGTGTGCCGCTTCGGTCGCCACAGATCGGGCTCGACGAGTGTCTCGAGCTCACCGCTCCCGTGGTCGAGGAAGACGCCGATTCCCCAGTAGTTCGCCTCGGACAGCAGGTAGTTGCGGCGGGGCGGTGTGGGGGTGACGACGGCGCGGGTGCAGAACGGGGCGTAGTAGCTTGCTCGGCCGATGCTGTCGCGGGTGCAGGTGGCGTGGATGGTGGCGAGGTCGACGCGGCAGGGCCGGATGGCGTGCCGGGTGACGATCCCGAGGGTCAGGTCCAGGATCCCGGCGGGGGCGCGGCGTACGGCGTTCTGCTGGCGCTCGGTGAGGCCGTCGACCGGGAAGGGGGCGCCGGTCGGGAGGACCATCAGCGTGTCCAGCAGGGCGCAGTGTGAGTCGCTGATGTGCCCGAGGCCGGTCTGCTGGCGGCGGGCGTGCTCGGCAGGGTCAAGGGTCAGGTGCAGGGTCGCGGCACGGTAGCCGCGCGGGGACGGCACCGGTATGGGTCCCATCACGTGGTGATCCTCTCGGGGTGTGCGGCCAGCTCCAGGAGCACGTTCGCGTGGCAGTGATCGGGCTCGCCTGGGCGGGGCAACGAGCAGGTACAGGCCAGGTCACGGCGCTGCAGGCGGCTCAGGCCGGCGAGGACACGGCGCCGGTCGAACGTCTTACGGCCGACCGTGTAGAAGTCAGGGCCCTCGCCGTCCAGCCAGGAGCGGTATCGGGCGCTGGCCTCCTTGCGGGCGGCAGCCGGTGTGCCCATGTCCCGGGTGGTGCCGTTCGGTGCGATGACGAGGCTGTTCTCGAAGCGCCAGGGGTTGCCGTAGCGGCTGCTGCGGTCGACGACCCTCGCGCTCCCGGCGCGCCATCCCTTGGTGCGTTTTCGCTGGATACGTGCTGGCACTGGCGTGGCAGCAGAGTGCTTGGTTCGCATCAGAAGCCCAGGTCCTCGTAGCGGAGTCGGTGGACGGCGTCGAAATCGCCCTTGAGCCCCGGCGGGCGAGGCTGGGCGGTACGGGGCGCCTTCAGGCAGCGGCGCGTTCGACCACGGGCCGGTGCATGTCGCGGTGGTGGAGGAGGACCTGGTGGCCGCGGCGGCGAAGGCGTCGGGCCAGCAGGTGGGCCGTGGCCCGACTCGGTGCCGGCCTCCCGCGCACCCGATGGCGATGCGGCGGGGGCCGGCGGGGAGGTCGGCGTAGTCGACGAGGTTGGCGAGCAGCTCGCGGGCGCCGGGGGTGTTGAGGATGACGTCCTGGACGCGGGAGTTGAGGCCGTCGAGGTCGAGGATGTCGCGGGCGGCGGCCGGGTCGCGGAGCCGGTCGCGGACGTCCCCGATCCGGTCGGCGGCGGGCGGGACGGGGGTTCCGTCGGGGCCGGTGGGCAGGTGCAGGTAGCCGAAGGAGATCAGGCGGATCGGGTGCAAGGGTGCCTCCTACTCGGGGATGAAGGGCGGGGACGTGCGGAGGGGGGGGGGGGGGGGGGGGGGGGGGGGGGGGGGGGGGGGGGGGGGGGGGGGGGGGGGGGGGGGGGGGGGGGGGGGGGGGGAGGGGGGGGGGGGG